>DATFVZ010000001.1:0-43042 GCA_035259785.1 Gemmatimonadales bacterium
CTGCTGCCGCCCGAGGGCCAGCCGATGGTCGGCGACCTAGTGCTGGCACGGGTTGATGTCATCGGACATCACGGTGCGCTCCATCTCGTGAATGGTCGACGCCGCCAGCTGTTTCCGGGCAATGAGGTGGTCGTGGTATACGCACACCGGTATGCGCCGAATCAGTTCGAGGCGGAAGTCCCCACTTCCATGGGTCCATGCCACCTCGTAGCGGGAGGGGGGATCGCGTCAAACGCGCGATCGTGGCATTCGAAGATGACGCGCGGACCGACGAAGATCACTCCAGTCGCACTGCTGGCGGATGGCGACGCAAACAGAATCAACGTGCGCAACTTCGCGCTGGAGCCGTTGGAGTCGCCCCGTGAAAATCGACCCAAGATCATTGCCGTCGTCGGCACGTCCATGGACTCGGGCAAGACACAGACCTGCGTTCATCTGGTGCGTGGCTTGATCGCGGGTGGATTACGGGTCGGGTATGCCAAAGTCACGGGCACCGGTTCCGGCGGCGACTACTGGTTCCTCCGCGATGCGGGCGCCGACCCAGTGCTCGATTTCACCGATGTCGGGCGGCCCTCGACGTATTTGCTGACGCCCGAGGAAGTCGAGCACACGATGATGTCCCTCGTGAATCATGTGACGCAGCAAGGCGTCGACGCTGTTATCCTCGAGATCGCCGACGGTGTCCTGCAACGGGAGACGGCGACCCTGCTCAGCGGTTCCACGTTCTCTCACGTAGTGGGTGGTCTCGTGCTCGCCGCGCAAGACTCGATGGGCGCCCTTGCAGGATTTAACTGCCTCCGCGGGCGGCCCACGCCCGTGCTGGCTCTGAGCGGCGTGCTGACCTCCGCACCGCTACTGGTCGGCGAGGCCCATCACGCAACGGGCCTGCCTGTGTACGACCGTGCCGCGCTTGCCACGGCGCAGGTGGCGATGGATCTGCTCGCCCGGGCGGACGCGCCCACGAAGTGGTGCTGAGGCTCCGCGTGGAGAGCGCCATTGCTGCCTTCTGAGGTTCGTCACCGCAGCGCGCGCGCCCGCAGGTACCTCGCCCGAGGGCGCATCGTGCAGCGCGCACTCGCTCCTGCTCCGGCATTGGAGTACCTCTTGTACGTGCCCCGGTCCGCCAAGCCTGGCGCGCCGTTGATGGTGACGGTGCACGGGATTTCGGGCAACGCATTGGAACACAGCATCGCGTTCGCGGAGATGTGCGATGAATGTGGCGTGGTGATGGTGGCCCCCACCTTCGAGCCGCATCACGACTATCAGCGTCTGGGAAGGTCCGGCCGTGGCCATCGCGTCGACCTGCTCCTCGATCGCTGCCTCGCTGAGGTAGCGTCCCGTTGCAATGCCGACGCGTCCCGAATCTACCTTTTCGGGTTCTCGGGCGGCGCGCAGTTCGGACACCGTTACGCCATAGCCCATCCGCACCGCGTCGCCCGGGCCGTCGTGGCCGCGGCTGGTTGGTACACGTTCCCCGACCCGTCGGAATCCTATCCGTACGGGATTCGTCCCGTTCGAGCCCTCCCTGACGTGACGTTCGACGCTGAGCAGTTCCTGCGCGTGCCCATCAGCGTGCTTGTTGGCGACCTGGATACAACGCTGGAGAACACGCGCAACACGGCGCGGACCAATGCTCAGCAGGGGACCACCCGCCTGGAGCGCGCGCGCAACTGGGTGGCCGCCATGCGGGACGCGGCGACCACATCCCGTCTTGTGCCCCGGGTGACGCTGACCGAAGTCCGCGGCGTCGGGCACTCGTTCGCGACATTCTGTGACCAGGGCGCTTTGGTCCAACTCGTCCGTAGATTCCTGTTCGGAGGTCGGAGTCTCTGATGGATAGGGCGAACGAGGCAAGGAAGCTCGCCGCCGGGGATGCGATCACTGAGCTGGTGGGTGTGCCCGCGCGTCCGGTGGGTTCGGATTCTCGGCGTAAGTTCTGGCGCCGGCCCTGGTGGGCGGTACTAACGGTACTCGTGCTGGCACCGCCCGCCTACCTCTCGCTCCAATACCGCTTGCAGCATGTGACGTCGAAGAACGCCGCTGTCCGCGGCCACGTCGCCGAGATCGGTACGCGGATCAGCGGCCTCGTCGCGTCGGTTGCGGTCGACGCCGGCGATCGGGTCAAGGCGGGCCAAGTGCTCGTGCGTCTCGAGGACCGGCATCTCCTGGCCGAAGTAGAAGAGGCGCGCGCCGAGGTCGCGGGGCTGGAGCGGTCGATGAGTGTAGAGACCGAAACCATCGGCCTGGAGCGTAGTCAGATCGCGGGGCAGGAAGCGGAGGCAGCGGCCAAGATCTCAGCTGCCAAGGCGAATGCCGAGGCCGCGCGCGTTGAGGCAGAGGAGGCGCGTCGTAACCACGAGCTGCAGGACACCATGCATTCGCACGGAATGGTGTCCACGGAGGAGCTGCGCAACGCGGAATCCCGGCGTCGCGCTGCCGAAGCCCGGCTGGACGAGGCGCAGGCGAATGCCGTAATGGCTCAGCGTTCGGCGGAACAAGGTGCCCGGCAGGCCAGGGATGCGGTCACGATCCGGGCAAGCCGGGTGGCGGTGCTCGACGCGAACCTTGCTGCCGCGCGTGCACGGCTCGCTCGCGCCGAGGCGGACCTTGCGAGTGCCACGATCCGCGCCCCGGAAGACGGGGCAATCATTCGCCGGATCATCCAACCGGGCGGTGCCGTCGATGCCGGACGACCGGTGATCTCGATGTGGCTCGGGAGCAACCTCTGGGTCGAGGCGTGGATCGACGAGGCAAGCGTCCGGTTTGTACGGCGCGGCGCCAGAGCAACAGTGACGTTCCATTCGCTTCCCGATGTGGAGTTCGCCGGTCGCGTGGACAGAGTCGGACTGTCGACCGACCTGGAGGTCCCCGAGTCGGACGTGCCAAAGCCCCGATTCACGCGGATGGACGGAGCGCCCGTCGTCGGTGTGCGGATTCTGCTCGACCAGCCGCCGCCCGAGTTGGTGCCGGGCTTGTCAGCCGTAGTCGCCATCGAGAAGGAGCGCTGACGCGCCAATGGCGCGCGACGAGCATGCAGACGGCACGGCCGCGCCCCCCGCCGCCCCTCCGAGGTGGTGGTCGACACTCGTCCGACGCAAGGGCCACGTTGACTCCATCACACTAGCTGCGGTCGCGGTTACGGCGTGCCTGCCGATCCTGATTGCCCTGTCGCGGGTCGTCGCGCTGCCGGGCGAGTCGCACACGCCGGCGCTGCTCGAGCCTCTCCGAGCGCTCGGCGCGTTCCTGAACGAGCATTTCTCCTTCGACTGGGTGCCGCCCCGCGACCGGTCCGCGATCCTCTTCCTGCTTCTGCTCCCCACCGGAGCGTTGCTCGTGGCGTCCTTCCGGCTTGTCCTCGGGGTCCGGGTGTTGGGCGTACGAGCGATCCTTCTGGCTTTGGGATTCCAGGCGATCGGGCTCTTTCCAAGCCTCGCCTTGATGCTGGTGATTGTCGGCTTGATCGTCCTCGTCCGGCCATGGATCCGGCGTGTCCGACTCCCTTTGTACGCGCGACTCGCGTTCATCCTGGGCCTGTCGGCGATGACCCTTCTGGGCGCGCTGCTCGTCGCCCCGTGGCTCGGTTCTGAGGCCGTCTGGAGGGTCGCCTTCTTTCCCGCAATCATCACGGCCATGTTTGCCGAGGGGGTTGGCAAGACTCTCGAACAGGACGACGTCGTCATGGCGGTCTGGCGAGCAACATGGACGATCGTGCTCGCGCTGCTCTTCACGCTGATCGACGGACCGGTCTCACGACTCAGCTATAACTCTCCTGAGCTGGTCCTGACGCAGCTGATGGCTATCGTGCTCGTGGCCGAGTTCTTCGACCTGCGCCTGTTGGAATCGTGGCCAGCCCGGATTTCGCGTCACGTTACCGCTCGGCCCAAGGTTGCCGTCGTTCGCACCCGTAAGTCCACGCACCGCGTAGCGTCGTTGGGTCGAGAGGCGCCCGTTGGGTCGAGGGCACGGTCGATCCGACCGCATTTGGCCGCGCTCCGCAATCAGGGTTTCGAGGTCACGGTTTTCGACGGCAACTCGAAGCTGTTGCGCCAGCTGGCACGGTACCTGCCGACCGACCGGCGCGGCACGCCCGGAGGGATCGTCCTCAACCTCGCCACCGGCCAGCAAGGCGATGGATGGATCCACGTGCCGGCGCTGCTCGAGATCGCGGGCATTCCGTACACCGGGCCGGGTCCGCTGGCACACGCGCGCTTGGCCGATCGGTTTGCCCTGCTCACGCTGTTGCGACAGGCCGAGGTGCCGGTACCGCGGCACGTCCTCGTCCACGAGCCCACTGATGCGCTCGCCGCCGAGTTTCCAGCATGGGTCGGCCCGCAGTTCCAGCCGGACGCGAACCGCCGCAGCGTGCGCAATCTCCCGTCTCTACGGCACGCGGTCCGCAAGATCCGTAAGCGCCATGGGCAGGGCGCGCTCGTCGAGGAGATGGTCCGCGGACGCAAGATCAGCGTCGCGCTGCTCGGCAACGAAGTGCTCGAGTGCCTTCCACTAGTGGAGCACCTGCGCGGCGGGGACGGCAAGGCGTGCCCGGCGCTCCTTGACGACGCCATCGCGGATCGGATCCGCATGTATGCGCGCGCGGCGTACCGGGTGGCGGGCTGCCGTGACTACGCGCGCGTCGACGTCCGGGTCCCACACGTGGGCGACCCGGTTCTCATCGAGGTGAAGTGGTCCGATCTGTTCGCGCAGCACGGCGCTTTTGTAACCGCCGCGGAGGTGGCTGGGTACGGGTTAGGCACCGTGATGCGACGCGTCGTCACCGAGGCTGCACAGCGTTACCTAGCTGCACCGAAACCGAACGCTCAATCGACTAGCGGCACGGGCGTCGTGTCACTGTTGAGACGAAGAGCGGCGGTATGATCGGGGAGTCGTTATCCACGACGCCCCGGAACCCTCAAGCGCCACGAAGCCGTTTGATCAGTTGCACCTGACCAGCGTGATAGATCGCGTGACAGGCGATGCCGAGTACCAAATTGAATCGCTCAGTCCCGGCCAATGGTGAGCTCGTTGTCACTGTCTCAACCGATGCGACTAGCTCGGCGAGCCGATTCTGTTCGGCCTCGAGCGCAGCTTGAATCTTGGACCAGGGGATCGTCTTTTCACTGTCGACGACAAACCAATCTTCCCCTGGCAGGACGAACGGCTCGGCCGGTGTGCCCGAGACTTGAGCACGGACCGACCGCGCGAAGAACGCATGATGCAATGCGATTTCGGCGATGTTGTGGCGTCCGGGCGCCGGCCTCCAATACGCGACGGCAGGGGTCACGTCGGCGATCGCGGCCTTGAGATCAGCGCCATGCCACGCCCCTGGCCCCCAGCCTTCGCTGAGGATCCGGGATTCGATTGCGACGGCTACCGTGTTGGTCATGTGTGGCTCCGGTTGTGGTGAATGCGCATGATACCGCGGAGATGAGGCACTCGTCTTGGCAAAAATTGCGGTCGCTTTAGAGCAGGCATTGGTGCGCCGCCGGTTGCGCGGAGAAGCGGGTCGCGCGACACCGCGCATGATTGCCGGCGGGACCGGATGGTCGGTGGCCGATGTGCTCTGCACCTCCGGCCCGCAGGATCACCCGTTCGAGGAGCAGCACACGCACTACTCCATCGCAACGGTTCTCGCCGGGACCTTTCAGTACCGCTCGGCACTAGGCGGCGGATTAATGGCGCCCGGCTCCCTGATGCTCGGCAATCCGGGCATGGCTTACGAGTGTGGCCATGAGCACGCGGAGGGCGATCGCTGCGTCGTCTTCTGGTATGAGCCCGACTATTTCGAGGAACTGACACATGCACGCTTCAAGGTCGCACGCGTGCCGCCCCTCCGGGACCTCGCACCGCTCGTCGCAAGTGCGGGCGCGGGCGTCATCGGGGGGGGGGCTCGCGACGTCGGGTGGGAGGAGCTTGCCGTGAACGTCGCGGTCCGCACCGCCGGGCTCGCGGCACGGCAGTCGTCAAACCACGTGTCTCTGCCGGTGAACGCCGCAGCCCGCGTCACACGCGCGATCCGCGCGATCGATGAACGGCCCGACGCGAATCTCAGTCTCGCCAGCCAGGCGCGTGAGAGCGGCCTAAGTCCCTATCATTTCCTGCGCACCTTCGAGCGATTGACCGGCGTCACGCCACATCAGTACGTATTGCGCGCCCGGCTCCGGGCCGCCGCGACGCAACTTGTGGCCGAGTCACGCAAGGTGATCGATGTCGCGCTCGATTCCGGCTTTGGCGACGTCTCGAACTTCAACCGTGCGTTTCGTTCCGAGTTCGGTACGACGCCCCTCAGCTACCGGCGACGCGGCCTAGCCGCTGGCGGACAGCGGCCTTAAGCTCAGTAGACAAGCCCTCGCCGAGGTATTCGGAATGCGTCCGTTCATCGCCGTCCTGGCCCCTATCCTGATCGCGGCTCCCGTTGTTGGCCAGTCACCTGCCCCAACCATCACCACACCACGTCAAGCGCTCGGCTTCAACATCGGCGACGATTATCGACTGGCGACGTATACGCAGCTCCAGGCGTACTGGGAGCGACTGGCGCAGGAGTCTCCGCGCATGGTGCTCGACACGATCGGCCGCACCGCGGAAGGGCGCGTGCAGTTGATGGCGATCATCACGGCACCCGAAAACCACCGCGCGCTCGCGCGCTATCGCGACATCGCCCGGCGGCTGGCGCGCGCCGACAGCGTAACCGAAGCTGAGGCGCGCGCACTCGCTGCCGAGGGCAAAGCAGTGGTGTGGATCGACGGCGGGCTGCACGCCACTGAGGTGCTCGGCGCGCACCAGCTCATGGAGCTCGTCTACCAGATGGTGAGCGGAGACGATCCGGAAACGCAGCGCATCTTACGCGACGTGATTCTGCTCGCCGTGCAAGCCAATCCCGACGGGATGGAGCTCGTCTCGAGCTGGTACATGCGGGAGCCGGACACGCTGAAGCGACGCTCGGGAAACATTCCGCGACTCTACCAGAAATACATCGGGCACGACAACAATCGCGACTTCTACCTCGTGAGCCAGCCCGAAACCGAAAATATCGCCCGCGTGCAATACTCGGAGTGGTTCCCACAAATCGTCTACAACCATCACCAGACCGGCCCACAAGGTACGGTGTTGTTCGCGCCACCCTTCCGCGATCCGTTCAACTACTTTTACGATCCGCTCATACCGATGGGCATCGATGCCGTCGGTGCCGCGATGCACAGCCGGTTTGTCGCCGAAGGCAAGCCGGGCGCCACGATGCGCCGGGGCGCCAACTACTCCACGTGGTGGAACGGCGGGCTCCGCACCACCACCTATTTCCACAACATGATCGGGCTGTTGACGGAGACGATCGGCAACCCGACGCCCATCGACATCCCGTTCATACCCGATCGGCAGCTTCCCAGCGGGGACTATCCGGCCCCGATCGCGCCGCAGCGCTGGCACTTCCGGCAGTCCGTCGAATACTCGATCACCGCCAACCGCGCCGTGCTCGACTATGCCTCCCGCAACCGTGAGACACTGCTGTTCAATATTTGGCGCATGGGGCGCAACTCGATCGAGCGCGGCAGCGGCGACCATTGGACCACGACCCCACGGAGCATCGACGCGGTGAAGGCCGCCGTGCGGCGCGACTCAGTCCGCGACAGCGTGCCGGTCCGTTATTTCGCCATGCTGCGCGACTCGAGCGCGCGCGATCCTCGCGGCTACATCCTGCCCGCGGACCAGCCCGACTTCCCGACGGCGACGAAGTTCGTGAACACGCTCATCAAGAACGGCATCACCGTGCACCGCGCCACAAAGCCGTTTGATGTCGGTGGGAAGCGCTACGCCGCGGGATCGTACGTCGTGAAAACGGCACAGGCGTTCCGCCCACACATCCTCGACATGTTCGAGCCGCAGGACCATCCCAACGACTTCCAGTATCCGGGCGGCCCGCCGATCCCGCCGTACGACAACGCGGGGTACACGCTCGCGTATCAGATGGGCGTGCAGTTCGACCGCGTCCTCAACGGATTCGAGGGCCCGTTCGAGCCGATCAAGGGACTCGCCACACCGGCGCCGGGCATCGTATCGAACGGCGACAAGGCGGCGGGATTTCTCGTGCGGCACGAGATGAATGACGCGGCTCTCGCGACCAACCGTCTGCTCGCGCGCAATCAAGCCGTGTACTGGCTCACCGCGCCGTGGTCATCGAACGGGAAGCAATATCCGGCAGGCACGATCTACGTGCCCCGCACCTCGGCCGTCGTACCGCTCGTCCGGCAGATAGCGACGGAGCTGGGTGTGGGCTTCGAAGGCGTGCGGCGGGAGCCGCCCGCGTCAAACAGGATGCGGATCCAGCCCGCCCGGATCGCGCTCTGGGACCGCTACGGCGGGTCGATGCCGTCGGGTTGGACGCGCTGGCTGCTCGAGCGCTATGAGTTCCCCTTCGAGGTGGTGTACCCCCGCGACCTCGATGCCGGCAATCTTTCCGCGCGCTTCGACGTTGTGATCCTTCCGGACGGAGCTGTGCCGCCAGTCGAGAGTGACGGTGGCAGCGGGGGCGGCGGGGGGGGCGGCGGCGGCCAGCCAGATTCCATGTCGATTCCAGTGGAGTTTCGTCGTTGGTTGGGCCGGTTCACTGCTGAACAGACGGCGCCACGGCTGCGGGAGTTCCTCCAGGCTGGTGGCACGATCATCACGATCGGATCGTCCACGAATCTCGCGCGTCAGCTCGGACTCCCGGTGGAGAATCATCTCGTCGAAAACGGTCGCGCGCTCCCGCGCGAGAAGTTCTACGTGCCTGGGTCGGTGATGCGGGTGCGCGTCGACAACACGCAGCCGATCGCGTACGGGATGGGGGAGGAAGCGGATGTGTTCTTCGACGAGAGTCCCGTCTTCAAGGTCGGCAATGGTGCGACCGCGACGAGCGTGCGTCGCGTTGCGTGGTATGAGGGGGAACGGCCGCTGCGGAGCGGTTGGGCATGGGGGCAGGAGCGATTGAACGGCGGGCTCGCGGCGGCACAGGCGAGCGTCGGGCGCGGCAGCCTCTACCTCTTCGGACCCGAGATCCTGTTCCGCGCACAACCGCACGGCACCTTCAAGTTCCTGTTCAACGGGATCTTCCTCGCGCGCACCGGCGCGCAGGCGCCCGCGCGCGAAGCAAGTCAGTAGCCTACAGCCCTGCTCTTCGTACGTTCCATTGTTCTCTCGTTGATCACGCTCGTGCCGCACTAGCCGCTCAGGTGGTGCTCCGCGTCGTGCGCGGGCCGGATGTTGCTCCACGACGCCCGGCGCGTCACGCGCATCGGAAGGAACCGCTCGGTTCCCGCTGTGGACTGAAGATGGAGAACGACGCGAACGGCGGGAACTGTTAACCTCGCGGGAGGCATCATGGCGCAGGATCCGGTGCTTATCAACAAAGTGCGAACCGCACTGCGTCGCGTTCGAAACGTCAGGGAAAAGAAGATGTTCGGCGGCACCACCTTTATGGTCAACGGCAAGATGTGCATCAGCGCGCGCGAGTCGCGCCTGATGTGTCGCGTCGACCCGGCGCTGCACGACGACCTGGTGAAGCGCAAGGGCATTCGGGCGATGAAAATGAACGGCCGGGAGTACAAGGGGTTCGTCGTCGTCCCCGGCACCGCCGTCTCGACAGCCCGCGCACTGAGCTACTGGATAGATCTCGCGCTGGACTTCAACAAACGGGCGAAGTCGTCGCGCACATCGCGCTAGTCTGTTGGCGTTAGTATGACGGTCCCTCCGTGTCCGATTGGAACAGTATAGGCACCGCTGGAAGTTGCATCCTCCCGGAGCCGGGTTCCGGCCCCCAGGCCGGGGTGCTCGGAACGCAGCTGACACGCGGGAGGAACTTTTTAATCAACCATATGGTTCTACAACCATTCGGTTTTATATTTGACCCAATACGGGAAAGGAAGGGAAGGAAAATGGTAGACATCATCCACAGAATCGGCATCAAGGCGCCCCTCTCGCGGGTGCTCCAGGCGGTATCGACCGTCGAGGGTGTGGGCGGCTGGTGGACGAAAGACACGACCGGGTCGTCCGGACTCGGCGGCTCGATGACCGCTCGGTTCACTGACCCGGCCGGCAAAGAGATCGGCAAGATGGACTTCGACGTCACCAAGGTGGATCCGGACAAGACGGTGCACTGGCGCTTCACGGACGGGCCGCCGGAATGGGTCGGCACCGACGTTACGTTCGACCTGTCACGGCAGGGTGACTACACGATTCTGGTATTCGGTCACCGCAACTGGCGCGAAGCGGTCGAGTTCACGGCTCATTGCAGCATGAAGTGGGCAACCTTCCTCCTGAGTCTCCGGGCGCTGGCCGAAACCGGCAAGGGGGAGCCCGGCCCCGACGACCTCAAGATCGACAACTGGAACTAGGCCTCGAGCATCGATAGGAGCATACAGTGAAGAATCGGGACTACACCATTACGATTACCGTAGACGAGACTCCGGAAGAAGTCTTTGACGCCATCAACAATGCTCGTGGATGGTGGTCGGGCGAGATCGATGGCGACACCGACAGGCTCGGTGCCGAGTTCACCTACCGTTACGGTGATCTGCACTATTCCAAGCAAGAGATTACCGAGCTCCTTCCAGGCAAGAAAGTCGTCTGGCGCGTGAAGGAAGCCGAGATCAATTTCGTCGAGGAGAAACAGGAGTGGAAAGGCACCGACATTGTCTTTGACATTGCTGCCAGAGACGGCAAGACCGAGCTCACCTTCACGCACATTGGCCTGGTACCGCAAATCGAATGCTACCACTCATGCACCGACGCCTGGAGCAAGCTGATTCGCGGCAATCTGCGTCGGTTGATCGCGACGGGGATGACCCAATCAGACGCGCTGGTATGAGCGAGCGGTAACCCACTGAGCGAGCGGCGCGACAAGGCGCGCGAGGAGCAGCGGCTGACCCGCGTGTTTCATGGCCTCGCCGATCCGGCGCGTCGCAAGATCATCGCGCTGCTGCGTGAGTCGGGCGAGTTGCCGGTGGGGGTGATCGGGCAAGCGTTCGCGATGACCCAAAACGGCGTTTCCAAGCACGTGAAGGTGCTCGAGGCGGCCGGTCTCGTACGGCGGCGCGTCGAAGGACGCGTGCACTGGATCTCGGTGGACTGGAGCGCGCTGCAGGTCGCCTATGAGTTCCTGCATGCGCATCAGCATTTCTGGAGCACGCGCCTCGATGCGCTCGTCGATTACACTCGACGCACGGACCGGACAGGAAGGAGGTCGTCGTGAAAGATTCCATGCCGACGGTGGTGGTCGAACGGATCGTTCCGGCGCCGCCGCGGCAAGTGTTCGACGCGTGGCTCGATCCCGAAGCGCTCGGGCACTTCATGTGTGCGGCGCCGGGCATCACGGTGACCCGCGTGGAATGCGATCCACGCGTGGGCGGCAAGTTCCTGATCGTGATGACGGTGGGCGACCAGGACATCCCCCATCGCGGGGAGTACCTCGCGATCGAGCGCTACACGCGCCTGGTCTTCACATGGCTGTCGGTGCACGCCGGCGACGGGAGCCGCGTGACGGTGCGCTTCGCTGAGAGGCCCGGCGGCAACACCAAGGTCACGCTGGAACACATGGGGTTGGCGGACGCCCAGGCCTGCGCCAGCCATCATGACGGCTGGAGCAACATCCTCGAGGAACTCACGCGACTCGATGGTTTCACTGATCAGACTGAAACAGCGTGATCTGGATGCCGTCCGGTCCTGGAGCCGCACGTTGCGTCATGGTGCCGGGGCGGGTCCGAGTCTCGCGTCGGCTGGAGCGGGCCGCGAGCCGCGCGTGGCGAGGCCCATCGCCAGCCCCAGGGCCGCCGAAACGGAGAAGGCCGTAACCGCGATGACCGATCCTGGTTTGGTCGTCATCAGGTAAACGACTCCCAGCGCGAGTCCAGTCCGGAACCAAGCAGAGACAACGAGCATGGGGTCGAGGATGCGCGCGCGCAGCGCGGCGGGGACGGCGCCTTCGATCGGCATCTCGCGCGTAATTTTCCCGAGCCGGCGCCCGCTGAGCGCTCCTCCCACGATGGCGATGAGAATCAGGCCGAAGAGGCCCAGCCCAATCCAAGCCTGCTCGCCCCAGCGAGCGCTTAGGTACAGACCCGTAATCACCAGGGTGAGGGCAGCCGGACTGCCGACGAGCCGGAGAGCGCCCAGCAGCCTGCCCGCTGCTCGAAGCTGGCCGGCCGAGTCGGCGCGGCGGAGATTGTAGAGCGCGGCCCATTCGAGAGTAAGGGCCGAGAAGAGACCGAGCGCCCCTACGACGTGCAGAAACAACGCGATGGCCCGGATGGACATGGCTTCTCCTCGTGATGAGATATTTAGTTATACATAATGTCAAGTGAAACTTGAAAGTTTCATGAGCCCCCACCCCCCCCGTTCCTACCGGCTGGGCCGGCGGCAAACCGCTATCGCGCGGACTCGGGCCAAGGTCCTTCGGGCAGCCCGCGAGCTCCTGGCCGGAAAAGGCGACGGCGAGTGCACGCTTGATGACGTAGCCCGGCGGGCGGGTGTGACTCGGATGACCGTCTACAACCAGTTCAAGTCCCGGCGCGGATTGTTGGAAGCCGTGTTTGACTCGTTCGCCCAGGGAGGCGAGCTACCGCAGCGTCTCGGCGCCGCGTTCAGCCGCGGGAATCCGGACGAAGTTCTGGCGGGCGTGATCGACGCGTTCGCCAGCTTCTGGGCGGCCGGCCGCAAATGGATCCGCCGGGTGCGTGCGCTTGGCGTTCTGGACCCCGAGCTGGGGGAAGCGATCGAAGCCCGCAACGACCGCCGGCGCCGCGCAATGCGCGCGGTGTTGGAGCGGATGGGACCGCGCTATGAGCAGGCGGAGCTGGTAGGGGTCCTTTATGCCCTCACGAGCTTCGAGACTTTCGACACGCTCGCCGGTCCGCGCGCCCGGTTAGAAGACGCCGCCTCTGTCGTGCTACAGTTGGCACGCGCCTACTTGAAAGAAGTCCAACGGTCCTCTCGGCCGCGGTGATTCGGCGTCGCACGCGTTGCCCTTGGTGGGCTTGTTCTCAGTGCCTGAAGATCAGCCAGGTATCGTTTCTGAATAAGTGCTCCCTCTCGAGATGTGCGCCCACCGCCATGGCGAGAGCTATCGAATTCGAATTCTTCGGGTGAATGAGGCTAATGAGCGACAAACTCGGCACATACTCCGCGCCCATTTGCTTCACGGCCCGCACTGCCTCGCTGGCTAATCCCCTACCCCAGTACGCCTTCGCCAGGCCCCACTGGATTTCCGGTTCGGGCCAATCGAGCGGGTAGTCGAGCCCCACCACGCCGATCACTCTCCTGGAAGATCTCTCCTCGACGGCATACGAGCCGTACGCGCGCATTTCCCAATGGCCAATGAGGGCCGCCAGTTTTTGCCACGTCTCATAGTCCTTCAGCGGCCGGCCGCTCGTGTACGTCGTGCATTCCGGATCGCCATAGTATTCGTGCAAGCCCCTCCAGTCGTCTTCCCTGAACATTCTCAAGGTAAGGCGCTCCGTTTCGAGGCTCGTCGGAATCAGGTATTTCATGGGCCAATCTCCTCAGGCACGGAACCAGATTGGCGCGTGTAAAGTTCTAGAGCATCATAAATCACGCCCGTCAGCGGCGCCGCAGAATCGCCGATGGCAAGGAGACAACCATGAACATCCTGCTGTGGATCCTTCAGGCCGTGCTCGCCCTGATGTGCATCGCGGGTGGGGGATACAAGGCCTTCAACCCCGCAGACGTCATGAAAGGGACGCGCGCGCTCTCGGACGGCGTGTGGCGGACGATCGGCGTGTTCGAGGTGCTGCTTGGAATCCTGCTGATCGTGCCTGCCGTGACGCCGCTCGCCGCCGTCGTGCTCACGCTGGAGAGCCTGTTCCTGTCAGCGCTCTATGCGCGGATCTCGATCAAGCTGGTCGCTGCCAATCCGCTGGTCTGGAGCGTTCCGATGGCGCTCATGGCAGCCGTCGTGGCATGGGGTCGGTACCCGGCGTGACTGAGATGAGCGGATTCATCGTGAGGGCCTTCACGCCCCCATCGCGACGCCCGTTTCGAGAAGCGTCTTCAGGTCGCTGAGAATCCAGTTCCACCCGCCGGTGCCCTCCTCCGAGAACCTGCTTGCAACCATAGCAGCCATGATCGGCGCGCCGTCGAGCTCATGCGTGACTGTGAGCCTCGAAAAACCGGACTGCGTGGGCTGGATCTCCCACGTGAGCCTCGTGAATCCCTCCGCCTTCATCTCCTCATTGAACAGGAAGCGGTAGGTCTGCACCAGTTTCCTCGGCGGAATACTCTCCACGACCTCGCCGTCCGTCGCGATCTCGGGCATTCCCATCGCTACCATTTCCGGCGGCGTGCGCCCACGGAAAGCACCGCCCGGTCGGGTACGGTCACATGTCAAGCCAGCTCGGGTTCGGCGACAACCCTCGCTCCGCCCTAGACGCTTACGGGCCTCCGAGCGCCGCCGCCGTTGCGCGATCGGCCGGATAGAACGCCTCGATCGCCAGCTCAGCCAGCGTCACATCGCGTGGCGTTCCAAAGACGGTCGTGGTGCTGAAGAAGGAGAGCTGACCTCCATCGGTTCGGAGGATCAGGGGCACGACGAAGTCCCCGTGGTCCGCACCGGACACATCGCGCGAGGGCGGCGCCGGATAAGCCGCGAGCTCGGCCAGGAGGTCGCCGAGCATCGGATCAGCGGTGACGTCGAGCTGGTGCTGCAGTCGGGAGAGAACGTGACTTCGCCACTGCGCCAGGTTGACGATGCGAGGCGCAACCCCGTCGGGATGCAGACTGAGCCGGAGCACATTGACCGGCGAAGCCAGCAACGCGGGAGCGACACCGGACATTAGAGCCGTCGATGCGGCGTTGGCCATGATGAGCGTCCAGCGTTGGTCCACCGCCAGCGCCGGAAACGGGAGGTGGCCCTGGAGAACGAGCTCGATCGCCCGCCGCGCCTGAGCCAGTGCGGCGTCATCGAGACCGCGCTCATTGTACTCAGGCGCGAACCCCGCGGCTAACAGCAGCTCGTTTTGCGCGCGAAGCGGGACGTCCAACCGTTCGGCGAGGCGAAGCACCATCTCCCGACTAGGGCGCGCCCGCCCGGTTTCCAGAAAACTCAGGTGACGGCTGGAGATCCCGGTGTCGAGGGAGAGCCCGAGCTGTGTCTGCCGCCGGCGTTCGCGCCAACCGCGGAGCAAGGGGCCGATAGCGCGGGCTGTGTGCATGGACCTAACCATAACCTCGGTGTCCGGACCCACAATTACCTCCGAAGTAATCGACGCGCGGCAACCAACCTCCGAGATTTGCCGCAGCCCCTTACTCGGAGTCGTGCCATGGACAATCTCCTTCGTCGCGCGCTGCTCCTCGACGCCACAGCCAGCGGGTCGATGGGAGCACTATTCGCGTTGTTGAGTCGGCCGTTGTCTGCGTTGCTGGGTCTCCCAGCGGGCCTGCTCCACTGGGTGGGCCTTTTCCTCATCCCGTTTGCGGCGTTTCTCGTCTGGCTCGCCCGACGGCCGCTGGTTCCACCGTCGCTCGTCTATTCCGTGATCATTGGAAACGTGCTCTGGGTCGTGGGGAGCGCGGCCATCATTCCGACGGGGATGGTTTCGCCGAGTCCGTTAGGGACGGTGGTGGTGCTGGCTCAGGCGGTGGCGGTCGTAGTATTCGCGTCACTGGAATACAGCGGGATGCGACGCAGTGAGCTGGCTCAGCAATTAAACCGCTAAAACGTGGATATGGAGTCGTACGCCAGTGAGAAATAGGCGTCCAGTGGACGAGTCATCATCCCTGACCCACAGTGCCCCGAAAAAACGTAACCGCGGCGGAGTACCAGCGTCAGCGAGAGTCTCCGTTACAAAGGGGTGCTATCATAAAAGCGTGCCCGACCTGACGGCTCGTCTCCAGGCCGCCCTCGGAACTGCCTACAAGCTCGAATCCGAGTTGAGCGGCGGCGGGATGAGTCGCGTCTTCCGCTTCAGGGACACCCGACTCGATCGGGCCGTTGTCGTCAAGGTCTTGCCGCCCGACCTCGGTGCGAGCGTCAACATCGCCCGTTTCCAACGCGAAATCGCGGTGGCCGCAAAGCTCCAGCATCCGCACATCGTCCCGATGCTCACGGCGGGATCGCACGATGACCTGCTGTACTACATCATGCCGTACATCGACGGGCAATCGCTGCGCACGCGCCTCGCCGACGACCCGAGACTGCCGATTGGTGACACCCTCCGCATCCTGCGCGAAGTCGCGGACGCGCTGGCGCATGCCCACGGGCACGGCATCGTGCATCGCGACATCAAACCGGGCAACGTACTCTTGTCCGGCAAACATGCGTTCGTGACTGACTTTGGCGTTGCCAAAGCGGTCGAGGAGTCCACCGGCAAGGCTACGCTGGTAACGATGGGTGTAGCCCTCGGCACGCCCGCTTACATGGCCCCGGAACAAGCGATGGGCGACGTGCACACTGATCACCGGGCCGATGTTTACGCTTTCGGCGTGCTCGGCTACGAGATGCTCACGGGACGCACCCCATTCACCGGGGTCACGCCTCAGGCCCTCGTCACCGCGCACGTGACCCAACAGCCTGAGCAGGTGGGGAAGTTCCGTCCTGACCTACCGCTCACCCTCGGCAGGGTGATCATGCGGTGCCTGGCGAAACAGCCCGCCGACCGCTGGCAGTCCGCAGCCGAGGTGCTCGATCAGTTGGAACAGATGGCCACGCCCACGGGTGGCGTTGCGCCAGCGACCACGACCCCGGAGCGATGGAGCGCCAAACGGCGCATTGCCGCAGCAGTGATTGGCGTTGTCGCTCTCGCCACGGCCGTTTTTTTCGGGCTGCGGCTCTTCAACGGAGGCTCCGCCGGCACGCTGCTCGCCAGCGGCGTCCTGGAAGAGCGTGATCGCCTGGTGCTCGCCGATTTCGACAACCGCACGAGCGATTCGACGCTCGGACCATCGGTCAGTGAAGCGTTCCGCATCGATCTGGCGCAATCGCGGGCGGTGCGGCTGCTCGACGCGCCCACGATAGCGGCGGCGCTCGAGCGGATGCGGCAGCCGCGCGGCTCTCGCCTCAGTGTGGCGCTCGCCCGCGATCTTGCCCAACGCGAGGGCGCCAAGGGCGTGGTGCGCGGCCAGATCGACCCCATCGGCTCGGGCTATGTGCTCGCTGCAGAGCTGGTGTCGGCGGCAGACGGATCGATTCTGATCGCCTTGCGCGAGAACGCGCGAAATGACGGCGAGCTCATCGACGCGGTGGACCGGCTCTCCAAGCAACTGCGCCAACGCATCGGCGAGTCGCTGCGGACTATTCGTGCGAGCGAGCCGCTCGAGCGCGTCACCACGGGATCGCTGGACGCGCTGCGAAGCTACTCCCAGGCGGTACACGCGGAGTTGAACGGTGAGTTTGACCGGGCCATCACGCTCCTGGAGCAGGCGATCGAACGAGACACCGGTTTCGCGATGGCGCACCGGAAGCTGGCGATGGCCTTGTTCAACACCTCGAACGCATTGTCGCGCATCGACGCGGCCGCGACGAATGCATTCCACCACCGCGATCGTCTACCGCCGTTGGAGCGCCACCTGACGACAGGGACGTACTACTCCCGCGTCGAGCTTGACCGGGGGAAGGCTGAGGAAGCGTATCGCGCCGCGTTGGCGTTGGAGCCGGACAATTTCATCGCGGGAAACAACCTCACCGAGCTGTACGTTCAATCGCGCCGGTTCGCGGCGGCGGAATCGTTGGGCCTGCCCTATCTGAGCACCGGCTGGTTCCCGATTTACATCAACGTCATACACGCGCAGCTCGGCCAGGGGAAGCTCGATGATGCCGCGGCGGTCATGCGGGCGTACGAGCTGACCACTGGAGCTGTTCCGACCAGCAGTCTGCTGCACGCCTTTCTCGACGAGAATCGCGACGCCTTCGACAGTGCCGAGGCGCGCGTGCGCTCAGTGGACCGCCAACTGCCCGATCTCGCCTGGCAGGCGTGGCAAGCGTCTCATCTGTTCGCGTTGGCTCAGCTGCGCGGCCGGCTCCGCGACGCCGCCGCGCAAGCGCGTCGCTCGATGGAAGTGAGCGAGCGACGCGGGCTGCCGGGCTCGTACGTCGCGGGCGCCGTGCAACTCGGCATGATGCAACTGCGATTCGAGCAATCCGCCCGCGCGGCTCGCGGGACCGTTGAAACCGCGCTGCTCCGGCACCCGCTCGCCACGATGCCGGTCGAGGACCGGCCCTACGCGTTGCTCGTCATGTTCCTCGCGGAAGCCGGCGATCTCGAACAGGCACGCCGCCTCCTGGCGGAGTACGAACACACCGTACCAGAACGGTTGCGGCGTCGGGACGGATTTCTGTTGGCCGCCCTGGGGGCCATGGCCCTCGCCGAGGGCCGACGGGAGGATGGCATCCGCAGCTATCGAGCCTGGCATGATCGAGCGGAGTGCGCGCGCTGCGGGCTCTACGAGATTGCGACGATCTACGACCAGGCGGGGCAAGTCGACTCAGCCCGCATCGTCGCCGAGCTCGCCCTTACGAACCTGGGGCTGTATCGAATCTTTGAAGACACGTGGGGGCTGGCGCGCACCTACAAGCGATTGGGTGAGCTCTACGAGATTCGCGGGGATAGCGCGCGAGCGCTCGCCTATTACAACAAGTTCGTGGACCTCTGGAAGAACGCGGATCCGGTACTGCAGCCGGCAGTACGCGACGTGCGGAGCCGCGTGGCGAGATTCGCGGCTGACGCTCGGCGCTGACGAGGAGCTGGCGCTCTACCTTGTGAGTTGATAGAGCTGAACAAGATTACCGCACGTGTCGGCGAACACGGCGAGCTTGACCGGTCCTGCATGTGTGGGTCGTTGGGTAAACACCACGTTCTTCGCACTCAATCGCGCGAACTCCGCGGCAAGATCGCTGACCTCGAACGCCGCCACCGGAATGCCCTGCTCGAACATCGCATCTTGAAAGGCTTTTCCGGCGGGGTTGGCGTTGGGCTCGAGCGCCAGCTCCAAGTCGTGCGGTCCTTCCCGCGAGGTGACGGTGATCCATCGAAACTCGCCGACGGGAACGTCCTTACTCTTCGCGAAGCCGAGAACGTCCGTGTAGAATCGCACGGCTTTTTCCTGATCATCCACCATGATGCTCGTCAGCTTGATGCGCATGCATGCTCCGTGAGTGGTTGTCAGGAGTATCATGGAATTCGCCGCCGTCTACTTCTCGAAAACTGCGATTCGGCAGGTTCGCCATCAGCGTGAGGCACCCCGGCACCAGATTCGCCGGTTGCACGCGCCGACGATAATCCCTCGGCGCCTCGCCGACGCGGCGCGAGAACAGCGCGCTGAAGCTGCCAAGACTGGAGAAGCCGACTTCCATACACACACCAGTAACCGACCGTCGTTGCGCCGCGAGCAGTTGCTTGGCGCGATCGAGGCGCACCTGAATTCGATATTGGTGTGGCGTGACGCCGAACAACGCCTCGAACTGCCGGATAAAGTGATAGGGCGAAATCCGCACTTCGCGCGCGAGCGCTTCGATGGTCGGCTGTGGGTCGTCGAGTTGCGCCAACAACTCGCGTGCTCGGCAGAGTCGGCGAAAACCGTCGTGTCTCACCAGCATGGAGGGAATCTGAGGCGGATGGCAACCATCACGCTAGCGCAGGACCACAGGCCGAGCCGCGTCCGCGCGAAAAGACGCGACGACGCGGCTGACGACGTCCGGGTCGCTCAGGATCCGGTGATGTCCTAGGCCGGTCGTCGTGACGAGCTCCGCATCCGGCCAGGCACGAGCGATCACGGCGCCATCATCCCACGGGACCTCCTGATCGTCCCGGTCATGAACGACCAGGAGCGGCACCGTCATCTCCGCGGCGAATCGGGGGACGTCCATCAATCGCCAGTCGAAGCCCAGCCGGCGCTCGAGGCGCGCACGCATCGACGCCATGACCGGGTCCCGCACACCCAGCAACGAGGCGAACCGCGCGCTGTAGGTGTTCACGTTCGCCGACGGCGCAATGAACACGGCGCGCCGCACGCGTAGCCCGACGCGGATCGCCAGCGCCGCCGCGAACCCGCCCAGTGAGTGACCCACGACCGCGCTGACTCCGCCGACGGCGCTCGCCACTGTCCCTGCTGCCCGGGCAAACTCGGGACCCGAGCTGAGCCGACCGGATGATTCGCCATGGCCGGGCGCATCGAAGGTGACGACGCGATAGCCGCTCGACAGAAGCGCGCCTCCCAGATCGACGAAGCGGGCACCGCGACTCCCCCAACCGTGCACCAGGAGGACTCCCGGACCGCGCTCTCCCCAGGACCAGGCGGCCACCCGTCGCGCCCCAACGGTGACGTCGAAGCGCCGGGCCTGCGCGAGCCATCCGGCCATCCGCTCGCTGATTTGCCGCCGTGGCGGGGAACAGAACAGTCGTTCCGCCCAGAGCGCTGCCAGCCCAGGCGATGCCCGTTGTACCACGCCGAATGCGGCCCGTGTGAGCCGAAGTGTGGTGTTCATTTACGCTCCGTCCGTCCCATTAACCACTCACTTGCGGTGTCGGTTCACGAAAGCATGTCTGTAACAGCCACGTAGAGTGCCTGTCGATTTCGACGTTCCCCGTTCGTCACACTAAGGGTGTGGTGATAGGTCACACCAATGGGGGGGTCGCGAACTAGGCTGACTGATCTACGTAGTTTCCGCCACGACCCCACGAGCGCCACACCTCCCGAGGGAGTCAGTGGTTCGGACCTAGGGGGCGCATTGCGCATTTCACCGGAAGCGTCCCGTGACGGCGCGATCTACACTGTGCATCGGGAGGACTCCGCGATGCCGTCGCGGCAGTCTTGCCGCTGGAATTGACGAGGCGATTGTGACGAGTTCACTCGCGTTTGAAGAACCGATTACTGGTGAGTGGGACGCCCGACGGCTCTCCTTCGAGGCAGAGGCGCTGACTCACCTCGACGCGCTATTTCGTGTAGCGCTCCGATTCGTCGGCAACGCCGCGGACGCGGAGGATTTGGTACAAGACACACTGTTTCGCGCCTATCAGGCGTGGGACCAGTACAAGCTGGGGACGAACGCAAAAGGGTGGTTGATCACCATTCTGCGGAACGTGTTCATCAACGAGTATCGCCGCAATGTGCGGCGCCGCGAAATTCTGGCCACCGATCACCCAGGGCAACCAGAGCACCCCACGGTACGCTTCTTCGATGAGCTCGTGGACGAAGAGGTCACGCGGGCGATTGACGCCCTGCCGCTGACCTATCGTGAAGTCATCGTCTTGCGCGATGTGGAAGGGCTGCACTACGAGGAAATCGCAACGATGTTGGGTGTGCCCGTCGGCACGGTGAAGTCGCGGCTGTTCCGCGCCCGCGAGATGCTGCAAGACAAGCTACGCGATTACGCAGTGAGCGCCGGGATCATCAAACCATGAGATCCGGTCCCGTGCGCTGAGTCTTGACCCCTCCTGGCGCCGGGGGTAAGGTGCGATGGCAGGCCATCGATCGAGGTCCCCACCCTGCTCACCGCGCCGTGACCGACCCGACGATCTCCCATTACCGCGTGCTCGAAGAACTGGGCTCCGGCGGCATGGGCGTTGTCTATCGTGCCGAGGACACGCGCCTCGGCCGCGCGGTGGCACTCAAGTTCCTCCCGGCGCATCTCGTCACGCAAGCCGCTTCGATGCAACGCTTTGCCCAGGAAGCCCGAGTCACATCCGCGCTCAACCACCCGCACATCTGCACGGTCTACGACATCGGCGAGCACGACGGCCGACCCTTCATCGTGATGGAGCTGCTCGAGGGGACCACTTTGCGGGACGTCATTGCGGGCCAGCCGCTGCCGCTGCGTCGCCTGATCGATCTCGCGATACAGATCGCGGACGCCCTCGAGGCCGCGCACACGCGCGCCATCCTGCATCGCGACGTCAAGCCGGCCAATGTGTTCGTCAGCTCCCGCGATCACATCAAGGTGCTCGACTTCGGGATCGCCAAGCTCGTGCGGGCGCGCCCGGCAGCCGTCGGTCGCAACGGGGACGAGGTCACACCGTCCGATCCACAGCTCGGCATCACCGATCCCGGGGTGCTACCGGGTACCCTCGCCTACATGTCACCCGAGCAAGCGCGAGGAGAGCCACTCGATGTCCGGTCGGATCTTTTCTCATTCGGCTCGGTGCTCTACGAGATGGCCACCGGGCAGCGCGCCTTCCCCGGCTCAGTGCCTGGGGTGATCGCGGACAAGTTGCTCAACCGCGCTCCCGTGCCTCCAGCGGAGCTGAATCCCTCTCTGGTCGACTCACCTGAGTTGCTGAGCATCATCGAGAAGGCGCTGGATAAGGACCGCGAGCTGCGCTATCAAAGCGCCGGTGACGTGCTGGCCGACCTGCGACGGATCAAACGCCGGCTCGACTCGGGACCGGTGGCTCGGCCTCGGATGGGGCCGCGCATTGGGCGCCGGGCCCTGGTGGTCGGGAGCAGCATCGTTGTCATCCTCGGTGCGGGCGCGGTTGCGGTCAGGCAATACCGGACGGTACGAAGCCGCGACTCCGTCGTGCTCGCCGAGTTTGTCAATCGCACGGGAGAGCCGTTGTTTGATTACACGCTGCGCCAAGGACTGGCCGTGCAGTTGAGCCAGTCGCCGTATCTGAGCATCGTGCCCGACGAGCGGCTGCGGGAGACGTTGCGGCTCATGGGCCGTCCGGCCGATGCCAGCCTGACGCAAGCCGTAGCGCTCGAAATCTGCCGGCGGCAAGGGGTCAAGGCGATGATCGACGGATCGATCGCCAGCCTCGGCCGCTTGTACGTGGTGGCACTCCAGGCGACGCAGTGTGATACAGGTGAGCCCATCGCGCGCGAGCAGGCGGAGGTACCGAACAAGGAGGGAGTGCTGCAAATCGTCGGGTCACTCGCCTCGAAGATGCGCAGCACCCTCGGTGAGTCGCTCGCCTCGATCCAGCGCTTCGACGCGCCGCTCGAGCAGATCACCACGCCTTCGCTCGAAGCCTTGCGCGCCTATACCATGGGCCAACGTCGCCGCACGACCGGTGAGGAGATCGAAGCGATTCCGTTCTTTCTGCGGGCAATCGAGCTCGACTCGAATTTCGCACAGGCGTATACCAGCCTGTCCAACAGCTATAGTAATCTCGGGGAGACCGAGCGCGCCCGTGAGTATGCGAAGCTCGCCTATCAGCGACGGGAGCGAGTGAGCGAGCGCGAGCGGCTGTTCATCACATATCAGTACCACGACATCGTGACGGGCAATCAGCTGCTCGCCATCCAGACTCTCGAGTTATGGAAGGAAGCATTCCCGCGGGAGTTTCAGCCCGTCAACAGCCTGGCGTTCATCGACAACTTTTTGGGTCGCTTCGAGCGCGCGATTCCCGAGGCGGAGGAGGCGATCCGGCGCAACCCCGGCCACGGGTTCCCCTACTCCAATCTGGCCCAGGCGTATCGAGGCCTCGGTCGCTACAGCGAGGCGCGACGCGTCGCGGAGCGCGCCGTGGCGCTCAAGGTCGAGACGCTGCCGACGCGGCGGCTGCTCTACCAACTCGCGGTCATGGCGGGCGATGATGCCGAGGCGGCGCGGCAGCTCGAATGGGCCAGGGGCAAGCCGCGCGAATTCGACATGATCGGCGCGCAGGCGCAGGTCGCGGCGCACGCCGGCCGGCTGGACGAGGCGCGACGGCTCAACAATGACGTGATCCGCCGCGCAGAGCTCGCCGGGCTGCCGGAAGTCGCGACCGGCAATCTGGCGCGGGCCTCGTGGGGGGAGCTGGTGTTTGGAAACACCGAGCGCGCTCGCGACATCGCGCGCGCCGTGTTGGCACGCCGCCCGAGCGACGAGGCGCTGCTGGTGGTTGCACTCACGCTCGCACTCACGGGATCGCCAAGTCAAGCGCAGAGGATCGCCGACAGCATCGCCGCCGCGCACCCGCAGCACACCGTCATCCAGTCGATCTTCGTTCCACTGGTAAGAGCCGGAATCGCGCTCAGCGCGCAGCGCCCGGCGGACGCCCTGTACCAGCTGCAGAAGACGGCCCCGTATGACGGGGGATTTGCCGCCGCCCACGCGCCGCTGTACTTGCGCGGCCAGGCATACTTGATGAATGGCGAAGCCAGCAAGGCGGCGTCGGAATTCCAGCGGCTGCTGGACCACCGCGGGGCGAACCCGTTTTCGCCGTTTCACGCGGTCGCCCCGCTGTGGCTCGCCCGGGCGCGGGTGGCCGCGGGCGATGTCGCGGGGGCGCGGCAGGCGTACGAGCGTTTCTTCGAGTCGTGGAAAGACGCCGACCCGGACGGCCCCGTGCTAGTGCATGCTCGCGATGAGTACCGTCGCCTCGGTCAATCGAAGGCGACTCCTTGATGACGATCGCGCCACGGATCAGTGTGACGAAAACGCGCGATGGCGTGGACATCGCCTATTACGGGATTGGGCGTGGCGCGCCGCTCGTGTACCTGCCCTGGGGAATAGTCAGTCACGTGGCGCAGGAATGGCAGCATCGCGAGCAGCGGCATTGGCTGAAGCGGATTGCCTCCAAGCGTCGCGTCATTCGTTTTGACCATCGCGGGACGGGACTGTCGGATCGCCGTGCCCCGTTCACCGTTCAGGGCGGTGTGGTGGACATCGATGCGGTGGCCGGCGCGGAAGGCTTGCAGCGGTTCGCACTCTTCGGTCAGCTGCACTCCTCCGTGCCCGCGATGCTGTACGCAAGCCAGTTCCCGCAACGCGTCTCCCACCTCGTGCTGTGGTGCGGATTCGCTGATTACGGGGAGTTTCTCGAGTCT
Source organism: Gemmatimonadales bacterium (assembly GCA_035259785.1). GTDB lineage: Bacteria > Gemmatimonadota > Gemmatimonadetes > Gemmatimonadales > GWC2-71-9 > 20CM-2-65-7. The sequence goes on from DATFVZ010000001.1 coordinate 24,724, forward strand.
TCGCCGCCGCTGCAGGCCGCGCGGGCCGCGGCCGACAAGGATTGGGACACGTACACGGAGCTGATTGCTCAGCAGGCGACCGGCTGGACGGACGGCACGCACGCGCGCAAGCTCGCGGCCTATTTCCGGGAAGGGGCGACGGGCGAGCATTACCTGCGCTGCATCGATCACTTTCAGAAGATCGATATCACCGCGAAGCTGCTGGAACTGACCATGCCGGTGCTCGTGCTCCAGCCGCGCGAGGCGGCGTTCCCAACGCTTGAAGTCGGCAAGCGGCTCGCCGCGGCCATCCCGGGCGCGCGGCTGGTGGTGCTCGAGGGCGCCAACCTGCTTCCGTTCTTCGACCATGTCGACGCGGTCGCGGCGCTGCTCGATCAATTTCTCGTCGACGCGGACACCAAGCAACGGCCGGAGGGGCTCACCGAACGCGAGGTGGAGATTCTCGAGCGGCTGGCGGGTGGATTCAGCAACCAAGGCATCGCACGCGAGCTGTCGATCAGCACGCGAACGGTCGAACGGCACATCGGGAACCTGTACCTCAAGATCGGCGTCCACAACCGCGCCCAGGCGACGGCTTACGCCATTCGCAAAGGTCTCGTGTCAGGGATCGATACGCGCTCCATTTCCTAGCGCGGTGAGGATGTGATCTCGATGTGATGGCTGCGAGGTCGCGTTCGCTAGACGCGGCCAGCGCATTCATGGTTTTCGCCAGCTGCTCGGCCTATTGGATCGCCGGTGCGAGCAACTTGTACATCACCGGTGTGACGATGCGCGCGAGCAGTGTGCTCGAAACCAGCCCACCGATGATCACCCACGCGAGCGGCGCATAAAGGCCGGTGCCCTGCAGCGCGATCGGCAGCAGCCCGCCGATTGCGGTCAGGCTCGTCAAAACGATGGGCAAAAATCGGACTTCGCCGGCCTTGCGAATCGCCTCCTCCAGGCCCATACCGTCCGCCCGCAGCCGGTTCGTCAAGTCAACCAGCAGAATCGACGTCTTGATCTCGATTCCGATCAGGGCGACGAACCCAATCGTCGCCGAGAATGACAAGGTCTGGCCGGCGAACAGGAGCGCGAGGATTCCACCGGCGATGCCCAGCGGAATGACCGACGCAACGATGAGCGTGGACCGGAACGTGCGGAACTCGAGCACGAGAATCGCGAGGATGGCAAAAGTCGCTACGATGATGGCCCCGCCCATGTTCCCGAAGCTGTCGCGGCGGCTTTCAATTTCGCCCGCCGCAACGATTCGGTACCCATCCGGCAGCGGAACCTCGCCGAGCCGTGCCAATACGCGGCGCGTAACACGATCGGTGTTGTAGCCGGTCCGAACATTGGCTGTCACCGTCACGCTGCGCACACGATCGTAGCGCTGGATCTCGGAGACCGCGCGCTCAAACCGCACATCGGCGATCTGCGCCAGCGGCGTGAGCGATCCAGCCGCGGAGCTGACGTAGACCCGGTCCAGCTCGGCGGGGCTGGCCCGGCCGGTGCGCGCCAGCCGCACGACGATGGGCCGCGCGTCACCTGCGCCCTCCCGCAGTCGCCCGGCCTCGAGGCCCGCCAGGCCGAGGCGGACGGTGCGATCGACTTCCACCGTGGGGATGCCCAGCAGGCCGGCTTTCTCGTGATCGATCGCCACACGCAAGTCGGTGCGTGCGAGGCGTACAGGATTGGTGACGTATTCGGTGCCCGGCGTCGTCTTCAGGATCTGCTCGACACGCGCCGCAACGCCCTGCAACGAGTCGAGCGACGGCCCCTCGATGCGCATCGCGATCGGGGCGTCGATGGGCGGGCCATTTTCGAATTCGCGCAACGCGATCTCGGCACCGGGATAACCGGCCAGAGCCGCGCGCAGCGAGTCGAGCAGGCGGGGAGTCGTGGCGGGATCATATTGATCCAGCAGCACGAAGAGCTGGCCGATACGCGGGTCGTCGGTTCGCGACGCCACGTTGTAGTAGACCCGCGGGTTATCGTGCCCGATCGACGTATAGACCGCCTGCACAGCCTTGGTCGAACCCACCACCCGTTCCGCGAAGCGCGCCGCGGAATCGGTGGCGGCGATGCTCGCTCCCTCCGGCGTCGTGATGTCCACCCGGAACTGTGGCGTCTCGGCCTTGGGGAATAGCGAGAATCCGACGACCGGCACGAGAGCGACCGACAGCACGACGAACGCGGCGCTCAGTGCGAGCGTGCGTTTTGGAGCACGCAGGGCACGGTCGAGCAGCGGCGCGTACGTGCCGTGAATGCCTCGTTCGAACGCATGCAGGAAGCGATTGCCCTCTGCGTGATGCGGCGCGAGCATCACGCTCGACAGCCAGGGAATGATCGTGAGCGAGACGAACAACGACGCGAGCATCGCCAGAATCACCGCGACCGGGAGCGAGCGGATGTACATGCCCGGCCCGCCCGGCAGAAACAGCAACGGAACGAAGGCGAACACCAGCGTGGCGGTCGCGCCCAGGACCGCAATCCAAATCTGCTGAGTGGCCAGTACCGCGGCTTCGATGCGTGCGTGACCGGCGCGCCGGAACCGCGTGATGTTCTCGACCACCACGATCGAGTCATCCACGAGCAAACCGAGGGCGATGACCATGCCCACGATCGTGAGTTGGTTGAGCGTGAAGCCGGCCCAGCGCAGCGCCGTCACGCCCATCGCCAGAGAGAGGGGGATCGAGATCATCACGATAAACGCCGCGCGAGACCCGAGCGGCAGGAGCGTGAGCAACACGAGACCCAGCGCGATAAGGAAGTCTTCGCCGAGGCGTGCCAGGCGATGAGAGACGTTCGCCGCCTGGTCGAACCCGCGCGCGAGGGTCACGCTCCGCGGCAGACCCCGCTCGAACCGGTCCAGCTCGGTGTAGATCGCGTTGCGAACGGCTTGGACCGTCGTGCCGCTGCGCTGGTTCGTGGTAACGAAAACCGCGCGGTGACCATTGAAGCGCGCCCGGTACGTCGAGTCGGCATATCCCCAATCGACGCGCGCAACGTCACCGACACGAACCAGACGGCCGCTTGTGCCCCGCACCACGGTCGCGCGCACCTGATCGAGTGTCTCGTAGCTGCCCGATGAGCGAACGCTGAAGCTGCGCGTCCCGGCATCCACACTGCCCCCCGGGATGTCGGCGCTTTCGCCGCCGATCGCGCCCAGCACCGACCCCACCGGCAGACGCAGCGCGGCCAACCGGCCCAGATCGAGCTGGACATCTACCTGGCGCTCCGGCGCGCCCCACCGCTCCGCGGTTCGCACGCCCGAAACCGTGCTGAGCCGATCTTCCAGATCCTCGGCGAGAGAATCGAGCAGACGGTAAGACGCGAATTCGGACACCAGGGCGATCTGCACGATGTTCACGTCCAGCGTGCTCGCCTTGTGTATCTCGAGACGCGCAAGCTCCGCCGGCAGTCCAGTCCGGAGCGCGTTGATTTCGCGCACCACGTCGTCGTACTTCTTGTCGGCGTCCTCGCTGGGCTCGAACTCAACCTGGATGCGAGCGACACCGGGTCGGATCCGGCTACTGATGCTGCGGACGTCGTCCAGGCCGTGCAGAGTGTCTTCGATCTGCTTGACCACCAGACGCTCCAGGTCTCTGGCGCTCGCGCCTGGATAGACGGCGACGATCGTGAAAGTCGGGAAGTCGAGCGGCGGGTCCTCACTGCGCGAGATCGAGAGCAGCGATGTGAGGCCGAGGGCCGCGAGCATGGCAAACAACACAACCGTGAATTGCCAATGTTTGACCGAGAACTCCGTCAGTTTCATGGCAGCACCTTGACGGTCGTGCTGTCGTCGAGATACGCGGCTCCATCGGTGATGACGGCGCGAACCCCGTCGAGCCCAGACGCGACAGCCACGCGGTCGCCGCTGCGGAAGGCGATCGTGACCGCCCGGCGCACCGCGCGGTGCCCGTCGGCTGAAAGAGCAAACACGGCTGCTTGCGCCCCGTCGGCCTCGAGCACCGCTTCGATCGGTACGAGCGGCATGAGACCAGACGCCTTAGGCCGGATCTCTGCTTGGCCGACGAGGCCGCTCGCCAGCGACGCCGCGCCTTGCACGGCGATTTCGACGCGATAGGTGCCCGTCATAGGGTCCGCCGCGGCAGCGATTTCCGAGACTCGCCCGTCGAAAACGCGGCCTGGGAGCGCGTCGAACCTGACCTCCGCAGTGTCACCCAGACGCAGCTGCACCACGTCCCTGTCTGCGAGCGCCACCCGAACGACGTTGCCTCGCGCGCGGCTTCCCAGCGTCACAACTGGAAAACCCGAGGTGACGAGCTCGCCGGGTTCGGCATTGCGGCGCAGAATCACTCCCGCGCTCGGCGCCACGATAACCGCGTGACGGCGATTGAACACAGCGGACGTAAGCTCAGCGGCCGCAACGTCGCGCCCTGTCTGGGCATTCTGCACCTGCTCGAGTGTCGCAACGCTGTCCGCATACAGTCGCTGTGCCCGCTCCAGATCCCGCTCCGCTTTCTCGGCTGCGCTGCGCGCCCGGGTAACTCCCGCGTCGATCTCGCTCAGATCCAGCACCGCGAGCGTGTCACCGGCGCGCACGATCCGACCTTCATCGACTAGTACTCGCCCAATCACACCGCCGATCTTAAAGCTCAGCGCTACTTCTTCCTTGGGGCCGAGTGTCCCGGTGGCGACCACCGGCCGCGCGACCGCCTCAATGGCGACAGGGACAACGCGAACCGCAACTGACGTCGTCCCCACGCCGGACGATTCCGCCTTGCCGGGGCGACAAGCCAGGACCATGAGGGGCACTATCGGCGCGAGCGCGAGACGGTTCATCGGAGCTGCTCCTTGTTTACGGCGTGATCACCCGCAGCGCCGCGGCACGTTCCAGGTCGACGTAGCGCAACGCGTACTGATAGGCGGTAACGACACGATTGAGCTCGGCAGACGTGAGTGACGTGCGCGCGTCAACCAGTTCTATCGGACTCGCAGCACCCTCTTCGTAGCGACGGCGGACCAGCTCGAACGTGCGGCGCGCCGCGGCAAGGCGATCATCTGCCGTTGCGATGGCAGCTTGCGCCACCGTTGCAGCTTCATAGCTCGTTCGAACCTCGAGCTCGATCCGGTCCTCGAGATCCTCACGCAGCGTCTGCGCCCGATCGACCTCGAGCTGTGCCGCAGCACGCCGTGCAACGTCGCCACCGCCATTGAACACGTTCCATGAGACGACCAACGACGCGACCCAATAGTCCTGGGTCGAGCGAAACTCCACGTCGCGGCCCTGGAAGCCGTAGTCGAACCCGAGCGAAACAGAAGGAAGAAACGCAGCTGTAGCGGCACGCACCCCGGCGTGGCCCTCGCGGATGCCGGCATCGACCTGACGCAGCTCTTCACGGCCGGCGATGGCGCTCCGTACGGCACTGTCTGCCGAAATCGTCAGGGACGGCGTAAAGGCGCTGTCGGGAATGTCGTCGACCGGCGCATCCAGCGGTCGGTGCAGCATCTGGTTCAACACACGAACGGCGGCCGCGTGACGCTGTCGCACTTCGGCCAACTGTTGCTCGACTTCACTGCGGTCGGCACGGGCCCGGAAGAGCGCTTCCGGGGTCGCGCGGCCGGCAGCGACCAACCTGCCGGCAACGCGTTCGTTCTCCTGAACGAGCGTCAGTGTGGCGGCAAGGATCTCAACCGCACGGCGCGCCCGTGCTTGTGTGAGGTAGGCGCTCTGCACGTCGGCCGCGAGACGGCGCGCGGCACCGCGGCGCTCGAATGACTGGCCATCTGCACGACTCCTCGCGGCCGAGTAATTCGCCAAAATCGACGCATTGAAGAGCGGCTGCCGCAGCGCGAGGTGCGAGTCATGACGCTGGGGAAGCGTGATGTCGAGATTCGTGGGGAACCGATTCTGACCAAGGAGGCCGTTGAGTGCGGAATAGGCCGGATTTACGAAATCCCCGATGTTCGGAACGTTTTCGAGTCGGGAGTAACGTGATTCGAGCAGTACGCTCGGAAGAAAGAGCGCCCGCGCCGCGTGCACCTGGACTCCCGCTCGTTGTTCGGAAAGTCGTTCGGCCGCCAGGCCGAGGTTGGCTCGGAGAGCCTCGGAGACCAGAGGGCCGAGGGGATCGGAGCTACTCTGTGCCAGGGCGGGGGTGGCGAGTCCGAGCCATCCTAATAGAAGGAGGGCGAGGACGAGACGATTCTTGGCTAACGTTGTCATATTAGATAACGCCGTTAACATCACGAGTAAAAAAAAAGATCGATCTACGTTTCACGAAGCATCCCCCGGATTAGCGCACTCCCCATCTTCGCAGCGGTGTCACGAACACTCCGCCAAGGCACTACGTCGTCGTCGCCCTTGGTCACCTGCAGCGCGACCAGGCCATGGAGAGCGCCCCATGCGATCTGCGCGACCTGGTCCGCGTCCGCGAATTCAGGCCGGAGTCGACCAGTCGCGACCACCGCGCGGCAAGTTTCCAAGAGATAGCCATAGCAATCAGCGCCGGGATCGGGGTGTCCGTCGATGCCTGCCGGGCGCGGCATCATGAACATGAATTGGTACTGCATGGGATGGCTCAAGCCGAATTCGACGTACGCCTCTCCCATTCGACCCAGGCGCTCGAGCGGATCTGTCACCGATCCAGCCTTTCGCAACGCCTCGGTGAGCGCGCGAAAGTCGATGGCGCACAGCTCGGCGACGAGCGCCGTCTTGTCCTTGAAGTGGTGGTAAACCGCCGTCGCAGTGTAACCGATCTTCGCGGCGATGCTGCGCATGGTGGTCGCTTCGTAGCCATGCTCGACGAACATGCGGCGGGCCGCCTCGAGAATGAGGCGACGGGTTTCGGAGCGTTCGCGCTCGCGACGGAGGAGGCTGGGTGACTGAGATGCCATAACTGAGTTAGATGATATAACATCGTTAGGTGTTGTCAAGGGGCATCAAGTCACACTCCGCACAGTTCGCAGATAGCGGTAGATGGCGCGCAGGTCGTCATCGCTCATGCGGCCGAACGGAACCCACGGCATGGGACTGCCGGGGATCCGCTCACCCGCGCGGAAGCGCGAGACGAATTCATCCTCGGTCCAGAGCCCTGCCCGGCCGTTCGAGTCGCCAGTGATGTTGGGCGGCACAACCTGGATCGGTTTCTCAGTCTCCGTTTCCATCGGCGTTCCACCGGCCAGCCGTGCACCCGTATACGCACCGGTTGCCATGCTCCGCTGCGTATGGCAGCCCGCGCAGTTCGCAACCGCGCCTACCAGATAGGCGCCTCGCTCGACGGTGGGACCGGGCGCCGGGCTTTCCGCGGGCGGAGGCGCGCTGGGACCGACGGGCTTGATCGCGAACGACATGACGGCTTTGCCGAGCAGCGTGTACTTGTGGTCAGGGATGTTATTGCGCACAGCGGGCTGCGAACGGAGGAATGAGATCAACGCGACGATGTCCGCATCGCTCATGGCCTGAAATTCCATGAATGGGATCGCGGAACGACCGTCGTGGCGAACCCCATAGCGAAGCATCCGAGCGATCGCCCCATCACTGAACCGGCCGATGCCAGTGGTGCTGTCGGGCGTCAGGTTCGGGACGCGAATCGTTCCGGGTGGAATTACAAAGACGCGGCTGCCGCTCAAGAGGCCCGCCGGATTACCGGGCTGCGCGTGACACGCCGCGCAATGCGCCGGTCCGTAGGCGAGATATCGGCCGCGCGCGATGACGGCAGAATCGGTCGATGCTGCAAGTGCCGGGAACGGCGCTTGGAACTGCCGGTCCCAGCGCAGGTTGACCGTGATGAGCACGACCGCGATCAACAGAACGATTGCTGCGCCGATGCCCAGCAGAATCTTGCGAATCATCGCCGACGGTCTCCGATGAGGGGATCTCACAAATGTGACGCGGGCCGATCAGGGTGGATAGGATCGCCCGTGTGATCAGGTATGCTTTGATTGAATTGGTCCCCGGACGGCTGTGAATATCACTCCGCCTCGTCGTCGGGGACCGTATCCGGCAGAAAGATCTCGGCATATCCGAACACCGCCCGGCCAGTGATTCGCACGATGCTCTCGGAGTCCTCTTCGATCCCCTTGACTGCGACATAGCCGAAGACCGCGTGCCCATGATTCTCCACGCGGACTCCTTCCGGCAGGCGGATCTCCACGTAGCCCATGAAGGCGCGCACATCGATGGTGGTAATGCCCGGTGCGAACGTCGCGTTGCGCAAATCCAGCTCGACATACCCCATGCGTGCCCGCAACTCCAAGAGCTTGGGCACGAGGCCGGCGAGCCGCCGCTCCTGTCCCGATAAGGTCGCCTTGATGCGTGTATCGTCGCGCGGCGCCTCGGCAAGCGAGGGCAGATCCGAAACGATTGCAGCGAGCTCACTCGGAGTTCGCGCGGCGTACACACTTTGCAGCCGTGTCTCGAGCTGCGATTCACTGAGCTCATCGTTGGCAAAGTGGCGGGTCAGCAGCTCGATGATGCGCTCGCGCGCGGCGTTGGGCAGCTGCGGCTCGGGATTGGGGCGAAGCGGCGATGACACGGCTCGAATTTACCGCGCGACCTTCGCGACGGTATCCCACGTTCGTGTCGTCTGTTCCTTACCGAAGGTCTTCTCGAGCAACGACATGAACACGGGGCCCTTGGGGTTCGGCGAGTACGCGCTGAAGATGGCGCCGCCTTGCATTGCGAGAATACGAACCGCTTCGAGCTCGATCGGCAACTTGAGGGTCTTGCTCGGCCGCTCGCGCAGGAATGTAACGATCCGTTTCGCTTTGGGACCCAGCCGGAAGCTCTTGTAGGGATCCGATTCGAGCAGCTTGCGTAATCCGTTGACGGGCCGAACGATGGTCAAAAAGCTCTTCCCGAGCCGTTGGTGCATCGCCGCTTCAGCCTTGCGTTCCAATGATGCAACCGGCGTGACGGGCGCGTCGAACACGACGTTGCCGCTCGAAATGACGGTTGCGACCCCGGTAAAACCTGCCGCCTCAAACGCCTCGCGCAGGTCCGCCATCTTGCAGTTCGTCGGCATGACGCCGCGGAGGAAGGCCGCATAACGAGGCATGACGCAAAGTTAGCGTCTTGTCGAATTCCTGGGATGCCGAACGACCAATGAATGTTCAGGGCATATTTCAGAACTACTTGGAGGGGTCATATGAAATACCTGTGCCTGGTTTACCAGGAGGAGAAAGAGGAGGTGAACGTCCCCAAGGACATGATCGAGCAGGCGAAGCGCGACTACTGGGCGTTCACCGAAGACATCAAGAAGAGCGGGAATTACGTGGGATCACACGGGTTGCAGCACACCGACCAGGCCACCACGGTGCGCGTCCGCGACGGCAAGCTCTCCGCCACCGACGGGCCATTCGCGGAAACCAAAGAGCAGCTCGGCGGCTATTTCCTGATCGAAGCGAAGGATCGCCATGAGGCGATTCAGATTGCCAGCCGCATTCCGTCGGCGAAGTGGGGTTCGATCGAAGTTCGTCCTGTCTGGGCAAACGGCAAATAACGCGGAGGAGACCATGAGATACCTGTGCTTGATTTACGAAGACGAGAAGTGGTGGGAGAAGGCCACCCCGGCGGACATGCAACAGGGGGTGGCCGAGTACAACGGCTTCACGGAGGCGATCAAGAAGGCGGGCAACTACATCGGCGGTGAAGCACTCCAGCCCACCAAGACCGCCACGTCGGTCCGCGTGCGGAATGGCAAGCTCTCCACGACGGACGGCCCATACGTCGAGACGAAAGAGCAGCTCGGCGGCTACTACCTGATCAAGGCGAAGGATCTGAACGAAGCCGTTCAGGTCGCGTCCCGGATCCCGGGCGCCAAGCACGGCACGGTCGAAGTGCGGCCTGTCATGGAGTTTGACCAGCCGTAGACGCGATCGAGTCGGTCTACCGCACCGAATCGCGGCGCGTTCTTGCCACCCTCATCCGCCTCCTCGGCGATTTCGATCTTGCCGAGGAGGCGTTGCAGGAGGCGTTCGCGGCGGCCCTTGAGCGCTGGCCGATCGAAGGCATACCCGCCAATCCCAGATCGTGGTTGATCTCGACGGGCCGTTTCAAGGCTATCGACCGGTTGCGCAAGAATCGTCGCGAAGTTGGTCTTGAAGTGGACGTGATTCAGGAATTGCCTGAAGAACCGCACGATCTGGTGGATGACCGGTTGCGCCTCATCTTTACTTGCTGCCATCCCGCGCTGAACCCCGACGCGCAAGTTGCGATGACGTTGCGCGAGATCTGCGGACTCACGACCGAGCAGGTAGCGGCCGCGTTTCTCACCACCCCGCCCACGCTGGCGCAGCGGATCGTTCGCGCAAAGACCAAGATTCGCGACGCCAAGATCCCCTACGAAATCCCGGAGCGCCGCGACCTTCCCGCGCGCCTGGCCAGCGTGCTGCACGTCGTCTATCTGGTCTACAACCAGGGCTACTTCACCCGGCCTGATCTCGCGGCCGAGGCAATCCGCCTCGGCCGCCTCCTCGTCGAGCTGCTGCCTGAGCCCGAGGCCATTGGGTTGCTTGCGCTGATGCTGCTTCACGACGCCCGGCGCGCCACACGGACGAACAGCAAGGGAGAGCTGGTCCCGCTCGAGGAGCAGGACCGCACGCGCTGGAGCCGTGAGCAGATTAAGGAAGGGGCCGCGCTCGTCGAGCGGGGTTTTGGATCCCGGCAGGTCGGTCCCTATCTCCTGCAAGCCGCGATCGCGGCGGTGCATGCCGAGGCGGCGAGGTCGGCGGATACGGACTGGAGCGAGATCGTTGGGCTCTACGATGTCTTACTGCGCGCCGATCCATCGCCGGTGATCGAGCTCAACCGGGCTGCCGCGATCGCCATGCGTGACGGGCCGCAGCACGGGCTCGCGCTGATCGATCAGATCCTCGCGCGCAAGGAATTGACTGACTACCACCTCGCGCACGCTGCCCGCGCCGACCTGTTGCGCCGGCTCGGCGACAAGCCCAGGGCCATCGCGGCCTATCAGCAGGCCCTCGCCCTTGCGGTGGAGGGTCCCGAGCGCGGCTTGCTGGGGCGCCGGTTGAGAGAACTGGGCGCTGAGGAGATGGCGTAGGCCGCGCCCACTCAACCAGGCACTCTCCGAAATCGCTCAACCCGATTGAGGTCAGGTCCCGGTCCGCGTGGCACCCAGCCGCGGACTTCGCGCGTCACCAGCATCGTTCCATCAGGCTGAATCTTGCCGCGCAGTACCACGAGCGCGGCGAGCCCGCGAAAGAACGGCAGTCCCCATTCGAGCGTCCCATCGGCCGTGATCTGAATGACGGGATCGTCACCCTCGAACCAATTGATCCCGCGCATCTGCACGCGGTCGTGTACGACGATCGAGTCGCCCGCTGGGCGGATCATGACCTCGTGTGTATCAGGCTGCGCGATCGTGATCCACCGTCCCAGAAATGCCGCGGCTTGCTGCGAAGTCGGCCGGCGTGCCGGAAACTCGAGGGGGATGAAATTCGCCGGCTGGGGAGTCGCGCGCTCGCGACTGAGCCGCTCTCGGAACCGGCGGGATTCCGCTGAGGCACCCAGGGATTTTTCCCACCGCTGCAGCACCTGCTCGGCATCGGCGAAGTGGCGGCTGTCGAGTGACATGCGGACCACGAGCGCGTAGGCATCCTCGGGGATCGGCACGGCATAGCCTACGCGGGCCGAGAGCGAGTCGTACGGGTCGAGCATCGCGATCGGCCGGCTGCCGGGCTGCCATTGTGTGGGCTTGAAGTCGGCGAACATGGTGCGCAGTCCCTGCGTCATTCCGGCGATGGCCATGCTCGAATGAGTCTCGCCAGTGGTGGAGAGCTCACGAATCATCGGCTTATCGGCGCCCCAGCGAGTCGTGTCGAAGCCCCACGATTCCATGTTCACCATCATGACGCGCGCATGACGCCCGGCCGGCTGGTTGAGAACCGCTTTCGCCTGCTCGACTTCGTGGCCGCGATTCCACCAGGCCGAGGGCTCCATGAGGATGTAGCCGGTGAAGAGCTCGGGCCGTTTGCCGAGCGCGTAGATCGCGAGCAGACCACCAAGCGAGTGCCCGGTGATCACATGCAGCGGCGTCGTGCGATACCGCTGCTCGAGATATGGCACCAGCTCGTCGCCCAGAAATGAAAGAAACCGCTCAGCGCCTCCCGCGTCGCCGCTGACTTCGGGGGGCACCTCGAAGCCGGCCACACCCGGCGTGGTCATGTCGCGTGCACGTTTCGTATTGCGCACGCCTACCACAATCATCTCCGGCACTTGCCCCGTTTCCGCGTAGAAGCGGACGATGGATGCAGCGATCTGGTGCTCGAATTCGCCGTCGAGAACCAGCAGGAGCGGGTAGCGGCGCGAGGAATCCGATTGGTAGCTCGCCGGCAGCGAGACATCGATCACGCGAGTTTCGCCGAGGATGCGAGACTCAATGCGGTAGCTACGGCCAATTTCGAGCGGGGTGCCGCCGTCCGCTTGCGCGACGGCAAGCATCAAGAGGAGAGCGTTCATGCCTTGCTAGATGCCCGCCCGGTGCGAATCGACGCCGGCCGGCTTGGTCAGAGGCTCGTCAAGTGACACCGTCTCAAGGCCGATTGGGGGCAAAATCGCTGCCATGCCGCACCATTGAGGCTAGGTTCCAGCCCGATGGCTCACGCTAAGCCCAAGCGACTCTGGCTGCTCGGCATCCTGATTTGGACGGTCCTCGCCTTGATGTCCGCGGCGCAGACTGTCGCGCGCCGCGCGTTCATGGGGCGGCCGGTCGATCTGCTCGACATCCTCCCCACGACCCTTGCCGACTGGTACACATGCGGGCTGTTCACGCCGTTCTTCTATGTGATGGTCCGGCGCTTTCCGATTCGCGGCGACCGCTGGCTGGCCCGGCTTCCGGTGCACCTCGCCGCCTCGCTCCTGTTCACCCTGCTGAAGGTCACGATTTACACACCGATCTACAACGTGTTGAATCCGGCGGAGCCAGCCACTCTCAGCATGATACTGTTCGGTGGGTTCTACGCCGACATGCTGGCGTACTGGGCATCGGTCGGCGTGATTCACGCGATTGAGTATTACCGCGAGTCGCGCGAGCGCGAGCTCGAAGCAACCCGGCTCGCGCTCGAGAATCTGCGTGCACAGCTGCAGCCGCATTTCCTGTTCAACACGTTGCAGTCGATCTCGACGCTGATCCATCGCGATCAACCGGCCGCCGATCGGATGCTGACCGATCTCTCCGAGCTGCTGCGCCTGTCGCTCCGTACCACCGCCAGCCAGGAAGTTCCGCTGCGGGATGAGTTGGGCTTTCTCGACCGCTACCTCGACATCATGCGCGCGCGGTTTGGCGACAGGCTGGTGATCACCGTGGACGCCGGTCCCGACGTGCGGGAGGCGCTGGTCCCGAGCCTGGTGCTGCAGCCCATCGTTGAAAACGCGATCACGCATGGCATGGCCGACCGCCCCGACATCGGCCATGTCACGGTACGAGCGCGACGAAACGCGGGCTCGCTCGTTCTCGAAGTATCGGATGATGGACCGGGCCTGGTCTCGGGAACGCCGACCAACGGCATCGGACTGGCGAACACGCGCGAACGTGTCGCGCGCCTGTATGGGGAGCCGGCACACGTGGAGACGCTGGTGAATGGAGGATTTACGGTGAGGATCAAGATTCCGTTTAGGACCTCACCACAATGACGGGGACGCGCGCCCTCATCGTCGACGACGAAGCGCTCGCCCGCGAGCGTGTCCGCACGCTCCTCGAAGCGAGTGATGGTGTCGCGATCGTCGGGGAGTGCAGCGGAGGGCGCGAAGCGGTCGATGCGATCATCGACAAACGGCCCGATCTCGTATTCCTCGACGTTCAGATGCCGGACCTCAATGGCTTCGAAGTGCTGGAGGCCGTCGCCACGGAGTGGCTGCCCGCAGTCATTTTCGTGACGGCGTACGATGAATACGCGCTGAAGGCGTTCGATGTGCACGCGATCGACTATCTGCTGAAGCCGATCGAGCCGGAGCGGTTCCACAAGGCTTTGGCTCGCGCCACCAAGCGTGACCTGCTCAGCCTCCTCGACGAACGGCCGATCGATCGACTCGTCATCCGCACGCGGAGCAAGGTGTCGTTTCTCAAGCCGAGTGAGATCGACTGGATTGAGGCGGACGGCAAGCATGCAGTTCTGCATGTGGGGCGTGAAACGCACGTCGTCCGCCACACGTTGACCAGGTTGGAGCAGCGATTGGCTCCGCACGGGTTTGTGCGCGTGCACCGGTCGGCGATCGTCAACGTCGATCGGATCAAGGAGCTGGAGCCGTGGTTTCATGGGGAGTACGTCGTGATTCTGAAGGATGGGACCAAACTGACGTCGAGTGCGGCGCACAGTCAGGCACTGCACCGCATCGTCGATGCGACGTAAATGCGCGCCCCCATCGTGGCGGTGGATCACCGATCCCGCCAATCCGAAGATCGAAGACGCCGGCGCTGGATCGCTCGCTTCAGTCATAGAAAAGAAGCCGTAGAGGGATAACTCACACCGCGTGGCGCCCAAGTCGCGCCATTTGTGTGGTACGCAAATCAGGCACTCGCTAGTGTGACTCCATCCTCTACCGGATCCGGCCATGTCACTACGATTTGCGTTGGTTCTGCTGGCCCTCACGCCACTCACACTCCGCAGCCAAACTGCGGCTGACTCGAACGCCATCCGCCAGACGGCCCTCGACTACATCGAAGGCTATTACGACGGAGACGGCGCGCGAATGGAGCGTGCCCTGCATCCGGAGCTTGCCAAACGCATCGTGCGCACCAACGAACAGGGACGCAGCCAGCTCGGCCAAATGAGCGCAATGTCGCTCGTGATGGGCACGCGCGCGGGAGGCGGGAAGGACACGCCGGTCGCCAATCGACGCAAGGATGTCACGATCCTCGACATCTATCGGAATGCCGCGAGCGCCAAGATCGACGCGTCCGACTGGGTCGACTACCTGCACCTGGCGAAGTGGAACGGGCGCTGGGTGATCGTCAACGTGCTGTGGGAGCTGCATCCGGCTCCGGCGCCAACCAAGCCGTGATCGCGCTGCTACTGCTCGTCGTGCTGCAGGGAGGGGCCGATTCACAATACCAGCGCTTCTCAACTGCATACGCTACGCTGGATCCGGATCGCGTCATCGAATTGTACGCCGAGGACGCCCTGATGCTGCCGCCTGGCGGCGAGATCGTGCGCGGCCGAGCGGCGATTCGGGAACGCTATGCCGACGGGTTCGAGAATGACCGCGAGCGCGGTCACACGCGCCGTATCACGTTCGAGCTCGTCGAGCGAGTTGAAGCGGGCAATTTGCGGAGCGACTACGGCTACTACACGATCGTCGGAAGAAATCCCCAGGGCGAGGAACACCGCTTTCGGGGCAAGTTTTCCAAGGTCTGGCGGCGTGACAAAGACGGCGTCTGGCGTATCAAGAGCGATAGCTACAGCGCCGCCGCGAAACCGTGATCAGGGATACCAGTTCTTATCCCAGGCGTGCGTCTTAAGCTGAGTGATCATGGCGGCCGGCAGCGCTCCCTTGGCGGACGCCGTTGCATTCTGGCGCACGTGCCCCGGACGGCGCATCCCGGGAATCACCGTAGACACTTCGGGTGACGACAAACAGAAGCGTAGCGCCAGCTCGGGCAGGCTTTCGACGTCGTTGTTGAGCAGGCCAGCCAGGGCTTTGCTCCGGCGCTCCGCCTCGGCCTTGCGATCGCCCGCGAAATACTCGGCGCGCCAGTCGCCCGCGGGAAACACAGTGTTCGCCTTGACCTGACCGGTCAGCGCGCCCTCGTCGAACGGCACACGCACGATGATGCCGAGCGGCTTCTTCCTCGCGAGCGTGAACAACGCCTTCTCGGGCGAGCGGTCATAGATGTTGTAGATCACCTGAGCGCTCTCGAAAATCGGCTCCGTCAACACCTTGAGCGCCGTTTCGGGGGCGTGATCGTTGATCGAGACGCCCCAGTGCAGCACCTTTCCTTCCTGCTTGAGACGGGCGATCTGCTCGAGCGACTTCTGCCATTCCGGATCCGAAAGCCACACGTCGTTCCACACATGGAGCTGTTGGACGTGCAGCGCATCCATGCGAAGGTTCTTCAACGACTGCTCCGTCGACACCGCGATGTGCTTGGCGGGAAATACCGCATTGAGCTTGTAGCTCGCCTTCGCGGGCCATTCGAGATTCATCGGCGGGATCTTGGTCGCCACCACGACGCGATTGGCGCGGATCTCGTCCTTGAGTGCATCGCCGATCAGTCGCTCGCTGTGGCCGTCCCCGTAGGCGAGGGCCGTGTCGAAGAACGTGATGCCCTGGTCGACCGCTTCCTGTAACGCCTTCCGTCCGTCACTGTCCGCGACGCCGCGCCACATCGCGCCGCCGATCCCCCAAGCGCCGAACCCGATCTCACTGACGCGATGGCCGGTGCTGCCGAACGGTCTCAGTTTCATCGTCGCGTTCCTATCTCATGTCGATGCGTGCGGTGGCGGAGGCTAGCCCCGCTCCTTCCGCCGTCAGCGTGACAGTCCCCGCGCTTCTGCCCGCGCGCACAATGACCAGCGCTTTGCCGTTGAACAGCCGCACCTGTTTGGCCTGGAACGACGTGTGGCTGAACGGATCGCCGTTGTCCACGCCGACGATCCGCGCACCCCCGCTGATCCGGAACCGGATGATGGGCTCAGCCGTCGGCACCGCTCGGCCGCGCTGATCGCGGACCGTGACGGTCACGAACGAGAGATCTTCACCATCCGCGCGAATCCGGGCGCGGTCGGGAGCGAGCGCGACGCGAGTGGGCGCTCCGGTTGTCCGGATCACGGCGCTCGCCGTCTCGAGCCCGGCGGAGCGCGCGACGGCTCGCAACGTCCCCGGCTTGTAGGCCACGCGCCACATCAGGTGGCCGACTCTCCCTTCCTTGCGCCTGACGCCCTGAAAAGCACCGTTCAGATACAACTCCACTTGCTCGGCGTTGGTATAGGCCCAGACATCGACCGTATCGCCGGCTGACCAGTTCCAATGCGGGAAGAGATGGACCATCGGCTTCGTTGTCCAGACGCTCTGATACAGGTAGAACGGATCCTTGGGGAAGCCGGCCAAATCGACCGCGCCGAAGTAGGAGCTGCGCGCCGGCCACTCGTACGGCGTGGGCTCGCCTAGGTAGTCGATCCCCTGCCAGATGAACATCCCCGACAGGAACGGATACTGCTCAAACAGCCGCAGCGATTCTTCGTGCAGCGAGCCCCAGAACGCGTGGCTGTTGTCGTACGACGACAAACGGCCATCGGTGGGCGGCGTTGGACCCTTCGTTTTGTCATATGGCCAGTAATAAACTGCCACGCTATCGGAGGGCTGCCGGTAGACTCCGCGGGAGTTCAACGCCGACATCGCCTCGGTGATGATGAACTTCGCTCCCGGATACTGCGCCGGAAAATCCTTCCAGACTTCGTGATGATAGTTGTGACCGAGCAGGTCGAGGGCCCCGGCATGAAATACCGGGTTCGCGGGGCTGCCGTTGTTCGCCGCCTGGGTGATGGGTCGAGTCGGATCGAGTGCGCGCACGATCCCGGCCAGCTCACGCGCGATTGGGGCAGCCGTGCTATCACCGTCCTGCCACTGCTCCATGACTTCGTTGCCGATACTCCAGATGAAGACGCTGGGATGGTTGCGGTCGCGGAGCACCATGTCCGACAGATCACGCACGTGCCATGCGTCCCAATCGAGGTGGTAGTCGAAGTTGTTCTTCTGCTTCTTCCACATGTCGAATGCTTCGTCCATCACGATGATGCCCATGCGGTCGGTGAGGTCGAGCAGCTCAGGCGCGGGCGGGTTGTGCGAAGTACGGAGGGCATTGGCGCCCATCGCCTTCATGATCTGGAGCTGGCGCTCCATCGCGCGGGTGTTCACCGCGGCGCCGAGCGCGCCGAGATCGTGGTGCAGGCACACACCGCGGATCTTCACCGGCTTTCCGTTGAGATAGAACCCAGAGTCAGCTCTGAATGCAAACGTTCGGACCCCGAACGGGGTGGCGTAATTGTCGCATGGCCTTGCGCCGCACATGACCCGCGTGACGGCGCGATACATGTACGGGCGCTCGACCGACCACAGCACGGCACGGGGGATCGTCAGGTCCTGGGCAATCTCTAAACCCGAATCGCCCAAAACCCTGGCGTCGTTTGATACCACTACGACTTCCTTTCCGGCGGAGTCCAGGATCGTTGTGCGCAGCACAATCGGTCGCGCTGCGCGTCCCTCGTTGCGCACCGTCGTCCGAATTGTGACTCGACTCGACTCGGCGCTCACCGCCGACGTGGTGACGTACGTGCCCCAGTGATCGACGTGGACGGAATCGGTCTTGACGAGGCGCACGTGCCGGTAGATCCCCGAGCCCGAATACCAGCGCGAATT
>DATFVZ010000002.1:0-13106 GCA_035259785.1 Gemmatimonadales bacterium
GAACGGATGGTCAACTATCTGAGCCGGGAGCTGGATCTGTCCGACGTGCAGCGTGACTCGGTTCGCGCGATCTTCGCGCGCCACAAGCCTGAGACCGATTCCCTCTGGGCCCGGGTGCGTCCGCGCTTTGACTCGATCAAGACCAAGATGCGTGCCGAAATCGACGCCCAGCTGACACCCGAGCAGCGCGCGCGGCACCAGCAACTGATCGAGCAAGCTGAGCATCACCGTATGGAGCGAGGCGAACGGGAGGGGGGACGGCACTAATGCGGTGGCTATTGTCGGGTGTTCTCGCAGTCACAGCGGCCGGCGCCGCGTTTGGGCAACAGCCCGCGGGGCAGCAACAGCTCGAGGTAACGCTCCACGAGGCGATCAGGCGCGCACTCGACGCGCAGCCCGCCATGGTCCAGGCACGCGGCGATCAGCGCAATGCCGGGGCCACCAAACGGTCGGCCTTCGGCAGCTACATACCAAGTTTGTCGGTCTCCGCCAGTTACGATCATCGAAACACTCCTGGAGTCTCCGGGAGCACCGGCCGAGCCGTTCCTGCCCAGTCCTATACCGGGACTGTTAGCACGAGCCTCGAGCTGTTCGACGGTTTTCGGCGTTTTGCGAATCTCAAATCCGCGTCCGCGAGCCTGGATGCTGCGGATGCTGGCGTCGTGAATCAGCGCTTCCAGACCACGCTGGACACCAAGCAATTCTTCTATACCGCGATTGCGAACGAAGCCCTGGTTCGCGTCGCGGATGCTCAGGTCAAGCGCGCGCAGCAACAGCTGCAGATCTCCGTTCAGAAATTGCGGGCCGGGTCTGCGACCCGGTCAGATTCGCTGCGCTCGACTGTCGAGTATGGCAACGCCCGCATTGCTCTGCTGCAAGCCCGTGCGGCGCTGGCAACGGCTCAGGCAAACCTTGGGCGGCAAATCGGCGTGGATGGACAGGTACGGGCGGTGTTCGATTCGACGCTCCCGGCCTTGCCCGACACCGTTGAGCTGCGCGCCGCACTCTCCACTGCCCCGGCTGTGGAACAAGCTGAGGCGGAGGCCCGCAGCGCGCGCGCGCAAGTGTGGAGCGCCCGGTCGCAGTATTGGCCTTCGGTGACGCTGAGCTACAGCAACAGTCACCAAGGGAGTAAGGATCCAGTCCCGCCGATCTTCAGCCCGTATCCGGAAACCAGTCAGTGGCGGGTCGGGCTGTCGTGGGCGCTGTTCAACGGTTTCACGCGCGAAGTCAACAACACAAACGCGTCCGCTGCCCGCGACCTCGCCGAGGCGCGTGCGGCGGATGCGCGACGCGAGGTGGCTGCGCAGCTCACGCAGCAGCTCGCGACGCTGTCGACCGCGTTCGAGCAGATCACGATCGCGCGCGAAAACATGGCGGCGGCAACGGAGGATCTGCGCGTCCAGAATGAGCGTTACCGGGTCGGAGCAGCGACGATTCTCGACTTGCTGACGTCTCAAGCCGCCCTAACACAAGCCGAGGTGAACGTCGTTCAGACGCAGTTCAACTACCTGATCGCGCGCTCGCAGCTCGAAGCGACGGTCGGACGGACGCTGTGACCACCGCGCAGGCGATGAGCTTTCGCACCGGCGACACGCCGACGCCCGACATCGTGATTCTCACGCATAGCCTGAAGCGTGAATACCACATGGGCGCGGAAGTGGTGCACGCCCTGCGCGGCGTGGACATCCAGATCAAGAAGAACGAATTCGTCGCGGTCATGGGCCCGTCGGGCTCGGGCAAGTCGACGTTGATGAACCTGATCGGCTGCCTCGACACGCCTACCGGCGGCGAGTACTGGCTGAACAGCCAGAAGGTGAGCGACCTGAGCGACGACGAGCTCGCGCGCATTCGGAACAAGGAGATCGGCTTTGTCTTCCAGACGTTCAACTTGCTTCCGCGCGCGGACGCGCTGCACAACGTAGAGCTGCCGCTGATTTACGCCGGCATCTCGGCCAAGGACCGCCGTGAACGCGCCGCCCGCTCACTCACGCAAGTAGGCCTGGGTGATCGCATGGATCACCGGCCCAACGAGCTGTCGGGCGGCCAGCGCCAGCGCGTCGCCATCGCGCGGGCGTTGGTCAACCAGCCCAGCATCCTCCTGGCCGACGAGCCGACCGGAAATCTCGACTCGGCGACGGGGACCGAAATCATGGGGCTCTTTCATGAGCTGCACGATACGGGGCAGACCATCGTGCTGGTGACGCACGAACACGACATCGCGGCGCACGCGCGCCGCCAGATTCACCTGCTCGACGGCAAAATCGCGCGTGACGAGAGGATGGTAGGGCAGTGAATACCAAACAAGCGTTGGTGATCGCATTCCTCCTGGGCTTGCTGGCCTGCGGCAAGAAAGAGGCGCCGCAGGCGTACGAGGCGGTGCCAGTCGAGCGTCGGAACCTCGTGGTCTCGGCGTCCGCATCGGGCGCGATCGAGCCGGTGCTGACGGTCGACGTCAAGTCGAAGGCGTCCGGCGAGATCATCGGGATGAACGTGCAGACCGGCGACGACGTGAAGCAGGATCAGCTGCTCGCCTCGATCGATCCGCGCATTCCGCGCAACAACCTGGCGCAAGCAGAGGCCAACCTGCAGGTGGCGCAGGCGCAGCTCGCCAACGCGAGGGCGCAGCTTGCGCGCTCGGACACGCTGTTCAAGACGCAGGCGATCACCCAAACCGAGCATGATCAGGCCAGGCTCGACTTCGCCAATGCGAATGCCGCGGTGATTCGCGCGCGTTCGGACCTCGACAACGCGCGCGACCGCATGAACGACACCAAGCTGCGCGCGCCGGTGTCCGGTACGATCATCGCGAAGAACGTGGAGCTCGGCACCGTCATCTCGTCGCCCACCCAGGACGTCGGCGGCGGCACTCTGCTGTTCAAGATGGCGAATCTCGACACGGTGCAGATTCGTGCGCTCGTGGACGAAACGGACATCGGCAAGGTCCAGCCGGCGCTGCGCACGACGATCACCGTGGACGCGTATCCCAATCGGCCGTTTGAAGGCAGCGTCCTCAAGGTCGAGCCACAGGCGACGGTGCAGCAGAACGTGACGATGTTCAACGTCCTGATCCGGATCCCGAACGTCGGCCATCTCCTGAAGCCCGGCATGAACACGGAAGTCGAGATTCACGTCGGCCGGCGCGACAGCGTCATCGCGATCCCCAACGCGGCGCTCCGCACGCAGCGTGACGTCGCCTCCGCGGCGCAGGTGCTCGGTCTCGATCCGAACGAGGTCCAGCAACAGCTCGCAGCCCAGCGCCAGCTGCCGCAATCACAGCCGGCCAATCGCGACAGCGCGTCCCTCGGAGGCAGTCCGGAGCGGCGCGACTCAAGTCCCGCGCCCGCGGGCAGCGCGGCGCAGACGATCACCCTCCCCGATGGCCGCTCGGTACCGGTGCCGCCAGGTATCTCACCCGCTCAGGTGAGTCTCGCGCGCAGCGCGATGCAAAAGCGCCAGCGGGGAGAGACGCCGAGCGACCAGGAACGCGCGGCCGTACGCGCGATCTTCTCGGCCATGGGTGGCGGATTCATGGGCGGCGGCGGCCCGGGCGGGCCGGGTGGCGGCCGCCGCAATATGGGCGAGCCGTCGAGCTACATCGTCTTCGCGCTCAAGAACGGGAAGCCGACACCGGTGCAAGTCCGAACCGGTCTGACCGATCTCGATTACATCGAGGTCCTGAGCGGCCTCACGGATAAGGACACGGTGCTCGTGCTGCCCAGCGCCGGTCTGCTCAATTCGCAGCGTGACATGCAGCAGCGTATGCGCAACATGACGGGCGGCGGATTGCCGGGCGTACAGCAGCAGCAGCCGACCCAACAGCAACGGCCGCAGGCGACGCCGGCCAGGCCCTAGCCATGCTGCTCGACGAAATCTTCCACGTCGCGCTCCAGGCGATCCGCGCCAACAAGCTGCGGTCGTTCCTGACCATGCTGGGCATTATCATCGGCGTCGGCGCCGTGATCACCATGGTCGCGCTGGGCAGCGGAGCGCAAAAGGCCGTGCAGGCGCGTCTCCAGGCGCTTGGGCCCACGCTGCTCTCGATTTATCCCGGGCAGTCGTTCCGCGGCGGCATCGCCATCATGTTCGATCAGCGCGTCAGCATCACGGTCGATGACGCGAATGCGCTGGCCCGCGACGCCCGCTACGTCAAAGGGGTCGTGCCCGAGCTGACGCGCAACTTGCAGATCAAGTACGGTGGGCAGAACGGCAACGTGAGTGTGGTGGGCACCACCCCCAATTACCCCAGTGTCAAGAACTTTCCCGTCGTCGCGGGCCGGATGTTTACGACCGGCGAAGATGAGGGCCGCCGCCGTTACGCGGTGCTCGGCTCGGCGATTCCCGAGATGTTCAACCGGAATCCGGCCGGGATGATCGGCCAGGAGATTCAGATCCGCGGGATTCCTTTCGAGATCCTCGGCGTCCTTGGCGCCAAAGGATCGGCGGGCGGATTCGGCAATCCCGACGAACAGATTCTGATTCCGCTCCAAACCGCGCGCTACCGGATTATGGGCACCGATCGGCTGCGGTCCATCACGGTGGACGCGGCGAGCGTGCCGCAGATGACGCTGGCGATGATCGAGATCGAGCGCGTAATGCGCCGCGAGCACAAGATCCGCCCCGGCGCCGACAATGATTTTCAGATCCGCAATCAGTCGGATATTCTGGCGACGTTCCAGGACACGGCGAAGACATTCACGTATCTGCTCGCCGGCATCGCGACCGTCAGCCTGCTCGTGGGCGGCATCGGCATCATGAACATCATGCTGGTGTCGGTCACGGAGCGGACGCGTGAGATTGGCGTGCGCAAGGCTCTCGGCGCGACGCGGTTCAACATCATGTTTCAGTTCCTCGTCGAAGCGCTGGTCCTCTGCCTCGCAGGGGGACTTATCGGCATTCTGTTTGGCTCGCTCGGCGCGGTCGCCCTTTCCAAGCTCGCCCACTGGAACACGTCGATCAACGCGGTGGCGATCGCGATCGCGTTCTTCTTCAGCGCCCTCGTAGGACTCTTTTTCGGGATTTGGCCGGCGCGGCGGGCGGCGAGTCTCGACCCGATTGTGGCGCTGCGTTACGAATAGACGTGCGGCGTGCGGCGTGCGACGCTGTAAGGTGAGCTGACGTTTCGTAAGGCGAGTTCGAACAAAAGGTTGACACGCCGCACGCCCCACGCCCCACGTTAGTTTTTATCTCATGCTCGCCGTCGTTCTCATCCTCATGCAGTCCTCAGGCGACCCGCAGCCGGTCTACGATGCGCGGCTCCGCCAGATCGACGTGCGGTTGCCGCGTATCGAAGCTGCAGCGGTAGGGATCGACGGCGCGCTCGATGATCCGGTCTGGGCCCAGGCAGCGCTGCTCAAGGGTTTCACGCAGTACAGGCCCGTCGACAGCAGACCCGCCGCGGACTCGACGGAGGTGCTCGCGTTCTACGCGCCGGATGCGATCTACTTCGGCATCCGCGCGTTCGAGGCTCACGGCGACGTCGTGCGCGCGACGGTCGCGGACCGGGACAACATCGACGCGGACGACAAAGTCGAGATCCTGCTCGACACGTTCAACGATCGCCGCCGCGCGCTGCTGTTCGCTATCAATCCGCTCGGCTCGCAACAGGACGGTGTGCGCAGCGAGGGACTAGCGGGGGCCGCGGGAGGGCAGAACGCAGGGTTCCGGTTCGATGGCGTGGTCGACCTCAATCCCGATTACGTCTACGAGTCGCGGGGGCGCGTGACGCCTTGGGGCTTTGAAGTCGAGGTACGAATTCCTTTCAAGAGCCTGCGCTACCAGAGCGGCGACACACAGGATTGGGGCATTCAGTTCATTCGCACGACGCAGCATACGGGATACGAGGACACCTGGACGCCAGTCGTGCGCGCGAGCGCCAGCTTTCTCATCCAGTCAGGCACGCTCAAGTCGCTGACCGGATTGCGGCGTGGGCTCGTGATGGACGTGACGCCGGAGGCCACCTTGCACGGCGACAGTTACGGGGCCTCCGATCCTGAAATGGGTATGAACGTGCGTTGGGGCATTACGCAAAACCTGAGCTCCGCCGGCACGATCAATCCAGACTTCTCCCAGGTCGAAGCCGACGTGGGCCAGGTGACGGTGAATCAGCGCTTTGCCCTGTTCTATCCGGAAAAGCGGCCCTTCTTCCTGGAGGGGCTCGAGCAGTTCGACACACCCAACGCACTCATCTACACCAGACAGATCGAGAATCCGATGGGTGGCGTCAAACTCATCGGCAAGGTTGGGGGCACCGGGGTCGCATACATCGGCGCTGTCGACGAGAACCTTCCTTCAGATCTCAATCTCGTCGTGCCGGACGGGAAGCGAATTGTGAATCTGCTGCGGGTGCGTCGCGACCTCGGCGCCAGCTCGACGGTTGGCCTGGCCTACACGGACCGGATCGAGGAGAGTCGGTGGAATCACGTATTCGGAGTGGACGCGCGGGTCATCTGGAAGAAGATCTGGTATTCGGACGCGCAAATCGCCGGCTCATGGACGAAGGATGGGCAGGGGCTCGGCGTGCGTAGCGGCGTCCTGTGGAACACAACATTGTACGACCGCACCGGCTACTCCTACGGCAACCACGGCGAGCTCGTGGGCATCAGCCCCGACTTCGACGCACAGAGCGGCTTCGTCAATCGCGTCAACGTCGTGGAGGGTCGGTTCGCAAATCGCTTCACCTGGTACGGGAAGCCTGGTGCCCTACTGGAAAACGCCACGACGTTCATCCTGATCACACCGCTCTGGCGCTACAACGATTTCTTCAAGCTCGGAAGCACATTCGAAGGCGGTCTGAATCAGACGTGGCTGCTGACGCTGCGAGGCGGCTGGGGAGCCACTGGCGACGTACGGGTCAGCCATCAGCGATTCGATCAGCAGGACTATGCCAACTATGAGATCGATTCGGCCGGGACGCTCGTTCCATTTGCGACCCCGCACGGCCTCTACAACCTCTGGAGCGGCAGCATCGGCTTCAACACACCGAGTCGCGTGCTGACCCTGAGCGGGAACGTGGGTGGGGGCATGGGTGTGATCTTTGCCGAGGCGGCGGAGTCGCGGGGCTTGAACGCCTTCCTCGCAGTGACGTGGAAACCGACGCCCTCCATCCGGGCGGAGGGCCGCTGGATTCATCAGCGGCTGAACCGCGCCGCCGACGGCAGCTGGTTCTCGACCGCCAATATCCCTCGTCTCAAGATCGAGTATCAGCCGCGCCGCGACATCTTCTTCCGTTATGTGGGCCAGTACACCGCGCAGGAGGTCGACGCCCTCCGCGATCCACGATACGGCTATCCGCTCGTCGTCAACGGCACCCCGGCGACCGCGAGCACCCAGACTGACTTTCGCAACGACATTCTCTTCTCCTATCGACCAATGCCCGGGACGCTGCTGTATCTCGGATACGGTGCGTCGTTTACCGAGCCGGAGCCGTTCAACTTCGGCAGCATGACGCGCACCAGTGACGGGTTCTTCCTGAAGGCCAGCTACCTGTTCCGGATGTGACAACGCTCGGAGCAGCGCGCGACGACGAGCGACTCGCCAGACAGCGCCGGTACGTGCTTACCGACACCCGCGCCCGGTGGGGAGTCATCGGAATCGGCACCATGCTGCTGATCGTCGGGCGGCTGCTCGGTTTCACTACCATTTCTCACTGGTTCATCGCCGCGTTCGCGGTTCTGTTCGCGGCTGCCAACGCCGGCGTACGCGCATTCGTGCAACGCGCTCCGGTGCAGAGATACACGCTGCTTAATCTCGTCGTCGGCTGCGCATTGATTTCGGCCGTCATGTTTGGGCTGGGAACGACTGGCCATCTGCTGTACGCCGCATACGCCATCGCGCCACTCCAGGCGGCGCTCTCCCTCGAGCGCCGAGATGCCTGGGGGTCGCTGATCACGAACCTGGCCGCCTTCGCGCTCGTTACGGCGTTGGCGCAGCTAGCCGGGCATGGCTGGCCGTGGTCCGGGTTCACTCAGGAAGCGCTGGTACTCGTGCTCGTCTCCGCTGCCGTGGTGCCGATCCTCGCGCGCATGGTCGAGCGACTGCGGGCCGCGCGCGCTGTCCTGGGTGAGATCGAGCGCGGCGATCTCACACGGCAAGTCGATGATGAGCGGATCGTCGCTGACGACCTCGGCTACCTCGGCGTCAGTGTGAACCGCACGACCGCCGCCATCGCCGACGTCATCCGACAGATCAGCGAGCAGGGGCACGCGCTCGCCGCCATGGCTCGGGGCCTGGCCGGAGCGGCCCGCGAGCTGCAGGCATCATCGCAAGCGATCTCGGCCACTACGACGCAACTCTCCGAAGGCACCGAGCGGCAGCGCCAGCTCATTGGCTACGGGCGCCAGGATTCCGAGGCCGCGTCCGGCCTCTCCGCGACGCTGCACACACGCGCGCAGGAGGCGGAACGCCGGATCACCGAGATCGCAGCACAAGCGCACAAACGCGGCGAGGCGGTCGCCAAAGCCAGTGTCCACCTGATGAACATGCTCGTGCATATGGACCATGCCTCCGAGCTGGCGGGCGAGCTCGACGGCGAATCGCGCGAGATCGGCAAGCTCGTCGATGGAATAACGCGCATCGCGAGCCAGACCGATCTCCTGGCGTTGAATGCCGCCATCGAGGCCGCGCGGGCTGGCCAGCACGGCCTTGGCTTTCGCGTCGTCGCGGGCGAGGTGCGCAAGCTTGCGGAACAAAGCGCGCGCGCGGCCGAGGAAGTGCGCAGCAAGGTGCGGGCGACGCAGGTTCAGATCAGCCGCGTGGTCGAGTCGATGAAGCAGGGCCGTGAGGCGGCGCAGGGAGTCGGCAGCGTCGCGACGACTGTGCAGGGCGCGCTCGACGCCATTTTTTCCGATCTCAACACGACCGTGCAGTTCGCGACGGTGTTCGCCGTGGAGACCGAGAATCAGACGAAGAGCATGCGGGAAGTACTGCGGCGGATGGGAGAGGTTGCCGCGATCGCGGACGGCGCGGCGAGCGGGGCGCGCCAAACGTCGGCAGCGACGGCGCAGCAGATCGCGGCGCTGGGCGAGCTGACGAACACTTCACAGCAGTTGTCCGATGCCGCGGCGGCGCTGGCGCGGACGATTCAGCGGTTTCGCGTCAATGGAACGACGGTGGTTGAGCGCTTACGCACTCCAGACTAGAGCCCGGCAGACCGTCGCAGCCGGCGCGCCTGCGAGTTCGCGCCTTGCCGAATCTCCCTCAGGTCCGCCGTCTTCAACTCACCGTCTTTTACAACGACTCTTCCATCGACGATGACATGACGCACGTCGGTGGCCATCGAGCTGTACACGATGCGCGACATAAGATCCGTGTCTTCAGGCTGCGTGTGCGGGCGTTCCAGATCGAGGACGACAAGATCCGCGCGCTTCCCAACCTCGATCGAGCCTATCTCGTTCTCGAGCCCCATCGCGCGCGCGCCGCCGAGCGTCGCGAGCTCCAGCACTTGCGCGGCCGGCAACGCATCGGGACCGAGCCTGGGCTTCTGGATCAACGCCGCTAGCCGCATCTCGGCAAATGCATCCAGCCGATTGTTGCACGGTGCCCCGTCCGCACCGATCCCGACCCGACACCCGGCCGCGAGCATCTCCGGAATCGGCGCGATCCCACTGCCGAGCTTCAGATTTGAGCTGGGACAATGCACGACGTTCGTCGCTTGTCGCGCGAGACGTTCAATGCCGTCCTTGTCGACCCAGACGCAATGCGCCAGCGCGGTACGCGGTCCTGAAATGCCGACTGAATCGAGGTACGCGATCTCATCGTGCCCCGTTTCCCGTTTCACCATCTCGAGCTCCACGGGGGTTTCCGCCGCGTGCGTGTGGACCACCGCTCCCACCTTCTCCGCGAGGTCGCTCACCGCCCGAAGCAAGGGCCCCGTGCAGCTCGGCACGAACCGCGGCGCAAAGCAGTAGCGCAACCGTCCTCCCGCCGCGCCGTGCCAGCGCGCGCAGAGGCCAGCGCTCTCTGAAAGCGCGCTGTCGGTCGATTCGCGCAATCCCTCAGGACTCGACGGCGCATCCATGAGACACTTTCCGGCAGTCGCGCGAATACCGATTTCCTCCAGCGCCTCGAACGCGGCACCCGTGTGCCGCACCGTCTCCATGTCGAGAATCGCCGTCGTGCCGCCCAGCAACAGCTCCGCCGCGCCGAGCATCGCGGACGCGTAGATCGAGTCTTCGGTATGCGCCGCCTCGAGCGGCCAGATGCGCTGCGCCAGCCAGTCTTCGAGCGAGAGATCATCCGCGAGTCCGCGGAAGAGCGTCTGACAGAGATGGATGTGCGTCTGAACGAGACCTGGAAGAACCACGAGACCATGACAATCAATGATCGCGGGATTTACCCCTCCACCGGTCCCACGGCCCGACGGACCAACGCTCTTTATGCGTCCGGCCACCACCAGCACATCCGCATCCAGAACGCGGCGATTGCGGTCCATCGTTACCACGCGCCCGCCTCGAAGCAGGAGTGCCGTGCTCAAGGCAGCGTCAGCAGTTCTACCGGATCGAATGAAATCGCGCCGTACTGCGCGCCCCAATGCAGGTGCGGGCCCGTGACTCGACCCGTGGCGCCGACGCGACCGATCAACTGCCCTCGCTCAACCGTGTCGCCGGCGGCGACGAGCGCCCGGCTCATGTGGTGATACACGGTCATGAGCCCCTCGCCATGATGCAGGTATACCGAAATCCCGCCGTAAAAGAAGTTGCCGACCAGCGCCACCACGCCCCGATTCGACGCGTGAATGGGATCGCCGCGCCGGCCATCGAGATCGAGCCCGTAGTGAACACTGCGTAACACGCCGTTTACTTCGCGGCCCGTGCCGAACGCGCTCGTCACCCGCCCTTCACGCGGTCGTACGAAGGGGTCACTCCACAGCCGCGGCACCTGGTGCGCGCGCAAAGCGGCATCGCGCATCAATGCACGCTCGCGATCGATCCGAGCCTGCAACGCGCTATCGGGTGGCGTCGTAAACCGTGACGCGGTGCGCAGCCTCTCCCCTTTCGGCGCGGGCCGTGCCGCCACGGGGACGTACGCCCCATCCACCGTCGCGCCACCGTTCCACAGGATGTAGAGCGTCTGGATGCGGAGGCTGTCATTCGTGCCCAATGGTACCGCGGCCAGAGCCTGCCCGCCACGAAAGTGCAACGGTTCACCCGCGACCTCGCCGGTGACAGCACCCGGCGCCGAAATGAAAACCAAAGCGCCCTTAACGGGCACAGGCGGCTCCCAGCTGATGTTTTGCACGGCAGCCAGCGTCGCGAGAACGGCCAACAGCATCAGGTCGATATCCGTGGATGAACGTTGACCGAGTCGTCGGACGGCGGCAGGTCGAAGTACGTCTCCACTTCATCGAGTAGATCGCTCTCGTCGTACACGCCCGCGAGAATCCGCTCCGCGAGGCCCGGCTCGACGAGGACATATCCGAAGGGAAAATCGATCCCGGACAATACTATCACGCGCCGCTGGCGATTGGGGAGCGCGACGTAGATCGTTTCGGCATTCGTGGGCAGCAGCGTGATCTCGTTGCGGCGCAGCGTCGGCGCGACACTCTCGGTTGTGGTATTGAGATCGTCAAGCGCCTGCGCCTGATCGTCGGCCGATAGCGAGTCGGCACCGGCCAGCCAAAACACAATCACCGTTCGACCCGTGACGACTCGCGGAACAAGCAATGTGCTGTCCATGGAATCGCGCGGCGCCGTGAGCGAATCCTCGTTGCGACTCGCAACCGCCGCGCTGCGACTGCGGCACCCGGCGAGCATCGCGACCATGGCGAAAAGCGTTGCTGAACGCATGGCCCACAATATACTTAGCGCATGTCGGCGCCTGTCTCGCCCCCCCCCGTTTCGCCTCCACCTCGCTCGACCGTTGCGCCCGTTCGACGCCATCACTGGATAGTCCGGCTGACTCACTGGCTCACGTTTGTGTTGCTGATTGGTATGATTGCGAGCGGCTTGCAGATCTACGGCGCATACGCGCGCTTTGGCGAGCGGGACGGCCCCTCCTATCTCAATCCGTTCGAGCAATACGCGTTCCCGCACTGGACCCGGCTGGGTGGATGGCTCGCGGGCGGACTCAACTGGCATTTCACCCTGATGTGGCCCCTCATTGCCGCGGGCGTGCTGTATCTCGGCTACCTCGTGGCCAGCGGCGAGTGGCGCTCGCTCCTCTTCAGGCCGCGCGACCTGCGCGGCGCGATCGAAATGCAGAAGTACTACCTGCGCTTGCGCAAAGAGCACCCGCCGCAAGGCAAGCACAACCCACTGCAAAAGCTCGCGTACACGTTCATCATTTTGCTCGGCGTGCTGGCCGTGTTGACGGGATTCGCGATCTACAAACCGACGCAGCTCTCTTGGCTCACGACGCTGTTCGGTGGCTTTCAGGCGGCACGCTACTGGCATTTCTGGAGCGTTTGGATCTTTGTCGGCTTCCTGATCGTGCACGTGGTGCTCGTCTTTGCGGTGGATCCGGCCTCACTGCGGGCGATGATCACTGGATGGTATCGCGGGAGGTTCCCGTCCCATGATTGATCGCCGGGGGTTCTTGCGACTCGGCGCGGCCGGAGGTCTGGCCTCGGTCGCCGCCGCCTGCGGATGGGACGGTGGCAATGCCGTCCGGCCACTGCTCCTCGATGTCAGCCGCTTCAATGACTGGATTGGAGAAAAGATTCTCTTCTCCAAGCATCGGCTCGCGCGCGTGTACGATGTCAGCGAGCGCTCGACCCGCCTGCCGATGTATTTCATTTCACGAGAGGTTCCGATGCTGAAGGATCCGGCGGCCTGGCGGCTGCAGGTCGGCGGGCTCGTTCGCAACCCGCTTTCACTGTCGCTGGATGATCTGCGCGCGATGCCGCGAACGACGTACACCGTCAAGCATCATTGCGTCGAGGGCTGGAGCGCGATCGCAACGTGGCACGGCGTGCCCGTCTCGGCGGTCGTGGAGCGGTGCCAGCCGTCGCCCGCGGCGCGCTACATCCGGTTCGACTCTTTCGATTCCGGGTACTCCAACGGGTGGGACATGGCGAGCGCGATGCATCCTCAGACCATTCTCGCCGACGGCATGAATGACAATCCGCTGCCCATCGCGCACGGCGCGCCGTTGCGGCTGTATGCGCC
>DATFVZ010000003.1:0-3978 GCA_035259785.1 Gemmatimonadales bacterium
TTTCACCGCGAGAGTCCCCCATTTACACGCATCTCCCCCACCACCTCGCCCCGCGAGTTCGTGATCGGCCGCTTCAGCCACTTCGCCGGCTGCGGCTTGAGGCCGAGCTCCGCGAGCACTGCCGCAATCGCCAGCGCCGAGGCGACGGTGTGGCCGTCCTCGACTTTCAAGGTCACACCCAGCGCTTCGCGCGTGAGCAGCGCGCTGTAGATGCCCTCGGCTCCAACCTTTGCGACAACTCGCCCCGGGTGCGCGTGCATCAGCTCCGTACATGGTCGGCCCTGGCCGGCGACCAGATCCGGGTGATGGAGCATGGCGTCGACAATACGTTTCCCGAGTCTCGCCCAGGCCAGCGCCATGTTGCGCAGCGGCAAAGCAAAACAGGCCACGCCACATCCATCGGTGGCAACGCCAATCTGCTCCTTGGACAGATCGGTCCAGAGGCTCACGGAATCGAGGCAGCGCTGCTGGACGGGATGGTCGAGGCGCGCATAAAACTCCGTCGGCCATCCGTGATGTTTGGCCAGCGCCAGCATACCCGTGTGCTTGCCGGAGCAGTTCGAGTGGATCGCAGTGAGCCGCACGCCCCGGGTCTCATAGTCCTTGGCGACTGCGTCCGACAGCGGCCGATGCGGGCCGCACATGAGATCACGCTCCGAGCACCCGACGCGCTGCAAAAAGTCCCGCACGAGGGCGACCTGCCGGGGCTCACTCGAATGTGACGCGCACGCTAACGCGAGATCCTGGCGCGTGAGCCCGAACCGTTCGACAACGCCGTCGTCGAGCAGAGGCATCGCCTGGAACGGTTTCGCCGCGGAACGCCAGAACGTCGTAAAGGCCGGGTCGCCTGCGCTCGCAACGAGGCGGCCTGAACTATCGACAACGGCCACGTGGACGGTGTGGCGCGACTCGAGGAAGGACCCGCGGTAGTTCTCGATGAACATGGGCGCCGAAGAATAACGGCGACGCTAGGATAAGGCGACGCTAGGGTGAGGCGACGCTAGGACAAATCGACGCTAGATTCCGCGACCGTGAACTTGGGCCCTCGCCTCATCCTAGCGTCGCTTTTGCCTAGCGTCGCCTTTTGTTTTCCTAGCGTCGCTGTATCCCAAGAGGCCAGCCCATACGTCCCCGTCGCCCATTGGTCCATGCCGTACGTAGAGCACCTGATCTCCGCGGGCCGCATGGCCGATCCGTCGCCGCTCAGTCGGCCATTCAAAGTCGACGAGCTGCTCCGCGCGCTCGCGGGGGTCGACAGCGCCGTCGTCACCGGCGCCGAGTGGGCTGTGGTGCGCAAAGTGCGCTCGGAGTTCACGCGGAAGATGCGCGGGCCGTCGGCGCGCATCGACATCGACGCCGGCGTCGCGGCGAGCTCGCACGCGCGCCGCGATCCGTTGCGTGAAGCAGGTGTCGGGCACGCGACGTTCAACGGCGGCGCGGCGCTGACGCTCTACTTCGGGCCGGCCGTCGTCTCGACGCATCCCTACTTCGACACGCGCCTGAAATGGGATCCCGATTACTACGGCAAGAAAGATCGGGTCGTGGCAGGCCGTTTTGCCGAAGCCTACGTCAGTGCGCAGTGGAGCTTCGGGGAGCTGTTCTTCGGCAGCCTCGATCGCAATTGGGGACCGCGGTTCACAGAAGGTTTGCTTGTCTCACCAAGTCCGTACAGCTACGATCAGCTCGACTTCCGGGTCGGCACCGAAGGAATCTACTTCGAGGGGATCCTCACCCAGCTCGACGATCTCGCCGATACCAGCGGCACCCCGAACCAGCGCAACTTCGTCGCGCATCGGCTCGTGATCCGGCCGCCGTGGAACACGACATTCTCGTTGTGGGAAGGAACGATCACCGCCGGCCCCGGCCGCGACCTCGAGCCGTGGTTCGCCAACATCTTCACCCTCGGCCTCGTGCAACAGTACGATCAGAATTCGCAAGCGAACAACATCCTGGGCTTCGACGTCACCACACGCGTGAAGCGCACGCAGCTCTTCGCGTCTGTGCTGCTCGACGACATCCAAGTCGACAAGTCCAACGCCGGCGACAACGAGCCGCCCTCTTACGGATTCACGCTGGGGGCGCAGGGTGGTCTCGCGCGGTTCGGATGGACGGCGTTCTACACGCAAGTCACCAATCTGACGTATCGCACTCCCAATCCGGCGGAAACCGTCATGCGGCGCAATGTCGGGCTCGGTCGTAACTTCTCGGATTACGATCAGCTCACGCTTCGCGGCAGCATGATCGCAGGACCGAGTCTCCTGCTCGAGCCCGAAGTCACGTTGCTTCGTCAGGGCCAGGGAGACTTTCGCTTGCCGTATCCGACCGCCGCACAGTACGACTCGACGCCGACGCTGTTCGTGGAGCCGGTGACGCGCACCGTCCGACTCGCGATCGCCGGTCGCGCCGCCCATGGGCGATGGGTGATCTCCGGTAACGGCGGCGTGCACTTGATCAATAACGGGCCCGAAAAGACGCGATGGGTGGGGACGATTGCGGTAAACTGGAGAACAAAAAAGGAAGGGCGTGTCCCTTAATGCTTGAGCGCCTCACACGCGAGCGTTTGGAGACGCTGCTCCACAAGATGGCGCGCGCTAAAGTGGTGGTGCTCGGCGACGCCATGCTCGACGTCTATCTCGTGGGCGACGCCGATCGGGTATCTCCCGAAGCGCCCGTCCCCGTCGTCACCGTGCACGCGAGCCGCCACGCGCTCGGCGGCGCGGCGAACGTGGCGGCGAACGTCGCCGCCATCGGCGCCGAGTGCCGGCTCGTCGCCGTCGTGGGGTCGGACCAGCGAGCGGAAGCGATCCGCGCCGAGCTGGAAGACAACAAGTTGAGCGCCGACGGCCTGGTCACCGATACCACACGGCCCACGACGGCCAAGACGCGCGTCGTCGCCCGCGGCCAGCAGATGCTGCGGATCGACGAGGAGATCGAGAATCCCGTCTCCGCACGCGTGATGGAGCAACTCGGCGCCGCGCTGGAGCGCGCCATGCGCGAGGCCGACGCGCTGTTGATCGAGGATTACAACAAGGGGACGCTGATTCCGCAGGTCATCGAGCGCGGCCTCGGCATCGCCAAACGGCGGGGCGTTCCGGTCGTGGTCGATCCCAAGTTCAAGAATTTCTTCGCGTATCGGGGTGCAACAATTTTCAAACCCAATCGCCGCGAATTGGAGCAGGCGATGGGCGCTGCCCTGGACTTAGCCCATCCCGACGCATTGCCCGAAGCACTCCACAAGCTCGCCGTGGACAACCTCCTGCTGACTCTTGGGGCGGAAGGGATGATGCTAATCACCAGGGACGGAGAGGTCGTGCGCATTCCAACCATGGCGCGCGAGGTCTACGACGTTTCTGGCGCCGGCGACACCGTGACTGCGTGGGTGGGGACCGCGCTCGCCGCGGGCGCCACCGTGGCCGAGGCCGCGCACGTTGCGAACTTCGCCGCCGGTATCGAGGTCGGCAAAGCAGGCGTCGCCACTGTGTCACCCGCCGAGGTGCTCTCCATGCATGAGGCTTACTACGACCAGCTTGGCAAGCTGAGACGCGAAGGGCTCCTATAAGCGGCTTGACGCTGTCTTGACTGTCCTCCCATAGCATGCGTCATGACCCGTTTATCTCTGCTCGTGGTGCTCTGCAGCATGATAGGCTTTCCGTTACGTGCCCAGCATCCCAACACTCGACGCGGATTCTGGCTCGACTTCGGCTGGGGGTATGGATTACTCGGGTGCAGCAGCTGTTCCGAGCGGATGAACGGATTGGGGGGCGGAATTACACTGGGTGGGACGGTGAGCTCAAAAGTGTTGCTCGGCATCGGGACGACCAAGTGGGTGAAGACTGTAGACGGTGTCTACTACGAATCGGGTACGATCGATCTCCGGTCGCGATTCTACCCTTCGGCGCCGGGCGCCTTCTTCGTTGCGGCGGGTCTGGGCCTCGGGATCCTGAGTCCGGCTTTCACGCCCGACCATGAAGAGGGCGT
>DATFVZ010000004.1:0-12624 GCA_035259785.1 Gemmatimonadales bacterium
GGTGACTTTGCCGATCGGAGTCGCATCGAGCTCCCACTTCGCGGCAATCGCTTGCACTTCCTTTACCCGGTCTGCCTTCGCAACGACGAGCATGCGCTCCTGCGATTCCGAAAGCAGGATCTCGTAGGGCGACATGTCGGCTTCGCGCGTCGGCACTTTCGAGAGATCGATCTCCACGCCGACGCCGCCGCGCGCTGCCATCTCTGCCGACGAAGATGTCAGCCCAGCGGCGCCCATATCTTGAATGGCCACGATGTGGCCCGAGGCAATGAGCTCGAGGCTCGCTTCGAGCAGCAGCTTCTCGGTGAATGGATCGCCGACTTGCACTTGCGGCCGCCGCTGCTCGCTCTCGTGCGTCAGTTCCTCCGATGCGAACGACGCGCCGTGAATGCCGTCGCGGCCGGTGCGCGAGCCGACAGCGAGCAGGATGTTGCCCACGCCGTGGGCCGCAGCCTTCATGAGGTCCTTCTCCCGAAGTATCCCCACGCACATCGCGTTGACGAGGGGATTTCCGGAGTAACCGGGAGCAAAATCGACTTCACCACCCAGCGTCGGCACCCCCACACAGTTCCCGTAGTCGCCGATGCCGCGCACCACGCCCGCGAAGAGGTAGCGATTGCGTGGTTCGTCGAGTGGCCCGAACCGCAGGCTATTGAGGAGGGCGACCGGTCGCGCACCCATCGTAAACACGTCGCGCAGAATGCCGCCCGCCCCCGTGGCCGCGCCCTGATACGGCTCGACGGCGGACGGGTGGTTGTGCGATTCGATCTTGAACGCGACGGCCCAGCCCCGCGGTAGCCGCAGGACCCCCGCGTTCTCCCCGGGTCCCTGGACGACCTGCGGTCCCGTCGTCGGAAACGTCTTGAGGATTGGACGAGAGTGCTTGTAGGAGCAGTGTTCGCTCCACAGTGCGGAAAAAATGCCCAGCTCGGGAAAGGTAGGGGTGCGACCGAGCATGGCGGTGATACGCTCGTACTCTTCGGTTGTGAGGTTGTGCTCCTGCACCAGCTCCGGAGTGATCTTCGGATCGGGTTGGGTCACGATCGCGTCACGCCCTTTGCGACGGCACGAAATATCCGCCCCAGAATGTTCGGCTGCACCTTTCTCTTGAGGATCTCCTCGACTTCGCCGGCGTCGCACCATACTCCGTGACAATTGGTGCACTGTTCGATCTGGATCCCATCCCAATCGCCGCTGATCAGGTCCCAGCCGCACTTGGGACACTTCATGTAGTGCGTCTTGCGCTCGAGCTCGACGGCCGATTTGCGCGCGGTTTCGCGCTGCTGCCGCAGCAGCTCCGCATCGCGTCGCGCGAAATACTCGTCTTCGTTCTTGCTTGGCTTGTCGCTCATGTGCCCGGTGAAGGTGGTGGAGGTGGTTGAGGTGGTGGCGGGGGCGGCGGGGGCGGCGTCACCTGGAGATGCTCACCGCCGGGATTCGCGAACGGCACACGGCCTGGCGGCGACGACGACTCACCGGAGTAGCGGTGTCCGTCCCACCGAACGATCGCGTCCACGACGTGCCCGTTCTGGAGCGTCACCACATCCATCGTCCCGCAGGTGTACTCACAGCCGTTGCGGAAGAACAGATAGGTGTATTCGCCCACACGCCGAACCGCCGCAGGCGCGGCCCAGAGCAGATAGATGTCGCGCTCCCCCATGCCCGGAGCGATCGTGCCGGTGTCTTCGGACGTGTACGGGACGTCGCGCAGGAGCGGCCCACTCCCTTCGGGTATCGCCGGTGGGCGGGGACGCAACGTTTGCTCCTGCTGCGCGGTCACGCGGGTGCCCCCCCCCGTCGTATCGAGCGCCGGTCGCGCCGCAGCCGGCGGGGGCGCGGTCTGGGTGGTGCGACCGCGCAGCTTATCCCAGGCGAGCTGCAGCTTGCCCTTGGCGACCTCGAGCTGCTCACACCCTGAGGTGGCGACCGTCACTAGCGCGCATAGCACCAGCGTGCTGCGTCGCATTGCGAGCCTCCAGAGAGAGAAAGACGCGGGCGCCGTCGAGACCGCCGAGCACGTGCGTATTGCGACGCTCCGGATGCGGCATGATCCCTACCACGTTCCGGCCCGCGTTGCAGACACCGGCAATATCGTGCGTCGAACCGTTCGGATTCTCTGTGACATACCGCAAGACAATCTGGGCATTCGCCTCAAGCTCGGCCGCCGTCTGCGCATCGGCGACATATCGGCCGTCCCCATGTGCGATGGGGAGTGTCAGCTCTTCCCCCCGCTCATAACCCGCCGTGAACGGCGTGTCGGTGGTCTCCACGCGAACTCTGACGGGACGGGAAAGAAACTTCAGCCGGGCGTTGCGCATCAGCGCACCCGGCAACAACCCCGCTTCGCACAGGATCTGAAATCCATTGCAGATGCCGAGCACTGCGCCGCCGGCGCGCGCGTGCGCAGTGACGGCGCGCAGCACAGGAGAAAAGCGTGCGATCGCGCCGGAGCGCAGGTAGTCGCCGTAGCTGAACCCGCCGGGGAGGATCACCGCATCGGCCTGCTTCAGGTCGGTGTCGCGATGCCACACATAATACCCGTCAGACCCGGCGGCACGGACGGCGTCCAGCGTGTCCGCGTCGCAATTGGATCCTGGAAAGACGACTACTGCGACACGTTGCATTCGTAATCCTCGGTGACCGGGTTGGCGAGCAGGCGGTCGCACATGGTGCGAGCCTTGGCCGCCGCCTCCTCACGCGTGGCGGCTTGCACCTGGAGCACCAGGTGCTTGCCCGCGCGCACGCTCGCCACTTCACCGAATCCGAGCGAGTGCAATGCATGCTGCACCGCCTGTCCCTGGGGGTCGAGCAGGGAAGCACGCGGCATGACCCGGATTTCGACGGTGTAGGCGCTCATGCCGCACCCCCTTTGGTGCCCGTTCCCGGGTGTCGCGAACTGCGGTACGACTGGCTCTCATCGATCACAATGGGACCCGCGATCTCTGCCTCCTCGTCCTCGGCGGGCGCGGCGAAGAATCCGAGCAGAATCGCGCGCATCACGCCGTAGGTCATGTAGCCGACCCCCAGTGGAAACAGAAACTGATCATGCTTCCAGATGCCGAATACCAGGATAACAACTATGAGCGTGAGGCCCAATAGTCCGTTGACTGTGCGGAACCCCGCACGCGGCAACGTGGGATAATGCACGTTGCTCACCATGAGAATCGTCAACGCGATCATCAGGAACGTGAGCAGCAGATGCCACGGCCACACCTGCAGGGAGCCGAACAAGCCCGTTTGGGCGAACGGATAGTAGGTTGCCAGTGTCATCCCCGCGGCGGGGGAGGGCAGACCAATGAAATAGCTCTTGGCGTGGCCAGCCTGCGTGACGTTGAACCGTGCCAGACGGATCGCCGCGGCCATGACGTAGAAATAGCAGAAGATCCAGGCTGCCCCGCCGCCGCCCGCGAACTCGACCTGATACATAAGGAAAGCAGGCGCGACGCCGAAGCTCACGATGTCGACTAGACTATCGAGCTCGGCTCCGAATCGCGTCCCGGTCCCGGAAATCCGCGCGACCCGACCGTCGAGTGTATCCAGAATGCCGGCGAACACTATGAACCAGCCGGCACGGTAAAACTCGCCGCGCGTCGCGAGCACCATTGCCCAGATGCCGAAGAACAGATTGAACAGCGTGAACAGGCTGGGGACGACGATGACGACACGCCGCAACGGTAACGGCGGTGGCCTCATGGGTACTCCGCCAGTACGGTAGCGCCGACGCGCACTCGATCGCCCGGTTTGACCTTGAGGACCGGCCGGGCCGACAGTGGGAGAAACACATCGGTCCGCGAACCGAATCGAATCAGGCCCATGCGCCCGCCCTGGGTCACGCTGTCGCCCGACTTGGAGTCGGTGACGATTCGGCGCGCGATCAACCCGGCGATTTGCCGCACCAGCACCCGCCCGCGTGGCCCGCGGATGCCGATCGACGATTGTTCGTTATCGAGACTCGCCTTCTCGCTGCCGGCGTGCAGGAATTTGCCCTTGTTGTACTGCACCAGCTCCACTCTGCCGTCGACCGGATAGCGGTTCACGTGCACGTCAAAGACCGAGAGAAAGATCGAGACCCGAATCGATCGCTCTTTCACGTACATGGGCTCGTCGATTTCCGTCACGTGCACCACATGACCTTCCGCCGCGGCGAGCACGTAGCGCGCGCCGCGCGGCCCGGGCCGAATCGGGTCGCGAAAGAACGCCACCACCCAGATCGCGAGCACTGCGAGTACTCCCGGAACAATCCAGGCCACGCCCCCCCAGCGGTTCGCCAGATACCCAGCCGCGCCTACGAGCAGCCACGCGATGGCGATGAACGGCCAACCTTCGGGGGCTACGCGCATCCAATGCCTTGCTCATTCACGAGCTCACTTCCAGTTCCTTGTCCGTGATCCGGCGATACGCGTCGCGATAGCGCGCGCTCGTTGCTTGAACGACCGCGTCCGGCAACGACGGTGGCGGCGCCTCACCGTTCCATTTGCCTTGCTTCTTCAGGTCGGCGAGGTAGTCGCGCAGAGGCTGCTTGTCGAAGCTCGGCTGGCCCCGGCCCGGCTGGTAGCGGTCGGCCGGCCAAAACCGCGAGGAGTCGGGGGTCAAGATTTCGTCGATAACTATCAGTTCACCGTCGGCGGTCGTCCCAAACTCGAATTTGGTGTCGGCAATGATGATCCCCCGTCCGGCCGCATACTCTCGTCCAGCCGAATAAAGGGCGAGGCTCGCCTCGCGCAGTCGCTCCGCGATGGCGCGGCCAAGGCCGCGCACCACGTGATCGAATGTCACGTTTTCGTCGTGGCCCTGCTCGGCTTTCGTGGCGGGCGAGAAGATCGGCGGTTCGAGGCGCGCGCTTTCGACGAGACCCTTCGGCATCACCTCACCAGCCAGCGTCCCTGACTGCGTGTACTCGGCCCACGCCGACCCGGAGATGTAGCCGCGGACAACGCACTCGAACGGCACCGTGGTGGCACGACGGCTCAACATCGTCCGGCCATACAGCTCGTCCCGGTGCGGAGCAAGCGCAGGGACCGTGCGGATGATCTCATCGACGTCCGCCGAGAGCAGGTGGTGCGACATCACCGATTTCAGCCGGTCGAACCAGAACGCACTCATCTGGGTCAGCACCGCGCCTTTGTGCGGGACCGCCTCGCGCATCACCACGTCGAATGCGCTGACGCGATCGCTGGCGACAAGCAGTAAGGTCGCCTGATCGACCTCGTAAACCTCGCGCACCTTTCCGCGACGCAGCAACGGAAGCGGCAGTCGACTCTGGGTCAGCACACCGGTCATACTTGAACCTCCGCTGCAGCCGCCGTGGGAGCGGCGGCCTGAATGGAACGCATGACGTCGGGCAGTACCCGATCCAGAAAGTCGTCGACTTGCTGCGGCGCCCGTCCGACGTAGCCGATGGGCTCCAGCTCGCCTGCCTTCGCCCGGATCCCGAGGCGCTTGAACTGCGGATCCTGGGCGAGGCGCTCGAGCAAGCCGTCGCCGCCTTTGAGGCTGTGCGTACGAATCACTTCGTGGAGATGCTGCCGATCCCCGCCGGCCTTCACCCCGCGCATCAGCAGGCGCTCGGTCGCCAGGAACGGCATCGTGTCCGCAACGTGCTCGGCAATGGTCGCCTCGCGCACTTCGAGCCCAGCAGCGACGTTCGTCGCCAGCACGAGCAGCGCATCCGTTACCAGAAATGCCTCGGGGATGACGAGACGCCGGTTGGCGCTGTCGTCGAGCGAGCGCTCCAACCACTGCTGTGCCGCCGTGTGCGCTGCGTTGCCTTCCAGCTCGATCACGAATCGCGCGAGACCGGTCATGCGCTCGGCCCGCATCGGATTTCGCTTGTACGGCATCGCGGACGAGCCGACCTGTTCGCCCTCAAACGGCTCGAGGATTTCGCCTTCGTGCTGCAACAGCCGCAGATCGACGGCGAACTTGGACACCGACTGCGCGATGCCCGAAAGCGCAGCCAGAATCTGTGCGTCCAGCTTGCGTGTGTAGGTCTGTCCAGTGACCGGGAATACGGCATCGAACCCCATGGCGCGCGCGACTCGCGCGTCGAGCTCGACGATCTTCGCGTGATCGCCGTCGAAGAGATCCATGAAGCTGGCCTGGGTCCCGGTGGTCCCTTTGACGCCGCGGAATCGCATCGTCGCGATCCGATGCAGCAGCTCGTCCGCATCGAGGGCCAAATCCTGCATCCAGAGCGTCATGCGCTTCCCGACGGTCGTGAGCTGCGCTGCCTGGAAATGCGTGTACGCAAGGCACGGCGTGGCCCGGTAGCGGCCCGCCTGCTTGCCGAGGGCGACGAGCACGGCGCCGATGCGCCCGAGCAGCAGCACCATCGCTTCGCGCATCAGGAGGAGATCGGCGTTGTCCGTGACAAACGCGCTGGTCGCGCCCAGATGAATGAAGGGACGGGCCGCCGGCGCCTGGTCGCCGAGGTGGTGAATGTGCGCCATCACGTCGTGGCGCAGCCTGCGCTCGTACTCCGCGGCCTTATCGAGATCGGCGTCGTCCAGATGCTGGCGCAGCTGCTCGACCGCCGCGTCGGGGATCTCGAGGCCGAGCTCCTTTTGGGCCCCCATCAGAGCGAGCCACAACCGCCGCCACAGACCGATGCGCCGGCGCTCGCCCCACAGCGCTTGCATCGCCGGTGAGGCGTAGCGCGTCGAGAGCGGAGAGATCCAGTTCAAACCGCGGCCTTCGCCCGCGCGACCAGCTTGCTCCAGTCGGCGAGGAACTGGTCGAGCCCCCGGTCGGTGAGTGGATGGAGCAGCAGCTTCTTCAGCACGTCTGGTGGCAACGTCGCGACGTCAGCCCCGATCATCGCCGCTTCGACGACGTGCCGCGGATGCCGAATGGAGGCCGCGAGAATTTCCGTCTCGATGTGGTAGTTGTCGAAGATCACGCGTGCTTCGCGGATGACGTCCATCCCCTCCTGACCGACATCGTCGAGACGTCCGATAAATGGACTGACGTACGACGCGCCGGCCTTCGCGGCGAGGAGGCACTGCACGCTCGAAAAGCAGAGCGTCACGTTGGTGCGAATTCCGGCGGTGGCGAGACGGCGCACGGCGATCATCCCGTCTTCGAGCATCGGAATCTTCACCACGATGTTCTCGGCGATCTTCGCGAGCTCGGTCCCTTCCTTCACCATGCCGTCGGCGTCCACCGCGACGACCTCCGCGGAGACCGGCCCTTCCACAATCGAGCAGATCTCTTTGAGCACGTCGCGTGGATCGAGATCGCCCGCCTGCTTGGCGAGCAGCGACGGATTGGTGGTAATGCCGTCGATCAGGCCGGCCTGCGCAGCCCAGCTAATGTCTTTGAGACTGGCCGTGTCGAGGAAGAACTTCATGCAGTCGACTCCTCGGCGTAGAGATCCCGTGGATA
The DNA here is from genome assembly GCA_035259785.1 of Gemmatimonadales bacterium. Lineage (GTDB taxonomy): Bacteria > Gemmatimonadota > Gemmatimonadetes > Gemmatimonadales > GWC2-71-9 > 20CM-2-65-7. The sequence continues at coordinate 7,384 of DATFVZ010000004.1, forward strand.
CTGCACCGCCTCGAGATAAAGACCCTGGGGCGGGGCGGGCGGACTAGCCGCCAGATTATTGGTCGCAGCGAGCAGACGGGGGAAATCAGCCGGCGGGCGCCGGCCAAGGGCGATATCGACCATGGTGCCGAGGATGAAGCGCACCATGTGATGCAGAAATCGATCGGCCTCGACCGTGAACGCCATCCCCATCCCGTCCGCTCGCGGCGCCCATTCTGCTAGCGCCACGCGGCATCGGTAATGGGCTGTGTTCGCGCCGGCCGCGGCCAAGCCGCGAAAGTCGTGCTCTCCCAGGAGAGCCGTCGCCGCGCTCCGCAGCGCAGCGACGTCGAGCGCCCGACTCAGCGCCCACTCGTACGGCTTTCGAAACGGCGACGCAGCAGCCTCATCCGTTCCGATCAGATATCGATAGCGGCGCGCCGTCGCGCTGCGCCGCGCGTCAAACCCCGGCACCATCCGAGAGACTCGCTGCACCCAGATGTCTCGTGGCAACAGCGCATTGAGCGCGCGACGCAACTCGTCAGCGCTCCACCGATCGGTCGCCGCAAAACTCACCGCTTGACCGAGGGCATGCACCCCAGCATCGGTCCGGCCGGCGCCTGTGGCAACCGTCCGGCGCCCCCCCCCCATCAGGCGGGCCAGCACCGCCTCAAACTCCGACTGCACGGTGCGATCGTTTGGCTGGCGCTGCCACCCTGCGAAGCCGCCCCCATCGTACTGGACTACGGCGAGGAAGGGCCGGCTCGTCACGGGGGGAAAGATGCAACTCGTTGTCACTATTTGACAAGGGTGATAGCCTTAATTCCGCATGGACTCTCCGCTGCGCCGCGCGCTGAGCGCGCTTGCCAACAGTGAGTCGCTGTCCGAAGCGCAGACCGCCGAAGTGTTCGGGGTCGTGATGAACGGCGACGCCACACCCGCGCAGATCGGTGCGCTACTCATGGGACTGCGCGCGAAGGGCGAAACCGCCGACGAGCTTGCCGGCGCGACCCGCGCTCTGCGCGCGGCCATGGTGCGCATCGATGTCGCGCACAACCATCTGGTCGATACCTGCGGCACCGGGGGCGGCAGTGTCTCCACCTTCAACATCTCGACCGTTGCTGCATTCGTCGCAGCGGGCGCCGGTGCCGTTGTTCCGAAACATGGGAATCGCTCGTTCACGTCACGGTGCGGATCAGCTGATGTCATGGAGGCACTCGGTCTTCGGATCATGCTCGATCCAGAGACCGCCCGCCGCGTGCTCGCCGAAGCGCGTGTCGTGTTCCTCTTCGCCCCGAACTTCCATCCCGCCATGAAGCACGTCGGTGGGGTGCGACGCGAGCTCGGCACTCCCACGTTGATGAATCTCGTCGGGCCGCTCGCGAATCCTGCAAGCGTCCGCCGCCAAGTCGTGGGCGTGGCGGATCCCGATCGCGCGGGGATCGTCGCGGAGGCGTTGGTGCGACTCGACGTCGAACATGCGCTCGTGGTGCACGGCCGCGTGGGCATGGATGAGATCTCGCCGCTTGGGATCACAGACGTGTGGGAGGTGAAGGATAGTTCGGTGCGCCGCTGGGAGATAGATCCGGAGCGGTTCCGGCTCGGGATCCGGGATGTCGCGGAGCTGCAGGGTGGGGAACCGGCGGCGAACGCCGAACGGCTGGAGCGGATTCTCGGCAACGGATCGGCGGATCAGTCCGGCCTGGCGGCGGTGCTGCTCAATGCCGGCGCGGCGATCTACGTGGCCGGCATCGCCGGCTCGCTCGCCGAAGGCATCGGACGGGCGCGCGAGGTTGTCGCGTCGGGGGCCGCGCGCGCGGCCCTCGAGCGCCTTCGGAAAGCGACGGCTAGTATTTCCGGATGACGCCGACCACCACGCCCTGGACGATCACGTCGCGTTCGTTGAGCCGCAACGGTTGCAGCGTATCGTTGGCGGGTTGCAGTCGAATCCAGCCGCCGGGCTCGCGGTAGAACTTTTTCACCGTCGCGCCCTCGCCATGCACGAGCGCGATCACCGTTTGCCCTGCGTCCGCTTGATTGCGTTCTTGCACGACGACGTAGTCGCCATCCTTGATGTGCTCGTCGATCATGGAATCGCCGCGCACTTTCAGGACGTAGCTGCGACCGCGCCGCGGCAGGAGCTCGTCGGGAACCGCGATCGTTTCGTCGTTGCTGATCGCCTCGATTGGCCGGCCGGCCGCCACCAATCCGAGCAGGGGAAGCTCCGTCGCGCCGGTCTGACCCTTCGGGGGCACCACCTCGATGGCGCGACTTTCATTATGGGTGCGGCGGATGTATCCCTTGCGTTCCAGATTGGTGAGGTGCTCATGAACCGTAGCGAGGGACTGAAAGCCGAACTGACGCGCGATCTCCTCGAAGCTCGGGGCGTAGCCCTTCTCGTCGAGGTGCTTGGTGATGAAATCGAGGATCTCGCGCTGGCGACGCGTGACCGGCATGGCGTGGCTCCCGAAGATTTACCGAAGCAATAATCTACCCGAAGAACGACCGAACGCAAGGATGCCAGATAACCCGCACGCCACCTCATTGAACGCTATCCTGGCCGGAGCGCGTCGGCGTGTGACCGCGCTTCGTGTGCAGGCTACCGAGCTCGAGAAGCGAGCGGCAGCCGGGCCGGCGGTTCGGCCCTTTCCCGGGGAGCTCACTGGATCGGTCGGGCTGATCGCGGAAGTGAAGCGCCGCTCGCCGTCCCAGGGGGCGATTCGCACCGATCTCGATCCCATAACCCATGCACGAGCCTACCTTCGCGGCGGGGCGACGGCAATTTCGGTGCTGACCGAAGAGGCGCACTTTGGTGGATCGCTCGAGGACCTGTCGCGCGTGGCGGCATCAGTCTCCGTGCCGGTGGTGCGCAAGGACTTCATTCTGGACGAGCTCCAGATAATGGAAGCGCGGGCTGCGGGGGCGAGTGCCGTGCTGCTGATCGCACGAGTACTCTCCGGAGCGCAACTTCGCACCCTGGCACGAACAGCCCGTTCCTGGGGATTGGGAACGCTGGTTGAGGTCCACGCCGAGGAAGAGCTCGATGCGGCGCTCGCGGCGAACCCCAGTGCGCTCGGGGTGAATGCGCGCGACTTGTCGACCTTCGCGATCGACATGCGCGGTGCCGAGCAAATCATCCGCCGGATTCCCTCGGCGGTCGTCGTCGTCGCCGAAAGCGGCGTGGAGCAGCGCCAGGATGTCGAGCGGTTTGCCGCCGCGGGCGCCGATCTCGTCCTCGTGGGAACCAGTGTGGCGCGTGAGGAGGATCCGGAGGAGGCCGTGAGAGCGCTCGTGGGGGTGAAGCGAAAGATAAGATGACCACAACAGACACATCGATCGTTGGCAGATTCGGCCCCTATGGCGGCCGCTACGTTCCCGAGACGCTGATGCAAGCACTCGAGGAGCTAGCCGGCGTCTACGATGCGGCTCGCGCTGACACCAGCTTTTGGTCGGAGCTCGACGAGCTGCTCAAGAACTATGTCGGTCGGCCGACGCCGATCACCGCGGTCCCGCGGCTCTCGGCGCAGGTTGGGGCTCGCGTGATTCTGAAGCGTGAGGACTTGAACCACACCGGCGCGCACAAGATCAACAACACGCTCGGGCAGGTATTGCTCGCCGAGCGCATGAAGAAGCGGCGCATCATCGCCGAAACCGGGGCCGGTCAGCACGGCGTCGCGACTGCGACGGTCTGCGCCCGTTTCGGTCTCGAATGCATCGTGTACATGGGTGAGGAGGACATGCGGCGCCAACGCCTCAACGTGTACCGCATGGAGTTGATGGGAGCGAAGGTCGTCCCCGTCACGTCCGGCACCCGCACCCTCAAGGACGCCACCAACGAAGCGTTGCGCGACTGGGTGACGAATGTCACCACGACTCACTACATCATCGGCTCGGTAGTGGGTCCCGATCCGTTCCCCCGTCTGGTGCGCGACTTCCAGTCGATTATCGGACGCGAAGCCCGAGCCCAGGTGCTCGAGCAGCTCGGGCGTCTGCCGAGCGTGGTCGTGGCGTGCGTGGGTGGCGGCTCGAACGCGATGGGCATCTTCTCAGCGTTTCTCGACGATACCGAGGTGCAGCTCGTCGGCATCGAAGCCGCGGGCGAGGGCGTGGCGACACATCGTCACGCGGCGACACTCGCCGCCGGACGCCCCGGCGTCTTCCATGGGAGTCGCAGCTATCTGCTGCAGGACGCCGACGGCCAGGTGCAACCCGCGCACAGCGTGTCCGCCGGTCTCGATTACCCGGGTGTCGGGCCCGAACATGCTTACCTGAAAGACACGGGCCGCGTATTCTATGACGCCGTGACCGATCGGGAGGCGCTGAACGCCTTCGCCGCGCTGTCGCGACTCGAAGGCATACTCCCGGCACTCGAAAGCGCTCACGCGATCGCGTGGGTCATGAAGAGCCGGCGAGCCTCCGACGATCTCATCTTGATCAATTTGAGCGGCCGCGGTGACAAGGACGTCGCCATGGTCGCCGAGCTTACGGGAGCCGCGCTCTGACAAGGCCTGCGCACGAGACCCCCGACATCGCCCTCCCTCCATCGCAGGTGGAGGAGCTGATGCAGGTCGTCAGCAAAGGGATGCGGGCGACGCAGCTGTACCTGCCGAACAATCCCGTCTACCAGCGCGCCGTCGACAATATTCGCAGCTCCTTCCGGCAGATCTGGCAAGGGACGGAGGACCTGATCCTCGATATCGGCGAGACGGAGATGCGCTGGGATGACCACGTCGTCTACACCCAGGACCAGCGGCACGAGAGCATCGCCTGGACCTTGTTCAAGGACGGCGTGCGTTCACTCACCTTCAAACCGGGCATCGAAGAAGTCGAAATCGTGCGGTTCCTCGGCGTGCTGCAGCAGGCGAGGAATCTGCAGGCGGACGCGCCCGACGATCTCCTGACGCTGCTGTGGGCTGAAGATTTCCAGTTTGTCAGCTACACGTTTCGCGAGCTCGCCGGCGAAAATGCCGTACCCATCGAGCGCTCAGACCCCGGCGCCCTCGGGCCCGAGGAAGTGGTCACCACCGATCCCGCCGCGATTCGCCGTCAGGTCGAGGAAGAAGCGCCAGCCAAACGTGAGGGGCTCGTCTCGATCGATGATTTCGATACGACGCTGTACTTCCTCGACGACAAAGAGATCGAATACCTGCATACCGAAGTGGCACGCGAGTACGCGCAGGATCTGCGCCGCAACGTGCTCGCGATGCTGTTCGACTTGCTCGAGCTGCAGACATATGGCACAGTCCGCGCCGAGCTGATTTC
>DATFVZ010000005.1:0-2971 GCA_035259785.1 Gemmatimonadales bacterium
AAGAAACTCGACACGATCAGCTGTCTCATTGAGCTGCCGTTGTTTCTTCGTCTCGAAGGCCCAGCTTCGGCCGAACCCATTCGGCGAAGCGCCGGACGGCGTCGTCTGCTTCGGGGGCGCGGCCAGCCATCATTTGGAAGCTGTGCAGCATCTCGGGAAACACATCGAGCGTGACGTCGACACCGGCTTGCGTGGCTCGCTCGGCAAACATTCTGCTGTCATCGACAAGGCTCTCGTCGCCTCCGGCCTGCAGATAGATCGGCGGGAATCCCGCAAGATCTGCGTCGAGGGGGCTGGCAGATGGATCGCGGCGGTTACCGTCGCCAACGAAATTCGACGCCAGCCACTCCACTGTCGATTTCCCGAAAAAGGGATCCTTCTCACGGTTGGTCACGAAGCTGGCCCCAGTGGCCGCCAGATCAAACCAGCCGGACATAATCATTGCGGCAGCCGGTTGCGGCAACCCACCTTCCCGAGCTCGCTGCAGCAGGCCAACAGTCAAAATCGCGCCGGCGGATTCTCCGGCGACGACGATGTGCTCGGCGCTGACCCCTTGGTCCAGCAACCAGCGATAGACAATTACCGCAGTCTCGAGCTGAGCCGGATGTTTGCTTTCGTGTGCATACGGAAACTCGAACAGCAGTCCCCGGCATTCCGACGCCTTGGCCAGATGCCCGACCAACTTCCGATGCGTATAGATCGAGCCCGACACGAAACCGCCGCCGTGTGAATAGAAGATCACGCGATCATCCACAGCCCCTTTCGGGCGGATCCACATTGCAGGCACCCCGTCGGCATTTACCTCGATATAGTCGACTCCCCGGGGTTCAGCGGTGAGTGGCGTCCAATGGATATCGTTCCATTCGACTGCTACGTCCGGGGCCTGTGGCCCGTTGCGAGCGGCGGCTTCCCAGTGTTCTCGATTGGCCAGACTCTGCGTGCTTGCCATGTTCGAAGTCTTTTCAGCCTGCGCTCATTTACGCTGCAGAGTTGCCGCGAACGGACCCATTTCCGGGTTTTCGGTCTGAAGGAACCCGTTGGCCGCAAAGTCCTCCGGCTTGTGCTGGTCGAGTGAAACGAGCACGTTGCGGAGGTCTTTGCGGCCGTACGCCCGCCCAGCGACCTCCGTGAGTCCTCGCATCAGCTTGCGCTTGGTCTCGATTGGGAGGCCGGGCGGGGCAGTAACCTCGACGAAGATCCGCGCGGGCTCCGACTGGACCGCCCACGATTCACCGTGCGTGACCTCGAGCAGCGGCGTGTGACCGACGTTCTCGACGGGCACCTCGTGGATGTACACGCGGTCATCGGGCAGAAAAATCGTGTCGGCGAGGACGTGCAGGGTTTCTTCGATCAGCTGCTTCTTTGCATCCTTGGTGAGTCCTGATGGACCCGTGATAGTGACGACTGGCATGGTTGTTCTCCTCCGTTCCGGTTTCGGCTGCGAGGCACCGAGCGCCGGATCCTAGTCGGTGTTGTCAGCGAAGTCTTGAACGAACTGGCTGTAGGCCGTAGCGCCGGTCGTCGGCGGGGTCGCCTCGCCCTGGTTCGCAAGGCACGCGCTCGCGGAATCGGGTCGGCGTTCCAATGCGGCCGCCCCTTTGACAGGCCTCGTCTATTCGGATACTGCGTCGCAGATCACGCAGGTGAACGGCAGGTCACACGACACCGGCTGGCTTTATCAACGCATCCCGTGGCGTCGAGGAGAACAAGGGGTCAAGGATGCCACAAGCCGAGATTAACGTGAGCCCGGCGAGAGATGTCGCTCGGGGCCACGCCGAGGGTGCTGCGGAAGGTGCGACTCATGTGCGCGGCATCAGAGAACCCCGCGGCATGGGCCGCCTGTGAAAGGCTTTCGCCGGCGATGAGGTCACACGCCGCCCATTGAAGGCGGAGCCAGCGAATGTACGGCCGCACCGCGACGCCGAATTCCTGCCGGAAGACGTGCTGGAAGCGCGACGCTGACAGCCCGGCCACCATGGCGAGCTCGCTCAGCGGAAAATGGTTCGACGTTGCGATGCGCGCGCGCATGTACTTCAGCACCCGTCGCAGCCGGGCGTCGCCGTCCGGCAACTGGCCGTTCAAGAGTCGACGCGTGATCCAATGCTCGACCATTTCCCGGCTCACCGGTGATCCAAGCGTCGCCCGCCATCCCACCACCAGCCGCGGGGCGACAGGGGTGATGTCGTCGATGAGCAGTTCGGCTAGGGCGACCCCCAACTCGCTTTGCGGATGGACGTAGGCCAGGACGACGGAATTGCGCTGCGTGTCCACCTCATGAACAGCGTTCGAGCGCACCAAGGCGGCGCCGCAGCGCTTCCACCGCCGGCCGCGGCCGCCGCGGATACGGAGCGAGCCGCTCAAGGTCAGCACCAGCTGCATCGCGGGATGCCGATGCGGTGTTGAGGTGAAGCCGGGGCTCCACACGATCAGGGCCGCAGGCCAAGTGGCTACGCCGAGCGGATATGGATTCACGGTAACGTCCGTGTATCGTCCAGCCGCACGCGTAGCCAGTTCGTTCATGACTGCCCTGACCAGATTAATGTAGCCGATCCTCACCTTCCGAGCGCTTCGATGAGGCGTGAAATGGGTGCGGTCGATGGATACGGCGCCACGATTGAGGTTCGAAGAGCGACAGCCAGTTCGTTCAAGACCCTGGCGATGCGAGCGACTACGATCAGTCGATCGCGGTCGCGCGCACTATCGGCGACATCTGACTTCTTCCATCGATCACCGTTAGCCGTTTACGAAACCGACGTCCAGACTGCGAACTCTGCAGCGACCAGGGCCGTCGCCGTCCAGTACACGATCGTGCGGTTTCGGGACACAGGAGCGAGGACGGCTGTAGCTACCATGGAAAGGCCTGCCCCTTACTGTCACCTCGAGAGCGTCTCGTTCGTCTCCTCTTATGACAAACGGGGTCAGCGGAATGTGACGTCGACGAAGGGCTGTCGCGGCCGGTCACATCGGCTTG
>DATFVZ010000006.1:0-3249 GCA_035259785.1 Gemmatimonadales bacterium
CGCTGGACTATCGCGTGATCGACGTGCGTGGGGTGCATTACCGATATCCGCGCGGAGATCGCGAGGCGCTCGAGGACGTCTCTCTGATCGTCGAGCCCGGCCAGTTCATTGCCGTCCTCGGACCCAACGGCAGCGGGAAAACTACTCTCGTGCGCGTCGCGTTGGGTGCGCTGCGGCCACAAGCAGGATCGGCCACGATCGGCGATCGAGCGGCGCAGGATTGGCCGCGCCAGGAGCTTGCGCGAGTCATCGGCGTCGTGCCACAGCGCGAGGACAATCTTTTCCCACAACGCGTGCGCGAGACGGTGCTCCTGGGTCGCTACCCCCACCTCTCGATGTGGGGCGGAGAGCGCCCAGAAGATCACACCGCGGTGCAGCGCGCTCTCTTAGCCTGCGATGTCGAGTCTCTGGCCGAGCGGTGGCTGTGGACGCTGTCGGGCGGCGAGTACCAGCGCGTCCGAATCGCGCGCGCACTGGCGCAGGAGCCGCGCCTGCTCGTGCTGGACGAGCCTGGAGTTTCGCTCGACTTGCGACACGAGATGGGCCTGTTCGAGTTGGTGCGTGGGCTCGTCGATAGCCAGGGCCTCGGCGTGCTGATGATTACCCACGATCTCAATCTTGCCGCGCGGTTCGCCGACTCGCTGCTCCTCTTGAGCGACGGGCATCCGGTCGCTTCCGGCGCCGCGACGGACGTGCTGACGCGCGAAACCATCGAGCGCGTTTTCGACTGGCCCGTCGTGCTGCAGACTGTCGAAGGCCGCCCGCACATGGTTCCACTCCGTCAATCCAAGGACGCTCGATGAAGATCGCCACGCTGGCGCTCGCGCTCGCGACGCAGCAGCCTCAAGACACCGTCACGCTGAACCCCGTCGTCGTAACCGGCACGCGCGTGCCCATGCGCGCGGACCGGCTTTCGTCCGCGATCACCGTCTTGCGGGGCAGCGATCTCGTGGCTGAGGGCATTCGCACGGTCGCGGACGCGTTGCAACTCGCGCCCGGCGCGTTCGTGCTCGAGACGGGCAGCTACGGCGGCCAGACATCGCTGTTCATGCGCGGCGGCGAGAGTGACTACGTTAAAGTGCTGCTCGACGGCGTTCCCCTGAATCAGCCGGGCGGGAGCATCGATCTCGCCAATCTGACCACTGACAACATCGACCGCATCGAGATTGTGCGCGGCCCCGCCAGCGTGTTGTACGGTTCCGACGCGATGACAGGCGTGGTGCAGATCTTCACAAAGCACGGGACGGCGGCACGAACCCGCGTGGGTGCCGAGCTGCAAGCGGGGACGTACGGATCGAGCGATGCGGCGTTCGACGTAACGGGCGGTACCGAACGGTTGAAGTACTCCGCTCGGTTGTCACGCTTCTTCTCCGATGGGTTGTATTCCTACAACAACACGTACCGCAACAGCATTGGCAGTGTGGCCCTCCAATTCGTTCTTCCCAACAGCGGTTGGGAAATGGGCCTCCTCTACCGCTACGGCGACGCGATCTACCACGTCCCGACGAACGGGGCCGGCGCCCCGGTCGACTCCAATCAACGTAATGCGGAGCGGGGACCTCTCTTCAGCCTCAGCGCCAAGCATGCGTTCGCGGGTCATTGGGAGGTGCGCTTCGGTGGGGCGCGACACGAAGCGCGAATGCTCTACAACGATGAGCCGGACTCTCCGGGTGAGGATGGGACATTCTGGAGCAACGATTGGGTCTTGCGCTCGAGCACGAACGCACTGCTCACGTGGAGCAATGCCGACAAGGTCGCCGTGACCACAGGAATTGAGTACGAGGATCAACGCCAACGCGGGACCAGCGAATTCAGCGCGTCGTTCGGCACATTCCCGAATCCGCCCATCGACGTCGACCGCACCACAGTCGGCTACCTCACGCAAGCCGTTGTGTCGCGTGGACGCGCGACGGTCACGGCGGGCGGACGCCTCGACGACAACTCACAGTTCGGTACGCATGGGACCTATCGTGCGGGCATCGTCTATCACCTCTCGGAGGCAGCGCGGCTTCGTGCATCCACCGGCATCGGCTTCAAGGAGCCCTCGTTTTTCGAGAACTACGCGACCGGCTTCGTACGCGGCAATCCGACGCTCGAGCCTGAACGGTCCGGGAGCTGGGAGGTCGGGGTCGAGTATCGCGGCATCACCGTGACGTACTTCAATCAGGACTTCCGGGACCTCATCGAGTTTTCGTCGACACCGTTGCTTCCTGACTCCGTCAACTACTTCAACGTCGGCGCCGCCAGCGCGAACGGCGTCGAGACAAGCATCGCTGCCAATGTCTCGCGCACGATCGGGTTTTCCCTGCGTTACACATATCTACATACGCGAGTCGAAGAGTCAGGCACACCAAACGATCCCGATGGGTTGTTCATTCCTGGCGAGCCGCTGATCCGGCGCCCGGGGCACACGGTCAGTCCCGAGCTCCAAGCGGCGAGCGGGCGGCTCCACCTGATGGTGGGTGGGAAATGGGTGGGGCACCGTGACGATCTCGACTTCAATCGTCCCCTTGGGCAGCGACGCGTGGTGCTGGATCCCTACACGCGCGTCAAACTGGCTGTCGAATACCACCTCGATCGCTTCGTACTCTCCGGACGGGTCGAGAATCTGTTCAACGATCAGACGCAGGAGATTGCGGGATATCGGCCGCGAGGCCGCACGATCTTGGTAGGTGGACGGCTCGCGGTGGGGCTTTGAAAGCAGCGGCGAAGGGGCGGCGAATCGTGTCGTTACTCCCGAGCGCCACGGAAATCGTTAGCGCGCTGGGTCTCGAGGACCGGCTCGTCGGTATTTCACACAGCTGCGATTATCCAACGACCATCGTCGATCGGCCGCGACTCTCACGGGCACGCGTGGAGCTCGACGGACGGTCGAGCGAAGAGATCGATGCAGCCGTGCGCGCGGCGCTGCGCGATCATGGGAGCGTTTATGAGATCGACGTCCCCGGAATCACGGCGCTCGAGCCAGACCTCGTGCTCACGCAGGGCATCTGCGACGTCTGCGCCGTACCGGAGAACCAGGTCCACGATGCATTGAAGTTGTCCACAGGGACTCAAGTGCTGACGCTCGATGCGCACGACTTGTCCGCCATTTTCAAAAGCATTCGCGACGTCGGTGGCGCGACGGGCACCAGCGATCGCGCCGATCGCCTCGTTGCCGACATGCAGGGCCGCATCGCGGCCGTGCGGACGCGAGTCGCCGGTCGCCGCCGCCCGCGGGTTCTCGCACTCGAATGGCTGGACCCGCCG
>DATFVZ010000007.1:0-3146 GCA_035259785.1 Gemmatimonadales bacterium
AACCATCCCGGTCCCGCGACGAAGCCGGCGAGCAGATATCCGACAATGCGCGGCAATCGGATTCGTTGCGCGAGCATCCCCGCGACGTAGGCCGCTAGCAACAGCAGGCCGAGCGATAACGCGGCGCGTGCCTCGACCGGCAACGGCCCGCCCGTCCCCGCGGCGCGAGCGAATCGCTGGAGGATCGCGGTGACGATGAATGTGACCGCAAGCAACAGCCATTGCATGAGCGCGCAAGATACGGCAGATTCAGCGGCGTAACCATGCCGTTCGTTCATCTCCACACCCACACTGAGTACTCTCTCCTCGACGGCGCAAACCGGATCCCGGATCTGCTGGATCGGGTGCAGGCGCTGGGCATGGATTCGCTCGCTATCACAGATCACGGCAACCTGTACGGCGCGTGGTCGTTCTATGCCGAAGCGAAAGCGCGAAAAATCCGGCCCATTCTGGGGTTTGAGGCGTACCTCGCGTTCGGCAGCCGGCATGCCCGCGAGAAACCGTCGCCGGACGCGCCGGGCGGCGCGCCGTACTCTCACCTCGTCCTGCTCGCCAAGAACCGGACGGGCTATCAGAATCTGATCAAGCTCTCGTCCATTGGGTTTCTCGAGGGCTATTACCGCCGGCCGCGCATCGACAAGGAGGTGTTGGAGCAACACCGGGACGGTATTGTGGGACTCGCTGCCTGCCTCTCGGGCGAGATCGCGCTGTATCTGCGGCAGGGGAACTACGAAGCCGCCAGGGCGAGCGCCGAGTGGTTTGCCCGCACGTTCGGGCCGAACGGCTTCTGGCTCGAGGTCCAAAATCACGGCCTGCCCGAAGAGAAGCTCGTCACGGAAGGGATGCTCCGTCTCGCCGCCGACGTGGGCCTGCCGGTCGCCGCAACCAACGACGCCCATTATCTGAAGCGGGAAGACGCCGAAGCACACGACGTCCTCCTCGCAATCGGCACGGGCAAGGACCTCGACGACCCGAAACGCTTTCGCTTCTTCGGCCAGGAAAGCTACGTCAAGTCGGAAAAGGAGATGCGCGAGCTGTTCGGCTATCGGCCGGACGCGCTCACCGAAACCGCGCGCGTCGCGGAGCTGTGCGAGTTCGATTTCGAGAAGCGCTATTTCCTGCCGCAGTATCCCCGTCCCGCGGAGTTCGCGACGGACCGCGACCTGCTGGTGGATCTGGCACGCAAGGGCGCGACCGAGCGCTATGGCGATCCACTGCCCGCCGCGGTCGAGCAGCGGCTCGAGTACGAGCTCGATGTCATCACACGAACGGGCTACGCGGGCTATTTCCTGATCGTGTACGATTTGATCAAAGCTGCGCGCGACCGCGGCATCCCCGTGGGACCGGGACGCGGCTCGGCGGCCGGCTCCCTGATCGCCTACGCGCTGCGCATCACCAACGTCGATCCGCTCCAGTTCGATTTGCTGTTCGAGCGCTTCCTCAACCCCGAACGCATCTCGATGCCGGATATCGATCTCGATTTCTGTTTCGAGCGGCGCGGTGAAGTGCTCGAGTACGCCCGCGAGCGCTACGGCCGTGAGTCTGTCGGACAGATCATCACCTTCGGGACGCTCAAGGCGCGTGCCGCGTTCCGCGATGTCGCGCGAACCCTGCGTGTCGAAATGGGCGACGTGGAGCGGCTCACCAAGCTGATTCCGTCCGGCCCCGCGTTCAGCGTGACGCTCGCGGAAGCGAGCGAAAAGGTGCCCGAGGTCAAAGCCGCCGCCGCCCAGGACGAGAGAATCGGGAAAGTACTGGATCTAGGAGCCAGGATTGAGGGGCTTGCCCGACACGCGTCCGTGCATGCGGCTGGTGTCGTCATCGCACCCGGACCGCTGACCGACTATGTCCCCGTCTGCACGGCGCCCGACTCCAAGACCGACGCCGATGCGATCATTACGCAGTACGACATGATCGGGCTCGAGCAGGTCGGCATGCTGAAGATCGACCTGCTCGGTCTCAAGACGCTGACTGTGCTGCATGATGCCGCAAACATGGTTCAGGAGCGGCACGGCATAACGATCGATCTCGAGCGCCCCGACCTCGACGATCCCAAGGTGTACGCGTTGCTCCGGTCAGGCCGGACCGCCGGCATCTTCCAGTTTGAATCGCCGCTTGCGACCGATTGTCTGCGAAACATGAAGTGTGACCGCTTCGACGACTTGGTTGCAACGAACGCATTGCTTCGGCCCGGACCGCTCGATACGGGGATGTATCTCGTCTTCATAAACCGGAAGCTGGGCCGTGAGAAGGTCCGCTACCCGCATCCCGCCCTCGAAGAGATTCTCGCGCCGACGTATGGCGTGATCGTCTACCAGGAGCAGGTGATGCGCATCGCCAGCGCGCTGGCTGGCTATTCGCTCGCCGAAGCCGACGTGCTCCGCAAGGCGGTCGGGAAGAAGATCAGGGAGCTGATCCAGGAAGAGCTCGCCAATTTTGTGAAGCGCGCGATCGCCCGCGGTCACGACAAACGCACGGTCGAGGAAATCGCGGCGCAGATCGAGACGTTCGGCCGGTACGGTTTCAACAAGTCACACTCGGTCGCGTACTCGATCCTGTCCTACCAGACCGGCTGGTTCAAGGCGCACTATCCCGCCGAGTTCATGGCCGCGCTGTTGTCGTCGGAAATCGGCAACACCGATCGGGTCGTGCAGTACATCAACGAGGCGCGCGAGCTTGGGCTTCAGGTCCTGGCGCCGGACGTCAACGAGTCGGGGTACAAGTTTACGGTCGTGGGCGAACAGCGGATTCGCTTTGGACTCGGCGCCGTCCGCAATGTCGGGGAGGGCGCAATTGCTTCGATCATTGCAGGTCGAAAGGACGGGCCCTACCGATCGCTCGTGGAGTTATGCGACCGCATCGACTTGCGGCTCTGCAACAAGCGGGTCATCGAATCGTTGATCGATGCGGGCGCGTGCGATTCGCTGGGAGGCGAACGGTCACAGCTCGTCGCTGCGCTCGATCATGCCTTCAGCGAAGCGCAGGTCCGCCAGCAGGAGCGCTTCACGGGCCAGCACGCCCTGTTCGGAGATGAGACACCCGTCCCCCGTCCCTCGTCCCCCCTCCCCGAGGTGGAGCCGTGGAGCGAGCACGAGCGCCTAGTCCGGGAAAAGGCCGTGCTCGGCTTCTTCATCTCCGGCCACCCC
>DATFVZ010000008.1:0-2159 GCA_035259785.1 Gemmatimonadales bacterium
TTTCGCGACGTTCGAAAAATTCGGTTATTCGCCAGCAGTTCGGGCCGGAGGATTGCTGTTCATTGCCGGTGTGGTTGGAGCCAGACCTGATGGATCAGTTCCGGATTCGGTGGGGGAGCAGGCGGAATTGGCATTTCAGCGCACTGCCGAGATTTTGCGGCTTGAACGCCTGACCATGGCCGATCTCGTCGAAGTCATCAGCTACCACGTAGATCTGAAGAAGAACCTTGCGGACTTTCTTCCCGTGAAGGAGCGATGCACCGTGCGTCCCTTCCCTGCCTGGTCGATTATCGGGGTCGACGCTCTCGCCGGACCGAAGCTTAAGATCGAAATGCGCAGTATCGCCGCACTTCGAAAATGACTCTTTAGAACTCGTCCGCTTCGCCCCGGTGGGAGACTGCGATGAACTGGCGTACTCTCCCCGAAACAAAAGCGTTAGGTGGGGGAGGGTTTTGCCGACCATTGGCGTTCAATGTGCGCGTCCGAGTTCGTGATCAGTGCGCTCTCCCTCGGCGCCTCGATGATCTTCAATCCAGATCTAATTCTCCGTGAAATCGACTGGTGCGCCTCGATCGACACCAACTACCACCGAGACCCTCTGCCGCTCGCGAGATCACGGAGGAAAGCTTCGACAGGCGATTTGCGGTGAACACGCGGGGCAGGCCTTCACGGTGAGAAGGCCCTGCCGCTTCTGAATACCGTCGTACTTCGCGAAGCGCGGTGAACTCGGATCGCCGGATCGCCAACCGCGGCCCTCGACGTTGTCCGGTTCAAGAGCTTCAAAGCCGGCGTTAGATCCTCTGTCAACGTTGTTGGGCAGTCGACTGGGTGACTGAGTTGAAGTGTCGGATTCGATAATTCCAAACAGGAATAATCGCTATTCGGTCAGGTCGCCTACCGCCTCACCAATGAAGGGCCTTAATCCCTGCACCAGGGAGCGATGGCGTCGCGCCTGATTCCAGCGATTGAGGAACCAACGATGTCGAGACTGCAGAACAAGGTCGCCGTGATTACCGGCGCCACCAGCGGGATTGGACTGGCAGCGGCCCAGCGGTTCGTTGCTGAAGGAGCGTTCGTCTATATCTTCGCCCGCCGCCATGAAGAACTGAACAAGACCGTCGCTTCGATCGGCCGGAACATCGTGGCGTGCAAGGCGACGTTGGCTATCTTGAGGACCTGGACGGGCTCTGTGCCAGAAGTGGCGCTTCACACCGGCGCTCGGGCGAGCGCGCGGTGAGCACGGTGACCCCCCTCATGCCGGTGACGGTGACCGTCAACGGACGTGTCCGCACGCTGACGGACGAGCCGCGGACGACATTGTTTGAGGCATTGCGCGAGCACCTTGGCCTCACCGGCACGAAGAAGGCCTGCGATCGCGGCGAGTGCGGCGCTTGCACGGTCCATGTCGATGGTCGCCGTGTCCTGTCCTGCATGGCTCTCGCGGCGATGCAGGACGGGAAACAGATCACCACGATCGAAGGCCTCGCGCGCGACGGCGTTCTACATCCGATGCAGGCCGCGTTCATCGAGCACGATGGCTTCCAATGCGGATTCTGTACGCCCGGCCAGATCATGTCCGCTGTTGCGGCCGTCGAAGAGGCCAAGGCCGGTTGGCCCAGCGCAGCGACGGATGACCTCGCGAAGTCCTTTACTTTGGCAGATCTGTCGCGCGCGGAGATCCGCGAGCGCATGAGCGGAAATCTTTGCCGCTGCGCTTGCTACCCCAACATTGTCGCGGCTGTCGCCGAGGCCGCGGGGAGGAGCTGAGTCATGCATCCGTTCGCGCTCTCAAGGACGGACACTCCCGCGCACGCCGTCGCGGAGCACGCGCGTGACCCGCAGCTGGCATTCATCGCCGGCGGTACGGACCTCCTCGGCCTGATCAAGGATCGGGCTGCGGCTCCTGAGCGGCTGCTGGACATAAACGGTCTCTCCAGTCTGTCGCGGATTGATCTCGGGCCGGACGGCCGGCTGCGCATCGGCGCGCTTGCGCGAATGAGCGAGGTGGCGGCCCACCGCGACGTCCGGGAGCAATTCCCCGTTATCGCCGAGGCCCTGCTGTTCTCCGCCTCGGGCCAACTCCGCAACATGGCGTCGATCGGCGGCAACATCATGCAACGAACGCGCTGCCCGTATTTCCGCGACGAGGACGGGCTTCC
>DATFVZ010000009.1:0-29747 GCA_035259785.1 Gemmatimonadales bacterium
TGATGCGTCAGAAAGCGGAAGCGTTCACTGGCGGCCTATCACCGGACGTCATCCTTTCCACGCTGTCAGAAGTGACGGGTGGTCATTGTACGATCGTTTCCGACGTTGGCCAACATCAGATGTGGGTCGCACAGCGGTATCCCTTCCAGCGCCCGAACACGCACATCACCTCGGGCGGTCTCGGTGCGATGGGATTTGCAGTGCCCGCGGCGATGGGCGTGCACTTGGCGCGCCCCGGGGAGCCCGTGTGGGCGATTTCCGGCGACGGCGGATTCCAAATGAACATGGCTGAGATCGCCACGATGGTGCAGGAACGGCTCGCGGTGAAGCTCGCGATCTTCAACAACGGCTACCTCGGCATGGTCCGGCAGTGGCAGCAGTTCTTCCACGGCGGCCGCTATTCCAACACGCCCATTTGGAGTCCCGACTACGTGAAACTGGCCGAGGCCTACGGCATTCCGGGATGGCGCGTCAAGCAGCAGAGCGAAGTCACCGACGCGTTACGCCAGGCTAATAACGTGCCGGGCCCGGCGTTGGTCGAGCTGGTGATCGAGCAAGAGGCCAACGTGTTCCCGATGATCGTGCCCGGTGGCTCCTTGTCCGAGCCGCTTGAGGCCGCGCCGGTATGAACGCTCCGCGCACGCTGAACGTGCTGCTGTCCAGCGACCTCCTGACGCTCGGTCGCGCATGCGGTGTATTGCGCCGGTGCAACCGGCCCATCCGGGCGCTCGCGGTGGATTCGAATGGACCGCCCGGCATCTGGAGGATGTCATGCGAGATCGACGCGGACGACGCGACGGTCCAAAGTCTTGTCCTGCAGCTCCACAACGTGGTCGGCGTTCGCAAGGCGAGCGCCACATCCATTGCTCCATCTGGAGGCGTCATGAGCTCAGCGGTACGCGTCTATTACGAGTCGGACACCGACCGCGCGCGACTGCACGATCGCGTGTTCACGATCATCGGCTATGGGAGCCAGGGGCACGCTCACGCGCAGAACCTGCGCGAGAGCGGCGCACGCGTCATTGTCGGCTTGAGGCAGAACGGCGCGTCGTGGAAACAGGCGGCCACTGACGGCCTCGAGGTGCGGCCGGTCGCCGAGGCAGCGAAGGCGGGCGACACGATCATGATGCTCGTTCCTGATCAGGAACAGCGCGCGGTCTACGAGACCGCCGTTGCTCCCGCGCTCGGCCCTGGGAAGACGCTGATGTTCGCCCACGGGTTCAATATCCACTTCGGTGAGATCGTGCCCCCTCCTGCCGTGGACGTTTCGATGATCGCCCCCAAGTCGCCCGGGAGTCTCGTCCGCAGCGAATACCAGGCGGGCCGGGGGGTGCCGGGACTGGTCGCCGTGCATCAAGATGCCAGCGGGAAGGCACTCGCCAATGCGCTTGCGTACGCAACGGGGATCGGGTGCTCACGCGCCGGCGTGCTTGCCACGACCTTCGCCGAAGAGACCGAGACGGATCTGTTCGGCGAGCAGGCTGTGCTGTGCGGTGGAGTGACCTCACTCATCAAAGCCGGGTTCGAAACGCTGACCGAGGCGGGGTACGCACCGGAAATGGCGTATTTCGAGTGCCTGCACGAGTTGAAGCTCATCGTCGATCTCATTTATCGCGGCGGCCTCGGATTCATGCGGCATTCGATCAGCAACACCGCGGAGTACGGAGACCTCACCCGCGGGGATCGCGTGATCAGCCCGGCCGTACGGGAGGAAATGCGGCGTTTGCTCGCCGACATTCGCAGTGGGGCATTCGCCAAAGAGTGGATCGCGGAATGTCGCGCGGGCGCGCCTCGCTTCGCCGAGCTCCGACAGGCCGCCCAGAATCATCAGATCGAAGAAGTCGGTGCGCGCTTGCGGGCCATGATGCCGTGGACCGAAGAGGGCAAACGCGCCAAGCCCAGGGCGACCACGCCGCGCGTGGCCGAGCGGGGGACAGCGCGCGCGTGAGCCCGACGCTGTTCGATCGTGTCTGGCGCGAGCACGTCGTCGAGGAGCTCGCGGACGGCGTGTCGCTGCTGTACGTGGATCTGCATCTGGTCCACGAGGTGACGTCGCCACAGGCGTTCGCCGGATTGCGGCGGGAAGGACGCCGCGTGCGTCGTCCGGAGCGCACGCTCGCCACCGTCGATCACAACGTCCCGACCGGCGACCGCTCGCTGCCCATCGCCGATCCGGTCTCGGCGTTGCAGGTGGACTCGCTCGATGCGAACACGCGAGAGTTCGGCATCGAGCTGTTCGGCCTGACGTCCCCGCGGCAGGGGATCGTGCATGTCATCGGCCCCGAGCTCGGGGCGACGCAGCCGGGGATGCTTATCGTGTGCGGCGACTCACACACCTCCACCCACGGCGCGTTCGGTGCTTTTGCGATCGGCATCGGCACCAGCGAGGTGGAGCACGTGCTGGCCACCCAGTGCATCGTGCTTTCAAAGCCAAAGAACCTCGAGACGCGAATCACGGGCTGCCGCGCGCCGGGCGTCACCGCCAAGGATCTCATCCTCGCCTTGATCGGGAAAATCGGCACGGCGGGGGCTACGGGTCACGTGATCGAGTACACCGGCGACGCGATCCGCGCGCTCTCGATGGAAGAGCGCATGACGGTGTGCAACATGTCGATTGAAGCGGGCGCGCGAGCAGGCCTGATCGCTCCAGACGAAGTCACGTTCGCCTATCTCGAGGGTCGGCCGCGAGCACCGCAGGGGAAGGAGTGGGGGCGCGCGCAGGAACGCTGGCGCACCTACCGGTCGGATCCGGGCGCGACGTACGATGCCACGGTGACGCTCGACGCGTCGCGCGTCGGTCCTCAAGTCACCTGGGGCACCACGCCGGGAATGGTCGCTGACATCACAGGGCGCGTTCCCGACCCCGCGCAGTTCCCCACGGCCAGCGAGCGCGAGGCCGCGACGCGCGCACTCGCATACATGGGCCTCGAGCCGGGGACGCCGCTCGAAGGCATTCCCATCGATCGTGTTTTTCTCGGATCGTGCACCAATGCGCGGATCGAAGACCTCCGGGCGGCGGCGAGCGTCGTGCGCGGCCGTCACGTTGCCGCGCGCGTGCGCGCACTGGTTGTGCCGGGCTCGCAGCGCGTGAAGGCGCAGGCCGAGGACGAGGGGTTGGATCGCGTCTTTCGTGACGCGGGCTTCGAATGGCGCAACGCGGGATGCTCGATGTGCCTCGGCATGAACGACGATGTGCTGGGGGAAGGGGAGCGCTGCGCCGCGACGTCCAACCGCAATTTCGAAGGCAGGCAGGGAAAGGGCGGCCGGACGCACCTGATGAGCCCGGTGATGGCGGCGGCTGCCGCGATCGAGGGACACCTCGTGGACGTGCGCGGATGGTGAACCCCTTCGTACGCCACCGGGGCAAGGTCGTTGCGCTCCCGCGCGCCAACATCGATACGGATCAGATCATTCCGAAGCAGTTCCTGAAGGGTATCGACCGCACGGGCTTTGGGCCGAATCTGTTCCATGACTGGCGTGTCAACCCGGACTTCGAGCTCAACCACCCCACGGCCGAAGGCGCGACGATTCTCGTGACCGGTCCGAATTTCGGCTGCGGCAGCTCGCGTGAACACGCTGTCTGGGCGCTGGTCCAATACGGGTTTCGCGTGATTGTCGCGCCGTCGTTTGCCGACATTTTCCTGGCGAACTGCTACCGCAACGGCCTCCTGCCCGTGCGTCTGACGGAATCCGATGTCGATCGGCTGATTCGGAATGCGGCAAGCGGATCATACGAGCTTGTGGTGGACCTGGAAGAGCAGATCGTGACGCACGAGCGCGGCGGCTTTTCCTCTCCTTTCAATGCCGATCCCTATGGCCGACAGCTGCTACTGAGGGGCTT
Source organism: Gemmatimonadales bacterium (assembly GCA_035259785.1). GTDB lineage: Bacteria > Gemmatimonadota > Gemmatimonadetes > Gemmatimonadales > GWC2-71-9 > 20CM-2-65-7. Next base: position 3,842 of record DATFVZ010000009.1, read on the forward strand.
GGACGAGATTGGTCGCACTCTGCTCGAGGAAGAACGCATCGTGGCCTATGAACGGAGTCATCTATGAAGACTTTCACCATTGCCGTGCTTCCCGGCGACGGCATTGGGCCCGAGGTCATTGCGCAAGCCGTGCGCGTGCTCGAGGCGGTGAGCGAGCGATTCGAGATCCGGTTGGTTTTCGAGACGTGGCCAGTCGGCGCTGCTGGCGTCGCCGTCGCGAATGATCCACTGCCTACCGTCACGCGGGACGCCGTCATCCAAAGCGATGCGGTATTGCTGGGGGCCGTCGGCAATCCCGCGTTCGACAACGCGCCGCCCGCTCTGCGCCCCGAAGCCGGGCTGTTGGCATTGCGCAAACTCCTGGGCGTCTTTGCCAACCTGCGGCCGGTCGCGGTGCATCCGGCGCTCATCCGTTCGTCCCCTTTGAAGGCCGACCGGTTGCACGGCGTCGATCTGCTCGTGGTGCGTGAGCTCACCGGAGGCCTGTACTACGGCGAGCCACGCAGTCGAAAGGCCACGAGGGCGGTGAACACCCTCGTCTATACGGCGCCCGAGATCGAGCGGGTCGCGCACGTTGCATTCCAAGCAGCGCGCCATCGCCGCGGCCTGGTGACATCAGTCGACAAGGCGAACGTGCTCGAAGTCTCGCAGCTGTGGCGCGACGTCGTGACGCGCGTCGCAGGCCAGTATCCCGACGTCCGGTTGGAGCATTGTTACGTCGACACCGCGGCGATGCGATTGGTCTCCGACCCTGCGTCGCTCGACGTCGTGCTGACTGAGAACATGTTCGGCGACATCCTCAGCGATGAAGCCGCAGTGCTCGCCGGCTCGCTCGGGATGCTGCCATCCGCGTCGCTCGGCCCCGGCCCGGGAGTCTTCGAGCCCGTGCACGGATCCGCCCCCGCGCTCGCGGGACGCGATGTGGCGAACCCCATCGGCGCGATCGCCACCGCTGCGCTCCTTCTCCGTCACGGCCTCCAACTTCCGGAAGCGGCCGGCGCCGTCGACGAGGCGATCGCGGCGGCGCTGGATGCGGGAGCGCGGACCACGGACCTCGCGCGTCCCGGTGAGCCCCACATCGGCACCGCGGAACTGGGCACGCGCATCGTGGACCTCGTTCTGGCGGAAGCGCTGGAAGGACTGTCGTGAGCGACAACTTTCGAAGCCGCGCGATTACACAGGGACTCGAACGCGCCCCAAACCGTGCCATGTTGCGCGCCGTCGGATTCGGGGACGGAGATTTCGGCAAGCCAATCGTGGGGATCGCCAGCGCGCACAGCACGATCACGCCGTGCAACGCCGCTCTCGATCGCCTGGCGCGGCGTGCCGAGGAGACGTTGCGAGGCGCCGGCGCGATGCCGCAACTCTTCGGGACGATTACCGTCAGCGACGGCATTTCGATGGGCACCGAGGGAATGCGCTACTCCCTCGTGTCGCGCGAAGTGATTGCCGACTCGATCGAGACGGCCTGCGGCGCGCAACGCATGGATGGACTCCTCGCCATCGGTGGGTGCGACAAGAACATGCCGGGAGCGATGATCGCGATCGCGCGGCTCGACATCCCCGCAATCTTCGTGTACGGCGGGACCATCAAGCCGGGCCACTACGCGGGCCGTGATTTGACCGTCGTGAGCGTCTTCGAAGCCGTAGGCGCTGCCGGCGCCGGCAAAATGGCGCAGAGTGAATTGCTGGAGATCGAGCGACGCGCCTGTCCCGGTGCGGGATCGTGTGGCGGCATGTTCACGGCGAACACCATGTCCGCAGCCATCGAAGCGATGGGAATGAGTTTGCCGGGCTCGTCCAGTATGGCTGCGGAGGATCAAGAAACGGCCGACGGTGCGGCTCGAGCGGCAATCGTCCTTGCGGCCGCTGTCCGCGCCCGGCGGCTGCCGCGCCAGATTCTCACCCGCAAGGCGTTCGAAAACGCGATCGCTGTCGTGATGGCCATCGGGGGCTCGACCAACGCGGTCCTGCATCTCCTCGCCATCGCGCGAGCGGCCGGCGTAGCGCTCGCGATCGATGACTTCGAGGCGGTTCGGAAACGAGTTCCCGTGCTCTGCGATCTGAAGCCGTCTGGTCGCTATGTCACGACCGATCTGCACCGCGCGGGCGGAATTCCCCAGGTGATGAGCATTCTGCTCGCCCAGGGGGCGTTGCACGGCGATGCGCTGACAATCGAAGGGCGCACCGTCGCAGACGTACTGGCAGAAGTTTCGTCGCGACCCGCGCCGAATCAGGACGTGATTCGTCCCTGGGATCGGCCGCTCGCGCCATCCGGACACATCGTGATTCTGCGCGGGAACCTCGCGCCCGAGGGAGCGGTCGCAAAGGTGAGTGGGCAGGGGAACCACACGATCACCGGACCGGCTCGCGTTTTCGACTCGGAGGAGGCATGTCTTGCCGCGATTTTGGCCGGCGCCATTCACGCCGGTGATGTCATCGTGATCCGGTACGAGGGCCCAAAGGGTGGCCCGGGGATGCGCGAAATGCTTGCGCCGACGGCGGCGCTCATCGGCGCGGGGTTGGGCGAGTCCGTCGGGCTCATCACCGACGGCCGGTTTTCGGGCGGCACGCACGGGCTCGTCGTCGGGCATGTCGCTCCGGAAGCGGCACTCGGCGGTCCCATCGCGCTGGTGCGGGAGGGCGATTCGATCACGATCGACGCGACGCGCCGCGAGTTGCGTGTCAACGTTGTCGACCGCGATCTGACCACGCGACGCGCCAACTGGAACGCCCCTCCGCCGCGGTATACGTCGGGCGTGCTCGCCAAGTACGCCCGCCTGGTGTCGAGCAGCAGCCAGGGCGCAGTGACGGATCAGGCGCTATGACCGCCGTCGCCATTCAGGGGGAAGCCGGCTCGTTCAGTCATACAGCCGCACTCGACATGCACGGCCCAGCAATCCAGCTCGTCCCGTGCGCGACCTTCGAAGACTTGTTTGACGCCGTCACGACGGGGGCGGCTTCCCGCGGCGTCGTGCCGATCGAGAACACGCTCGCAGGGTCGGTCTATGAGAATTACGACCTCTTGAGCGCGCACGATTTGCACGTCGTCGCAGAAACCCAGGTGTGGATTCACCACTGCCTCATCGTACGCCCTGGGACGGACCTCTTCGACATTCATCGTGTCGCCTCGCACCCCGTCGCGCTCGCGCAGTGCCGGCGGTTTTTCGCGACGCATCCCCAGCTCGTGGCCGTACCGTCGTACGACACGGCGGGCAGCGTCCGCAATCTCATTGCCGGAAGCGAGAACGCCGACGCGGCGATCGCTTCGGCGCTCGCGGCCGAGCTGTATGGAGGAGAAGTGCTCGCGGAAGGGCTCGAGGATCACGCGGCGAACTACACGCGGTTTCTCGTGGTCGCGCGCGAGCCCGCGGATGGGGAGCGCGTCGCTGGAGTCAACAAGATCTCACTGGTGTTCACGTTGCCGAACACCCCAGGATCGCTGCATCGCGCGCTGACGATATTCGCCGAACGCGGTCTCAATCTCACCAAGATCGAGTCCCGGCCCATACCGGGTCGTCCGTGGGAGTACCTCTTTTACCTCGACGTGATGGGTGAGGCGCGCGAGCAGTCGGATGAGGCGCTGGCCGAGCTGCGCGCGTTCGCCCCCGTGCTGCGTGTCCTCGGGAGGTACCCGGGGCGCTGACTCCGCCGCGCGGCATCCACCAGTCGCAAACTGACGCGATCGCCGATCTGGGTGCGCTCCCACGTGCCCGAATCGACGACGCACGGGCTTTGGTTACTCCACAACGCCCACGAGCCGGTGAACGGACTGCTGCGAATTGCGGCATCGTCCGTGACAATGTCACGGCACTGCGTGCAAGTTCTGAGGCGCGCGCGCGCCAGCCCCACTTCGAACGAGCGGCTAACCGATTAGCGAGGCCTGTGCATGGATTCTATTGGCGAGTTTTTGCGATCCCTCTACACAACCGAAGGGCTGATCTCACTCATTCGCACGGGTGGCCTGCTCGCGCTCGTGGCGATTGTATTTGCGGAGACTGGTCTCCTGATCGGCTTCTTTCTTCCTGGCGACTCCCTGCTCGTGACGGCGGGGATTCTTTCCTCGCCCCACGCGGTGGGTGGTGGAGTCTTCGACCCCGTGGTGCTCACGTTGAGTTTGTGTCTCGCGGCGGTCGCAGGCGATCAGTTGAACTTTGCTCTTGGCCGCAAGGCGGGGCATGTGGTCTTCAGTCGGCCCGACGGCCGCTTCATCAAGCGCCGCCATTTCGAGGAGGCGCATGCGTTTTACCTGGCTCGTGGCGGTAGCGCGATTGTAATCGCGCGCTTCATTCCGATTCTCCGCACGTTCGTCCCATTCGTCGCCGGCGTTGCCGAGATGCCGTATCGCCGGTTCGTCGGCTATAACGTTCTCGGCGGAATTCTCTGGGTGGTGAGTCTTGTAACGCTCGGCCGGTTCGTTGGCGCAACGCCGCTCGGCGCCCGACTGCACACCGTGATCCTGGTGGTTGTCGCGATCTCCATGATCCCGCTCGTCGTCAGCGCATACAAGGTGTGGCGGAAGAAACGGGAGGAGATGGCGGGGTAAGTTCGTGATGCTGATGCGCCAGCCGCGATTCGAACGCGGGACCTTCGGCTCCGGAGGCCGACGCTCTATCCAGCTGAGCTACTGGCGCGAACTAACAAGACGATCAGACGATGACGATAAGAGGAACGTAAAGTAACGGGACGTTTGGTCCTATGGTAGGAGATCGTAGCGGAGGATCTTCGCGTTAGCGTCGAATCCCACTACCTGTACCGTGGCAACCAGGTACATCGCATGCATCACCAGGTCCGGAACCAGCCGGAACTGATGCCATTCCGTTGGCGAGAGTGTGTCGGCGTCCGCCGCACGCAGTGTCGCGATCAGCTGCAAGTTCGCCCGGTCGTAGATCCGCAGTTCGGGACGTGTCGCGTTGACCCCTACAGAGCCTTTTAGTAAAGCCACGTAGATACGGGTGTCGTCGACCCTGACGTCAGTTGCGTACGTATTGGTGAGCGGCAGTGTGTCGATGAGGGCTCCGGTGGAGGTCAGGATACGCAGCAGAATGCTCCCCGACGCGCCGATATTACCGACCACATATGCCGTGTCTTCGCCCGCCGAAAACGCCACGTTTTCAGCGTGATAGAACGGCTGTGTGGCAGGACTGCCGCCGGGGCCGAGCGGGAGCCGGCCGAGCGTGTCACCGGTCGTTGCATCGACGATAAACCCGAACCAATGGTGTAGGAACGCTCGGTTTGCCGAGCGGGCGATGGATACACCTCCGAGCCCGCCCCCCTGGTTGAAATACGTTTGCGGGGTGCACCCGGCCGAGTCGCAATGGGAGATTCGCAGCACGTCGTCGCCGCCCGCGATGATTCCACGCGGCCCAATCTCTGCCATGCCCCAGGCCCCAGGCACCGCAGGCAGACTGTCAACACGATCGAGCGTGGTCAGACCATAATGCCACACCCAGGGATGCGTGCAGCGACCGCCCACGGAGTCTTTCCCCCAGAGGACGTAGTAGCCTACGCGCACACTCGGTCCCACGCTCGATATACAGTCGGCCGAGTGAACGGTCTCGTCCCAGTGTCTCACGACATTGCCGGTGCGAACGTCGACCTCCACCAGGCCGTCTCCCGCGCCCAGGACACGCGTGGTGTTTGGAATCAGCTCGAGATAACCGGCAAGCAACGGTCCCGTTTCGATGCTACGCAAACCGTACAGCGTGACATCAGCACTGAAGGGCTCGAAGCCGGCGGTCTCGATCGTCAGAGTTCTCGTGCCATTGCCATCGGGAAGTTGTGCAACCACCGTCGAGTCATCGAGGCGCCGGACACTCAACGTGTCGGAGCCAATCCGTACATGAGGAAGCGCGGTCTGAAAACTGGGAGATACGACGACGACTTCAGCACCGCTCCAGACGTCGGTCGCACCGAGATGACCGACGAACTCACGCGGCGCAGCGGGGGAATCGCAGGCCGCGAGCAACACGAGTAGAACGAGAACGCGCTGCATCTGCGAAGTCGGGGCGAGTGGATTTGAACCACCGACCTCCTGGTCCCGAACCAGGCGCGCTAACCGGACTGCGCTACGCCCCGTGAGTGTCCGACCGAATGCGCCCAGGAAGACTCGAACTCCCAGCCTCTTGATCCGTAGTCAAGCGCTCTATCCAGTTGAGCTATGGGCGCGCAATGGGCGGTACTAGACTCGAACTAGTGACCTCCACGATGTCAACGTGGCGCTCTAACCAACTGAGCTAACCGCCCGGGAACGAATTGCGGATTGCGGATTTGCAATTGCGGATTGAACTGACCGCGTCAATCCGCAATCCACAATCCACAATCCGCAATCGGCAAGTAGCGGGGGTGGGATTTGAACCCACGACCTCCGGGTTATGAGCCCGGCGAGCTACCAGACTGCTCCACCCCGCGTCGATTGGACTTCATGTGCCATTCTGGAGAGCGGGAAACGGGACTCGAACCCGCGACCCCAACCTTGGCAAGGTTGTGCTCTACCAACTGAGCTATTCCCGCGCGGCAGCAAATGTAACCACTTACACCAACGCCATCTACCGCCCCTTACCGCCGCCTACCGCCCCCGGCCAGTGGAGGCGAGGGGGATCGAACCCCTGACCTCGTGAATGCCATTCACGCGCTCTCCCAACTGAGCTACGCCCCCCCTTATATTGCGCGCCCCCAAAGGGCTATTAACCGCCCGGAGGGAACACGGCATGTTACCGGCACGTTACACCGGTGTCAAGCCAATTCGCTTCATTTCGTGAACATTTTTACGACCTCTGCGTATCAATTGAGCACCCAAATAGGGCGAGACAATGCCACGCACCCGTAAGAACGTGAAAGCTGCAGCGCCTCCGAAGGCCAAGGCGAAGGCCCCGAAGGCGCCGGTCGTCACGACCGAGCGTCGCGTTACCAAGCGTCGCGGCCGGCGTCGGGGTTTGCTCACGGGTCTTGGCTCTCACGAGCACGAGCGCGACATCCTGGATCAGTACCTGCACGAGGTCTCGAAGACTCCCCTGCTTACGCAGAAGGAGGAGATCGCGCTCGCCCGTAAGGTCCGTGCTGGTGATCAGGAGTCGATGCAGGAGCTCGTGAAGCGCAACCTCCGCTTTGTGATCTCGGTCGCCAAGAAGTATCAGAACCGTGGGCTGCCGCTTACCGATTTGATCGGTGAAGGCAACGTCGGTCTGCTGACGGCCGCGCGGAAGTTCGACCCGGATCAGGGCGTGAAGTTCATTTCGTACGCCGTGTGGTGGATCCGCCAGGCGATCCTCGCCGCGCTCGCGCGCCAGGGCCGCACGGTTCGGGTACCGCTGAACCGCACGGCCGACCTGTCGCGCATCGTACGCACGGCCGAGTACCTGCGGCAGACGCTTCGGCGCGAGCCGACGCCCGAAGAGATCGCGGACGCGACCAAGCTGTCGCTGGAGGTCGTGCAGTCGCTCGCCGCCCTGAACACGGGCGACGTGCGGCTCGACGCGCCGCTCGATCCCGATGGCGATCGCTCGCTGATCGAGCGCTTCATCGCCGAGGACCTGCCGGACACGGAAGATCAGGCGATGGATCGCTTCCTGTCGGATGAAATCGAGCAGGCGCTGAACACGCTGCAGCGCCGTGACGCGAAGGTGCTGCGGCTGTACTTCGGCCTGGATGGCGGCCGCGAGCACACGCTCGAAGAGATCGGCGGCATGCTGGGCGTCACGCGTGAGCGTGTGCGGCAGCTCCGTGACCGTGCGCTGAAGCGGCTGCGCGATGGCGATGTTGGAAAGGCGCTGGCCAGCTTCGCGGCGTAACGCGTAGCGATTCGCCATGGGTAGGGGCGCAGATGCTGCGCCCCTACTGTTTTTGACCTAGTTTTTCCCCCCGTGATTGAATCCATCGGCCGCCGCTCCGTCATGGCCATCCAGGAGGTGGGTCGCTTCGGCCACTTCATGATGGACATGGGTCGGGGCCTCCGCGACATCGGCATTTGGGGCGGTTTGGTGATGGTCCAAATGCGGCGCATCGGCGTGGACTCGCTTCCGGTGGCCCTGTTCATCGCCGCGTTCACCGGCGTCGTGCTTGCCCTGCAGGCCTCCTACACCTTCACCGGTGCCGTCCCCCTCTATTTCGTCGGCACTCTCGTGGGCAAGACGATGATGCTCGAGCTCGGACCCGTGCTGACGGGCCTCGCGCTCGCGGGCAGGGTCGGTGCCAGCATGGCCGCAGAGCTCGGCACAATGAAGGTGACGGAGCAGGTCGATGCCCTCGAGACCCTGGCCTACGATCCGCAGAGCTACCTCGTCGTGCCGCGCGTCGTGGCGGCGACGCTCATGTTTCCGACGATCGTGGCCTTTGCGATCGCCGTTGGAATTGTCACTGGCTGGTTAACGAGCCTGGTGCTGCTCCAGCTGTCGACGCCCGATTTCATCAAGGGGCTGAAGCTTTTCTATGTTTTCAAGGACGTCTGGTTCGGACTGCTGAAGAGCGCAAGCTTCGGATTCGCCATCGCGCTCGTGGGGTGCATCGTGGGGCTCGGGACCCGCGGCGGCGCGGAAGGTGTCGGACGCAGCACGACGCGGGCAGTCGTGTACTCGGCCATTCTCATTCTGGTGCTCGATGCGTTCTGGGCTGTGGTCTTGTTGTGATCGAGTTCCAGGACCTGCACAAGGCGTTCGGCGCGAAGCGTGTGCTCCAGGGGTTTTCGCTGAAGATTCGGGACGGGGAGACGATGGTCATCATCGGGTATTCGGGCAGCGGCAAGAGTGTCGCCTTGAAGCACATCGTAGGGCTGTTGCAGCCCGATGCCGGCGAGGTGATCGTAGACGGCCAGGCGATCAGCACCCTTGATCGGGATGATCTGACGCAGGTGCGCCAAAGCATCGGCTACGTATTTCAATTCGCCGCGCTGTTCGACTCGATGTCCGTAGCGGACAATGTGGCCCTCGGGTTGCGCCGGCGCGGCCTGGAAGACCAGGAGATCGACGAGCGGGTCCACGAAGCGTTGGCGCTCGTCGATCTCTCGGGCAGCGAGGAGCGCCTTCCCGCGGAGCTTTCGGGCGGGATGCGCAAACGCGTGGGCATCGCCCGCGCGATCGCCTTGCGGCCGCGCTACATCCTGTACGACGAGCCCACCACCGGGCTCGATCCGGTTACCTCGGCCGTGATCGATCAGTTGATGGTTCGGACGCGCGAGCATCTGGGTGTGACCGGGGTCGTGGTGACGCACGACATGCGGAGCGCGTATACGGTGGGGGATCGCATCGCCATGTTATATGATGGAAGGGTCCGGCAGGTGGGTGCGGTAGAAGAGATCCAGGGGACTTCCGATCCGCTGGTCCGCCAGTTCATCGAGGGACGCGCCGAGTGAAACGCGAAAACGAGTTCGCTGTAGGGCTCGTGGTGATTGCCGCGCTCGCACTGGTGGTGGGCGGGGCGCTTTGGCTCTCGGGGGCGCGCATCGGGGGCAGCGAGGCGGTGTTCACGTCACGCTTCCGCACCGTCGGCGGGCTTGGGGTCGGCAGTCCGGTGGTGTTGCGCGGGGTGCGCGTCGGCCGCGTCGAGGCGATTCGCCTCGCGCCGGGCAATTGGGTCGAAGCGGACCTCAAGATCTATTCCGGAGTGGGGTTGCCGAACAAGCCGGCGGTGATCGCAGCCTCGGCGTCGTTGTTCGGGGAGTGGGCGGCCACGCTCATTTCCAGCGAGCCCCCGCCTGCGGATCCGAATATCCGGCAAGCGCTTGCGGAGGCCGCGGCTGTCGGCGGGGATAAGTGGCCCGGGGCAACCCTTCCAGATATCGGACAGCTCACCGCACAGGCCAGCCGCATTGCGACCGACATCGGGACGGTGGCGGCTCGGGTCCAGACGGCGTTCGACTCGCAGGCGGTGATGGATCTGCGGCGATCGATTCGTGATTTCGGCCAGGTGGCCGACCGGCTCGTCCAGGTCACCAACGAGCAGGCGGACGTGATCGGCAGCGTCGGCTCGAACCTGCAGTCGGGCTCCGAGGCGTTGTCGCGCGCCGCGGTCGACCTGCGGGCCACCCTGGGGCGGGTAGACACCGCGACGAACCAGGGCCAGCTCGCGACAATCCTCAATAATACTGCCGCCACCTCGACCGACCTGAAAAGCGCCTCTCAGGACTTTCGCCAGCTGATGGCTGCGGCAAACCGCAACCAGGAGAGCCTCGTGCGAGTCCTCCAGAACGCCGATACGGTATTGTCGCGCATCGCCAATCGCAGTGGCACGCTGGGACTCCTCGTGGCCGATTCCTCACTCTATCGCGAAACCACGTTGACCATGATTCAGTTGCGCCAGCTGCTCTCCGACATTCAAGCGAATCCGCGGAAGTACTTTACGTTTAGCGTGTTCTAAAGAGCATGAAGCGTTTCGGGTCCACACATGCGGGCGATGTCGCGCCGGTCGCGTAAGCGTCGTCCGGGCAAAGGCAGGGCCCAGCCCCGGGCCCAGCGCGAGACCAGCGCCGGCGGCGTGGTCTTTCGCCGTGGCCCGGATGGTCAGGTGCGCTTCCTTCTTATTCGCGATTCCTACAAGAACTGGGGATTTCCCAAGGGACATCTCGAGTCCGGAGAGCCGCCGGCGGAAGCCGCCCGACGGGAGGTGGCGGAGGAGACGGGACTGCAAGAACTGATTCTCCACGGACCGATCAAGGTGATCGACTGGTACTTCCGGTTTGGCGGCAAGACGATCCACAAGTTCTGTCACTTCTTCCTGTTCGAGTCGCGCGAGGGCGAGGCGGTGCCCGAGGAAGCCGAAGGGATCACCGCGTGTGTGTGGCATCCACTGGACAAGGCGCAGGAAACCGTCAGCTATGAGAACGCGCGTGACGTCTTGCTGCAGGCGGGGGAGATGCAGCAGGCCCTGGTTCAGACATGAGAACCGCGAATGGGGCAGGCCCGAGCCCGGCGGTGAATCCAGTCGTTCCAGTATTTCACACTCGGCGCGAGGCGCGCCGCGCGATCAAGCGTGGATATCCCAAGCGGGCGGGCAGCGTCCGGCTGTGTCGCACGATTCAGGAAGTGGAGCGGTTGCTCGAGCAGAGGTTGGTGGACGCCGTCGTCCTCGACATTCGTCATTGCGACGGCAACGGGCTCGATCTCCCGGCACGGTTTCCGCGCATTCCGATGTATGCGCTTTCCGCCCTGCGGCCCGAGGATGGCACGCTGCTCGCTTCCTGTCGCGACGCGGGCTTCACCGGGATTCTCGTGGAAGGGGTGGACAACGCGGTTGCCGGCGAATGGATCGCCGCGCGAACGGCGCAGGTTGCGCGGCGGGCAGCGCTCGCGGACGCTCCACGCCTTCTGCGCCTGACCGACCGCTTGCAGCTCGCGGCGTGGGATGAGGTGTTGCGGCGCGCGGGTGTCCCGACCAAGACCGGTCATGTCGCGCAGGCATTGCACATCACGCGCGAACACCTGTCCCGGGAATTCGGGGCGGGGGGCGCGCCCAACCTGAAGCGCGTCATTGATCTGGCGCGCGCCGCCTGCGCCGCGGATCTGCTCGGGAATCCGGGGTATACGGTCCGCGGCGTTGTACGCATCCTCGGCTACGCATCGCCGAGCCATCTTGCCGGAGCGGCGCGACGGGTGGCGGGTGCCACGCCGCTGGAATTGCGAGAGCTGGGTCCACGCGGCGTACTGACGAGATTTCTGAGAGGCAGGACAAGATCCCGCGTGTAGAGACGCACATCACGACCGTAGGCGGCGCAGCCTGCTGCGCCCCTACCGCTTTCCCTGCGCCCGCTACCGATTTTCCCGTTGCGCAGTCCAGACTTTGTGATATTTTTCACAAACTCCAAACGGTACTCCAATGGCAACCGATTCCATTCTGCGTCCGGGCGAGCTCAAAAACCTTCTCCTAAAGGAGATCCAGGCGGCGGATCTCGCGGACATCGACGTCCGTGAAGTCGGCACGGTCCTGGAGGTGAAGGACGGGATCGCGCGGATTTACGGTCTCACATCCGCCATGGCTGGTGAGATGCTCGAGTTCACCGTATCGGCCACCGGCGAGAAGATCACGGGTCTCGCGCTCAACCTGGAAGAAGACAACATCGGCGCCGTCATCTTCGGCGATTACCTCGAGCTGCGGGAAGGCGATGAAGTGCGCCGCACCGCGCGGGTGCTCGAAGTGCCCGTAGGCCCCGCGCTGGTCGGCCGGGTCGTGGACGCGCTTGGACGGCCGGTGGACGGGCTCGGTCCCATTCACACGACGAAGACCCGGAAGGTCGAGGTCATCGCCCCCGGCATCATCAAGCGTCAGCCGGTGAAAGAGCCGCTGCAGACCGGGATCAAGGCCATCGACTCCATGATCCCCATCGGCCGTGGGCAACGCGAGCTGATCATCGGCGATCGGGGAACCGGCAAAACCGCAATCGCCATCGACACCATCATCAATCAGAAGGGGCAGGGCGTCATCTGCGTCTACATCGCGATCGGTCAGAAGAATTCGACCGTTGCGGGGGTAGTTGAGCGGCTCAAGGAGCACGACGCGATGGAATACACGATCGTAGTCGTGGCGTCCGCGTCGGAACCCGCCCCGATGCAGTACATCGCGCCGTATGCGGGCTGCACGATGGCCGAGTACTTCATGTATGACGAGAAAAAGGCGACGCTGTGCGTGTATGACGACCTCTCCAAGCAGGCGGCGGCCTACCGGCAGCTCTCGCTTGTGTTGCGGCGCCCCCCTGGCCGGGAGGCGTACCCTGGCGACGTGTTCTATCTCCACAGCCGGCTCCTCGAACGCGCGGCGAAGCTGTCGGACGAAATGGGGGGCGGGTCGCTGACCGCGCTGCCGATCATCGAAACCCAGGCGGGCGACGTCTCCGCCTACATCCCGACCAACGTCATCTCCATCACCGACGGCCAGATCTTCCTCGAGACCGATCTGTTCTATTCGAACGTGCGCCCAGCGGTGAACGCGGGCATTTCGGTGAGTCGAGTGGGGGGCAACGCGCAGATCAAGGCGATGAAGCAGGTCGCGGGGCGGCTACGGCTCGACCTGGCGCAGTACCGCGAGCTCGAGGCATTCGCGCAATTTGGCTCGGAGCTCGATCCCGCGACGCAGCGCCAGCTCGCGCGCGGCGCCCGCGTCGTGGAGGTGCTGAAGCAGCCGCAGTACGCGCCGATCCCGGTCGAGCAGCAGGTAATCGTCCTGTTTGCGGTGACCAACGGACTCATCGACGATATTGACGTGCCGAAGATCCGACAGTGGGAGGCCGGGCTGGTCGAGTTCATGAGTGCCCAGCATCCCGAGATCGCCGATGAAATTCGCACAAAACGGGCGCTGTCGGACGACTTGGGCGGCCGGCTCCGCAAGGCGATCGAGGAGTACAAGGCGCTCTAATGGCGAAGCCCCGCGAGCTCAAGCGCCGCATCCGCTCGGTCCAAAACACACGCAAGATCACGAAGACGATGGAGCTCGTTTCCACGTCGAAATTGAAGCGCGCGCAGGACCGGGTTGTGGGAGCGCGGCCCTATGCTCAGGCCTTGTCCGATGTCATTGGGGAACTTTATTCACCGGAGCTTGCCGAACGCTTTCCGTTATTGCGCCAACCTGGCCAGTCCCTGCGCGGTAAAGGCGTGCGGCGAGCGGCGTTGCTATTGATAACATCAAATCGTGGGCTCTGCGGCGCGTTCAACTCGAACCTGATTCGTGAAGCGCGCCGCCGGCTCGACGAGCTCGAGGCTGCCGAAACCCACACCGAGGTGCATTTGGTAGGCAAGAAGGGCATCAGCTATTTCAAGTTCACCAAGCGCAACATCGCGTCCCAGCGGGTCGACATCGGCGACAAGCCTACGCTGAATCATGCGATGGAGCTCGCGACGCCGCTGATGGACCGCTTCGCCAAGGGCGATCTCGATGCCGTCGATGTCGTGTTCGCGAAGTTCAACAGCGCGGTGTCTACTCCACCGACAACGTTGCGCGTTCTCCCCGTGACGCCGCCCGAGAGGCGGCGGTCGGACGGTCAAGACGCGCAGGCGGCGGTCAACTACATTCTCCAACCCTCTGCCGAGGGAATTCTGCACGAGTTGCTCCCGCTGTACGTCACCAATCAGTTCTATCGGGCGCTCGTCGAGACCGCGGCCGCCGAGCATGGCGCGCGGCGCACCGCGATGAAGAACGCCACGGATGCGAGCAGCGACATCCTTACCATTTTGCAGCGTACGTTCAACCGTGCGCGTCAGGCGCAGATCACTCAAGAGTTGGCGGAAATTGTCGGGGGCGCGGAAGCACTGAAAGGCTAAATCCGAATGGCAACCAAGACGAAAGAACAGACAAACGTCGGCAAGGTCGTCCAAGTCATCGGCCCCGTTCTCGACGTCGAGTTCGAGCCCGAGCGTCTGCCCGAGCTCTACAACGCCTTGACGGTGAATGTTGACGGGCATCAGCTGGTGGCGGAGGTCGAGCAGCACATCGGCCGGAACCAGGTGCGTGCCGTCGCGATGAGCTCGACCGATGGTGTCGTCCGCGGCACGGAGGTCGTCGACACCGGTGAACCGATCGCGATTCCGGTCGGCAAGCCGGCGCTCGGTCGCATTCTCAATGTCATCGGCGAGCCGGTGGACGAAGGCGCGCCGATTCCCAAGGACGCCGAGCGCTGGCCGATCCATCGCGGCACGCCAAAGTTCGTCGACCTCGAGCCGAAGACTCAGGTTTTTGAGACGGGCATCAAGGTCGTCGATTTGATCGCGCCATTCGTCAAAGGCGGGAAGATCGGGCTGTTTGGCGGCGCCGGCGTCGGCAAAACGGTCGTCATTCAAGAGCTGATCAACAACGTCGCGAAAGCGCACGGCGGCAAATCGGTGTTCTGCGGCGTGGGGGAGCGCACGCGCGAAGGCAACGACCTGTATCTCGAGTTCAAGGAAGCGCACATCCTTGAGAACGTCGCGCTCATCTACGGCCAGATGAACGAGCCACCGGGCGCCCGCCTGCGTGTCGGTCTCTCAGGGCTGACGGTCGCGGAATACTTCCGGGATATCGAAGGTCAGGACGTCCTGGTGTTCATCGACAATATCTTCCGCTTTACGCAGGCGGGCTCGGAGGTATCAGCGCTGCTGGGGAGAATGCCGTCCGCCGTCGGCTATCAGCCGACCCTCGCGACGGAAATGGGTGAGCTGCAGGAGCGGATCACCTCGACCAAGAAAGGATCGATCACGTCCGTGCAGGCGATCTACGTGCCCGCTGACGACCTGACTGATCCCGCGCCGGCGACCGCGTTTTCCCACCTCGACGCAACGGTCGTGCTCGATCGCGCGATCGTGGAGCTCGGCATCTATCCCGCGGTCAATCCTTTATCGTCGTCCAGCCGCATTCTCGATGCGCAATATCTGGGCGACCGTCACTACAACGTGGCGGTGGAAGTGCAGCGAATCCTGCAGCGCTACAAAGATCTGCAGGACATCATCGCGATTCTGGGAATGGACGAGCTTTCCGAAGAAGACAAGCGCCTCGTTGGCCGCGCGCGACGCGTGCAACGGTTTCTGTCGCAGCCATTCTTCGTGGCATCGCAGTTCACAGGGCTCGAAGGGAAATACGTGAAGCTCGAAGACACCATTGCATCGTTCGAGCGCGTGGTGTCGGGAGAGTTCGACCAGCTCCCGGAGCAGGCGTTCTACATGCAAGGCGGGATCGACGACGTGGTCGCGCAGGCAAAAAAGATGGCGTCGTCCTGATGCGGGTCTCCGTCATCTCGGCCGAGCGGGCCGTGTTCGAAGGGGAGGCCGACTCCGTCGTGGCCCCCGCCTACGATGGCCTGGTAGGGATTCTCCCACGTCACGCTCCATTCATGACCCTGCTCGGTAAAGGAATCGTCAAGATCAGCGGCTCAGGGGGAATCCAGCGCCTCGAGGTGGCGGGCGGGTTCTTGCAAGTCGCAAGAGATGTGGTCCGCATCGTAGCTGGGAGCGCCGCTCCGGCACCCTCTTGACTTTTTTTGGCTCGCTACTTACCCCGCACTATTGACTTCTGCAAGACCATTTCCAAAAGTAGGTCCGGCTTTTTTAGCCTGCATAAGGCACCCTCTCCCCTTGGGTGTTCGTACGACCTTTCTTCCTAGGAGGCTGGAAATGAAGCGCATTAGCTTGGTCGCGGCGGCCCTGTGCGTCGCGGTCGCGGCGCCAGCGTCGGCCCAGGCGCCAACGCCAGGCGGCCTGCGGTATGGTATCCATGCCGGGGCGCTCCTGCCTATGGGCAATTATGCGGACTTCGATAAGCTCGGCTGGGTTGCAGGTGCGGGCGGCACATACTGGCTCACCGGCGGCACTCTCGGTATCCAGGTGGACGGCTCGTATTCCCAGACGTCTCACGATGGCGTCCCCGGCAAGAGCAACATCATTGGCGGTCTGGCGTCGCTCGTCTATGGCTTGGCGCCGGCGTCAGCGTCCGCGCGTCCGTTCATCTCGGGCGGTGTGGGCTACTACGACGTGAAGGTTGACGACGGTGCAGGAACGTCCGCCTCGGAGTCGAAGGTCGGCTTCGGCATTGGCGCCGGCGTTTCGTTGAAGATGGGGACGAGCAGCAACCGCATCGTCATCGCGACCCGCTACACGAGCGTCAGCACCTCCGGCAGCTCGACGACCTTCCTGCCCCTCACGGTGGGTCTCAGCTTCGGTAAGTAACACACGCATCCGGCCCGACTCCGCGTGAGCGGCGTCACCGGGTCGCGGGTAAACCATGGCCCGTCAGTCCTATAGCTGACGGGCCATTGGTGTCTATGGAGCAGTAATGCTTGACAGAAAATCAGGTCGCTCTTAACGATGTGGCGGTTTTTGACGACCCCAAATGGAGGATTGTATGCGGAAGCTCTTCGGCGGGTTGGTCCTTACCGCTTTCGCGCTGTCACTGCCCGCGACAGCGATAGCTCAGCGGCGCTCAGGGGGCACTGGCACGGTAACACGCGAATTCGGCGTGGATCTCAACGCTGCGTACGTCAGCCCCGGAACCCAGGGAGTCGATGGCGGCATTGCGATCATCACGCCTGTAGACCTCCGGTACGGCTTTGTCCCGCGCTCCGGCAAGACGATGTGGGAGCCGCGGCTCAGCTTCAATTTCAGCACGGTGGGTGGAACGACGAGTTACGTCCTGACGCCCGCAGTCAATCTGCTGTACGCTAACTCGCCGGGCGGCCATCGCCGCGGCATGTACTTCTCGGGTGGTGCCGGTCTCGTGCTCGGCGACCCCTCGGGCAACGCGAGTGGCACCGCGGTCAAGCTTGAAGGCGGTGTTGGCTGGAGGAAGCCGTACGGTACCGGCGGCGCCTGGCGTTACGAGCTCGGTTTCCAGTGGGTCTCGAAGAACGATCAGTTGGCGGTGGCTGGACTAGCCGACTATATCGCCATCGGTGGCCGCGTCGGCATTTCACTCTGGCACTAAGGCGTTTGCAGGCGTTGGGGTGGCGCGGCGTTCCGGAACTCCGGAACGCCGCGCTGTCCATCGGGTACCCTTGGCCAACCAATCCCTGGAGATCGGCATGCGCACGTACGCCCGCGCAGGGGCGCTGTTTCTGCTGGCGAGCATCGGCCTCGCGACCATGGCCGCTGCACAAGCGACCGGAATGCCCAGCTTCAATGCGCCGTATCGCGCGTTCAAACGCTCGGAAATCGGCATCTCGCTGAGCTTCCCGCAAGGCGGCGGCACCGCGTTCGAAGGTGTGTATCGCAGAGCGAGTGGCTCGTTCGACTTGGGATTTCGCGCCGGCCTCCTCGATCCAGACGCGGGTGACGCGATCCTGTTGCTCGGCGCCGAAGGCCGGCAGCGAGTGGTGACGCATACTGAAGACTTCCCGCTCGACGGCGCACTCGTCATCGGCATCGGCGGCGCGTTCTCCAGTGGAAACAACGGCGTCATCATCCCGGTGGGTCTGTCGTTGGGGCGGCGGGTGGACCCCAAAGACTCCAAGATCAGCATCGTCCCCTACGTTCAGCCGACCGGAATACTCACCGCGGGCAACGGGACTTCCGATTTCCTTTTCACGCTTGGCGTGGGAGGCGATTTCCGGCTCTCGCCGCGCTTTGACGCGCGGATCAGCGCAGGTCTGGGCGACCTCGAGGGTGTGTCACTTAGCGCCGTGTGGGTGCATTAGCGCGACACAGATTGACTTCGCGAAAGCCATTTCCTAGCGTTCGCCGGATCAATTCCTAATGGCGGTGGAGGATAATAATGAAGCGAATTTCGCTGCTCATAGCGCTGCTCGGGACACTTGCCTTGGTTCCAGCGGCGACGGCGTCGGCGCAGTGGCAGGGGATGCCGGTGTGGAATAACCCGAAAGGCGGGACCGGCATCACTATCAACGGTGACGCGGGGTTCCCCAACTCGAATGCCAGGAGCGGCCAGGCGTGGGGCGCACGTGCCACGCTCGGATTCACCAACCTCGCCGTCACAGCCGGTCTTTCCACCTGGAAGCCGGACGGAGCCGGCTCGAGCACCACGACGTGGGGCGGTGTCGGGCAGCTGCGGGTGATTGGGGGCAGCCTCATGCCGGTGGCCTTGAACATCCAGGTTGGTTACGGGTCGGGGAGCGAAATCACCGGCACCGTCTCGCTGCCGAAGATGAGCAACTATTTCGTCGGGGCAGGCGTCAGCGTCAACGTCCCGACACCGGGGATCGCGATTGAGCCCTATCTATCCGTCTCTAACCGCTGGCACAGCCCATCGGGTCAGTCTACCGAGTCGAACATCGGCTGGGTGCTCGGGGCCAATGTGGGCTTCGGAATGTTCGGCGTGCACCTGGCGTACGATTCAGAGAGCTACAGCGGCGGCACCACGGCGGGCGTTTTCGGCATAGGCGCGCACTTCGCGTTGAGTGCTCCCGTAGGCATGTAAGACGCAGTAGCTTTGGGGCGCGCCGATCCAACCGGCGCGCCCCTTTGCTTCCCGGGAGTCTCTCTGATTGTCCTTCGTGCGCGCGCGGGCCTAGCAGCGCTGGCCCTCACGGTAGGCGGCTGCACCCTGACCATTGATGCGACAGAGCTGGGGGTACCCGCGACCCTCGCCGAGTCGGCCCAGGCCCCCCCGGAAGGCACGCCGTTCAAGGTGACCAAGCATCCCGTCTATTTCCTGTGGGGCCTCACCGCCGTCTCACGACCGAACGTGGAGGACGTGCTGGTCGGCCAGACCGGCACGGGGGCGCGCATCGCCAACCTGAAGATAAAGGTGCGCACGCGCGTGTCGGATATGCTTGTTACGCTGCTGACTCTCGGTGTGATCGCTCCGCGGTCGGTGACGTTGGAAGGAGTCGTGGTCCCCCGGTAGCCTCACGCGTCGACCAAGGTGGTCACGAGCGCGGTCGTGCGCTCGGCCGCCCCGCGCCCGCCTTCCACCATTTCCTGCGCTGCTGTTCCCGCCTTGCGCCGGGCGGCCGGGTCGTGATGCCACACGAGCCATTGCGAATGCAACGGATGACGATCGTGGGCCGGCAGCGCCACGCCCCCTCCGGTATCGAGCAACAGCGCGGCGTCGCGGCTCATTCGCCAATGCGGGCCGAAGATGACCGGCACCCCAAATACGGCAGGCTCGAGGACAGAGTGGAGCCCCGCGCGGTGGAACCCACCGCCGACGAACGCGGTGTCTCCCAGCGCGTAGAGATCGGCCAGAATACCTACGCGATCGACGACGATCACGGGCCCGGCCTTCGCGTGCTCGATCTGCGAGAGTCGCACCGGGCGCGGCAGGTCCAGGTCGCGCACCCGCTCCGCGATGCCCGCCAGGTGATCGGGGTTCGGCTCATGCGGCGCGAGAATCAGGCGCGCCGTGGGCAGCTGCACCAGCAGGTCGGCGAAGGCGGGAAGAATGACGGATTCGTCGGAGGGCCAGGTCGAGCCCGCAACGATCGTGAACGCGTTGGGGGCTCTGCCCAGGGCAGCCAAGCGCGCGAAGGGCTCGCGCGTGCGATCGAATCGCGCCGCGCGCTCGGCGACGCTGTCGTACCGCGTGTCGCCGGTGACCGCGATCGCTTCTGCCCTCGCGCCGAGCAGCTCGAGTCGCTGGCCGTCCTCGTCGCTGATCGTGCCGATCTGATCGATGGCCGCGTACGCCGCAGCGCCCCATCTCCGCGCCGGCCAGCGCAGTCGGGAGCTGTCCACCGACACGGTTGCGGAAATCAGACCGAGCTTTACCCCGCGACGCGATGCTGCCAGCGTCAGCTCGGGCCACACGTCGAGCTTGCTGAAGACGAGCGCCGTCGGTTGCAATGCGTCGAGCACTGCATTGACCTCCGACGGCCGGTCGAACGGCAGATAATCGGCGACGTCCACCGGCAGGTTCCTCGCGAGGCGCTCGGCGGACGGCGAAAAGAACGTGAACGCGAGCTGCCAGTCGGGATGTTCGGCACGCAACGCTTCCAGGACCGGCTTCGCCTGCAGTCCTTCGCCCACTGACGGCGCGTGCATCCAGACGAGCGGGTGCCGGGGGTCGCGCTGGGTCGCCGCCCACTTCGCGAGACGCGCGGCCAGGCCGCGTCGTCCGTCGATTCCGCGGGCCAGTTTTTTGGAGAACTGCGCCATCAGGGGCGCCGCGCGACTGGCCATGTCCACGCTCAGCCGGTATAACAGCGACGGTCGCGAAGCGCTCACTGATTCGCGCGCGTGCGGGTCGTATAGATGGAGTCGAGAATTCTCACCATCGGCCCCGGCGTCGTAGGGGCGCCTTGGATCAATCCGCCTTCGATATAAAAGGAAGGGGTCGCGTTAGCGCCGGAGCGCACGGCTCTTTGCGCCTCCTGCTCCACTTCCGTCCGTACTGTCCCGCTGTCGAGACACACCGCCAGCTTCTTGCGATCGACGCCGGCCTGCTGCGCAAGCACCAGCAGCGTCGCGCGCGGCTCAGGGAGCTTGGCCCACTCGGTCTGTCGATAGTACAGCACATCATGTGTCTCCCAGAAGCGTCCCTGGTGGGAAGCGCACATCGCGACCTCTGCCGCTGCCATCGCATTGGGATGAATGCTGATCAGCGGGAGATTAATGAAGACCCAGCGGACCTTGCCCGTTTCGACGAACTGCTTGTCGAGAGCCGGCATGACGTTCACCGTGAACGTGCGGCACGCCGGGCATTGAAAGTCCGCCATCTCGTACACGGTCACGGGGGCGTTCCGCGCACCCTTGGAGCGTGAGGCGAGTGGATCGGCGTGCTGCGAGAACGATGACGCGAGCGCCGCCCCGAGCCAGAAGGCTGGGACCAGGATCGCGATGCGCGCGGGGGTGGACCGGAAGCGGGCCAGGCTCAGGGGCCTGATTTGGTCCAGATGGCGATGACTCCGCACTGCGAGTCGGACTTGAGAAACTCCGAGGGCACTTCTCCGGGACTGCGGTAGATCTCGACGGCGACGATGCCGACGACCGGCATGGATGGGGATGACGACATCGTCGCAGGCAGGCCGTCGACAACCCAGTCGGCTGCGCAGATCCCCCGCGCGCCTCGCGTCATCTGAGCAGTGCAATTCCCTGAGCGGCAGTTCAAGCGCACTCCCGGAATAGCGCGGAGCAGATCGGCCATGGTCGCGGCGTTGGTGGTCTTGATCTGCTCCTCGGTGATGAACACGCCTCTGCCGCTTTTGCGTCGTTCCTCGAACTCGCGCAAGCGGCGCCCCGAAAACGAGGGACGGGCCGCGACGACGACCGGCTCGAGCTCGACGCCGAGTGGCGCAACCTCAAAGACGTAGTCGACCACCTCCGCGTCTTTGAGCCGTAGCAGCCAGGAGGTGACGCCATAGCCGATTGCTCGCACCTCGAGCAGGTAGGTACCAGCGCTCAGTCCTGCATGGGTAAAGCGACCGCCGCTGTCCGTCGCTGCCTGGAGCCGGGTTCCGAGCAGGCTGACGGTCGCGCCGATGAGTGGGAGTTGGGTCTGCTGGTCGATGACCTTGCCGATGATCCCGCCGCTCGGGGCCAAGTCCCGGGATTGGGCGGGGAGGCTGGGGAGCTGACCGGCTCCCAGGCCAACAATCACAATAGAGATGTAGGCTATACGTGCCATTGACCCGGCCGCCGCCGCCGCGGGAGTAATAAGATGATAGGGGCCGGGCGCCCGTTTGCAACCCGTACACATTTGGCCCTTGACGGGGTCATGCTCCAAGTCGTATAACAAAGGTGGAGGCCTCAGGCCGTCACCTGTACCTCGGGCGTTATGACCGTCACGCTCGCACGTGTAAATCGCGCAAATCCTCCGCGGTTTCCCGTCCGGGAAACCGCGTCCTCTTCTCCTGCCACACCTTTTGCTGCCACTCCTATCCCCGTTTTACGTGAGGGTGTTTCCATGCTCCAGAAATGTCGTGGCGTTTTCTTCGCCGGGACAGCGGCGCTGGCGTTGTTACTGGCCGGCCCTCGCACGATCCAGGCGCAAGATGCGGTGATTCGCGGCACCATCACCTCCGATCGAGGTGAGCCGGTAGTCGGTGCCAACGTACTCGTCGAAGAGCTGCGGATGGGCGTGCTGACCAACGCGCAGGGTCAGTACACCGTGCTCGTTCCCGGCGCGCGCGTGCGTGGGCAGCAGATCGTGCTGCGCGTGCGGGCGATCGGGTTCAAGCCCAACAGCAAGGCCGTCACCCTGACGCCGGGCGAGCAGGCCGTCGATCTCGTAGTGAGTTACGACGTGAATCTGCTCGAGGCGATCGTCGTGACCGGTACGCAGGAAGCGACGGAAGCCGTGAAGGTACCGTTCACGGTGTCGCGCGTCGACGCGGAACAGCTGCCTGTGCCGGCGTCGAACCCGCTGACGCAGTTGCAGGGCAAAGTGCCGGGCGCGAACATTGTGAGCGCCAGTGGCCGTCCCGGCGCGCAGCCGTCGGTGCTGCTCCGCGGTCCCACGTCCATCAACGCGTCCGGGCGCGGTCAGGACCCGCTGTACATCGTCGATGGCGTGATGATCAACAGCGGCCTGCCGGATCTGAACCCGCAAGACATCGAGAACGTCGAAGTCGTGAAAGGCGCGGCCGGCGCATCGCTGTACGGCGCGCGCGCCGGGAACGGCGTCATCAATATCACGACCAAGTCGGCGCGCCGCAGTCTCGAGGGAGTGAAGTTCGGGCTGCGCAGCGAGGCGGGCGTGGGTGACATCGAGCGCGACTTCGGTCTGGCGCGTTTCACGGCGCTCGCGACCGACGAGAGCGGCGCGATGTTCTGCGAGGCCGTCACAGGCCAGCCGTTCTGCGCGCGCACATTCGACTGGGCGACCGAAGCGGCCCGCATCAATGATGCACCAGGTGACTTCTCGCTCAATCCCAAGGGCTTCCCGATCGATCCGGGTTCGACGATTTCGGGGCCAGCGCTAGGCCAGCGGTTCCAGGTGCAAGCCTGGCCCGGCACGTCTTACAACGCGGTGAACCAGCTCGTCACCCCGAAGCCGTTCTTCGAGAACACACTCGACATTACCGGCCGGTTCGGGACCCAGACGCGGTTCTATGCCAGCGCGTCCAACCGGCACGAAGAAGGCGCGATTCGCTACCTCAACGGCTTCACGCGGAATGCGTTCCGTATCAACGTCGATCAGGGAATCGGGACGGACTGGAACCTCTCGTTCCGGACGTCCTACACGCGCAGCACGCAGGACGGGATCAATCAGGAAGAGGGCGGTAACGCGTTCTTCCGGCTGACTCGCGTGCCCGCGATCGCCAACATCCTCCAGTATGACACGCTGGGACGACTCTACATCCGGCCGAACCTGCAGGGTGGCGGATCGCAGAATCAGAATCCGCTGTCGACGCTGTATCAGACGCATCGCGAGGACGTCATCAATCGTTTCATCGGCGGCCTCACCGCGACGTACTCGCCGGTCAACTGGTTCAACCTCGACGCGAACTTCAGCTATGACCTGCGTCGCGGCGCCGGCGAGCAAATCAACGACAAGGGCTTCCGCACGACGGCGGCCGCGACCGGCCTGCAGGGGAACGGCGGCTCGATTCAGCGCGGCACGGCGAACCGCGAAGCCATCAACGGCAGCGTCAACGCGTCATTCAAGCGCGACTTCGGGCCGGATCTGAAGACCCGCTACAATTTCCGCTATTTGTTCGAGCAACGTGACTATGACACGCTGTTCGCGAGCGGCAGCGCATTGTCGGTCAAGGGCGTAACCGATATCGGGAACACGTCGCAGCCGACACGCAATACCACATCGAACTCGCAGCGGGTCCGGCAGGTCGGCGTGTTCGGCGGTGTGAACCTCGACTACAAGAGCCGCTACATCGTCGACGCGCTGATCCGGCGTGACGGCAGCTCGTTGTTCGGTCCCGAGAACCGGTGGGCCACGTTCGGCCGTGGGTCCGTGGCGTGGCGCGTTGCGCAAGAGCCGTGGTGGTCGATTCCTTCGATCACGGAACTGAAGCTGCACGGCTCCTACGGGACCGCGGGAGGCTCGCCGCGCTTCGACGCGCAGTACGAGGTGTTCAACGTCGGCACCGGCGGTCTGCTCTCGATGGTGACACTCGGAAACAGCCAGCTGAAGCCGGAGTTGCACAAGGAGACCGAGTTCGGCGCCGATCTCGAGCTCTGGAATCGCTACGCGTTCAACATCACGTATTCGCACGCGAGGATCGAGGATCAGATCCTTCCCGTGCCTGTGTCAGCGTCGACGGGGTTCCAGCGCCGGTGGCTGAATGCAGGCGAGCTGACGAACAAGACGCTGGAAATGTCGCTCAACATCCCGTTGATGCAGCGCCGCGATGTGCAGTGGTCGGCGCGCTTCATCTACGACCGGAATCGGTCCGTCGTCACGGCTCTGGATGTCCCGCCGTTCTTCTTCGGCGCCGATCTGCAGGGAACGGGCTCGATCTTCCAGGCTAAGGTCGGTGAGCGGCTCGGCACGTTCTACGGTCACCGCTTCATCACGAACTGCTCCGAGCTCTCCCCGCAGTGGCAATCGCGCTGCGGTCCGGGCAGCGACATCCAGGCGAACGACGAGGGCCTGCTGGTCTGGGTCGGCGCGGGCAACAACCCCGGCATGGGCATCACGAACAACCTGTGGGATACGCGGATCGACAATACCGCGCGCGATCCGAACGTCACACCGTGGGGCATCCCCGTGATCTATTGGGGCATGCCGATCTTGCTCCGGGACAACACGGGTGCGGCGCAGAATGTCGCGCTGGGCAATGCGCTGCCGGACTTCCGGTTTGCGGTTACGCAGGACCTGCGGTACAAGAAGTTCAACGTGTACGCCCTGGTGGACGCGGCAGTCGGTCAGAAGGTTTGGAACCAGGGCTTCCACTGGGCGCACCTCGACTTCCTGTCGCACGACGTGGATCAGGTCGGCAAGTCCGTGCAGGATGCGAAGCCGATCGGTTATTACTGGCGCACGTCGCCGGCGGACGGCTTCACGGGCCGGGGCGGCTTTTATGATCAACTGGCGCCCAACAGCTACACGGTCGAGGACGGGAGCTATGCGAAGCTGCGCGAGCTGCTCGTTTCCTATCGCCTCGGTCCGATCGCGGGGACGGGTGATTGGGAAGTCGCCGTCGTCGGCCGCAACCTCTGGACGATCACCGGATATCGCGGGTTCGATCCTGAAGTGGGGTTGTCGGGAGGCAATCAGTTGAACGGAGCGGCGTCGGGGGCCATCAATGCCGTGGATGCGTTTACGTTCCCGAACCTCCGCACCTTCACGTTCGGATTGAGCTCGACGTTCTAACGAAAAGCAGACCCTTCTCGTCGCCGGGTATGCCGCCCGGCGACGAGCAGGGCGAGCGTGCCCCTTTTTCTGTGGAGGAGTACACGATGTCCAAGTTTCGGTTTGTAGCCGGCGCCATCTTCCTGATCGGCCTAGTCGCTTGCACCGACACGCTCGTCGTCGAGGATCCAAACGATCCCGATCGCAACAGGGCGCTCGGACGGCCGGCCGACGTCGAGGCGTTCATTTCGCAGACGTACGCGCAAATCCAAAATGCCACGCTGGGCGGTTCGAATGACGATTTGCAGACGCAGCT
>DATFVZ010000010.1:0-7634 GCA_035259785.1 Gemmatimonadales bacterium
CTCACCGATGTCGCGGGACAAGCCGGCCGCGAGATCGACGGATCCCGAGTCACCGAATGAATCGACGAGTCGCCCGTTCTTCGCGTTCAGTGCGTAGAGCCGGCGTCCAGCCGCGAAAAAAACCCGCCGGTCGTCACCGTCTGCCCAGTAAACGACGCCGCGGTTGACGTGGCTCAAATCCGTGCGTACGTGAGGCTGCCCCGAGCGCAACGAGGGGTGCGTCGTGCGTGGGTCGAAGCGCCAGATCATCTCGCCACGGTCGGCCCGCAGCGCCACCACAGCCAGCGAGGGCGTCGTCGTGAACAGCACGCCTTCCACCACGATGGGGGTCGCCTGGATCTCGCCGTGGCCGGTGGATGGCAAGTCGCCGGTATGATACGTCCATGCCACGCGGAGCTGCGCGACGTTCTGCGTGTTGATTTGATCGAGCGCGGAGTAACGGGTGTTGCCGGGATCGCTGCCGGTGGTACGCCAATCCACGGATGGCGCCGCGATCTTCGTGCAGCCGGCGACGACGAGGAGAATGGCTGCGGCGCGGCTCAACCTACCCGGCGCTCGTCACGATACTTCACGTACACCGTGCGATTCGGTCGCTCGGGGCCGAGCGTCGTCATGCCGAGTTTACCGGCGATGGCACGCGCTGCCTCGTTGGTGTCGTCGATGCAGGCGATGACGCGATCGAGCTTGGCGGTGTTGAACGCCCAATCGAGCGCAAGCTGGCAGGCCTGCTTCGCCATGCCGCGCGTCTGTACTTCCGAGCGCATCGCACACACCAGCTCGAAATCGTTCGCGTCGGTCGCGCGGGACTTGAGCAGTCCCGCGAAGCCCAGCGGCACGGGCCCTTCCATGACGGCGAACAAGTGATGCGCCTGGCGCGCCTCGGGGCCAGGGAGTGTGCCGATGAACTCCCAGACGTCATCCTGCAGCTGCAGCGAGTTCAGCAATGTCGTATGCGATTCGTTCAACGGACGGAGTTCCATGCTGAAAATATGAGCCTCCGACGCGGAACCTGCTTGGGCCGCCCCAGCAGTCATAATCCCTTCGGATGGTTGACGTAATGCCCCCGTGGCGCGTAGGGTATAGAAGCCAGTACAAGTGGGGGTCGTCATGACTGGTTATCGCTCCGCGGCGAGAGCACTGCTCTTCACCGCAACCGCGATCACTGTGATCGCGCTGCCGTCGCACGCACAACGCGCGGGCGACGGCTTTCTGTTTCATCCTCCAGGCGGCTCGTGGACGTGGCGAGGCGGGTTTGCGTACGCGGACGCGAACAGCGACGTGTTCGCATTCGTCACCGATCAACTGACCATCGACCGCCTGGACTTTGCGTCGGCGACAATCGGCACCAGCCTCGCGATTCGTCTGTCGGGGCTGAACGACCTGGTTTTCGACGTGGGCTATTCCAACATCAGCCACGGCTCCGAGTTCCGTGACTGGGTCGACAACAATGACCAGCCGATCGAGCAAACGACATCGCTGCGTCGCATCCCGGTCACCGTCGGACTCAGGCAATACATCACGTCCCGCGGTCGGGCGATCGGTCAATTCGCTTGGATTCCCTCCGCGCGCGCTCTCTATGTAGGCGTAGGCGGGGGGATGATGGAGTACAAGTTCAGCCAGGTGGGTGATTTCATTGACTTCAAGACGCTCAACGTCTTCCACGACGAGTTCGTCTCGCAGGGCTGGACCCCCGCCGCCTACGGCGCCGCGGGCCTCGACATCGGACTAGGCACCTTCACGATGCTGACCACCGAGGTCCGCTACACGTGGGCGAAGGCGCCAATGAGCGCCGATTTCGAAGGTTTCAACAAGATCGATCTGTCAGGTCCGTCGGTGACGGCCGGCCTGACGTTCAGACTCTATTAAGGAAGGCTGTATGCGCACGCACATCCCAACGGCACTCATTGCCACCGCTCTTCTGGGCCTAGCGGCCACGCCTGCACGCGCCCAAAGCACGAAGATCGACTCGCGCTGGATCGCCTACCTCGGGTGCTGGGAGTCCGTTGGAGCCGCCAAGCACTCCGTCGTGTGCATTGTGCCCGCAGCGGACAAGTCCGGCGTCGATCTCGTCACTATCGAGAACGGCGAAGTCATCAAGGCGGAGCAAATTCTCGCCACCGGAACACCGGTCACGACGAACCAGGGTGAATGCACCGGCTGGCAGAGCGCCGAGTGGTCAGCGGTCAGCACGCGAGTCTATCTGCGCTCGCAGGAGCGCTGCCCCGATTGGGGTACGCGTACGGGGACCGGCATGCTCGCGATGTCGCGGAATGGGCTCTTGCTCTACATCCAGGGCAGCACCGTCGGCTTGAAGACCGGCGTGCGGGTGCAACGCTATCGCGAGGCCGCGACCGATCTCGTGTTGCCAAGCGAGGTCAAGGACGCGTTGGACGCGCTGCACCTCGACCTGAGCGCGACGGCGCAGGCATACGCCGCCGCGACGGCGCCGCTTGCGGTTGACGATCTCACCGAGGCGTCACGGGAACTGGACGCCGAAGTCGTGGAAGCGTGGCTCATCGAGCGGGGCGGAGCGTTTAACATCGATGGGAGACGGCTCGTCGCGCTCGCAAACGCGGGTGTCCCGTCCCGTGTCACTGATCTCCTGATCGCCCTGTCGCATCCAGGAGTGTTTACGATCGATGCCAGGTCCCGGAATGCGCGCCGGGTTGAAACCGAACAATCGTACGTCGTAGGCGACAGCTCGTACTATCCGCCCACACCATGGTACGGCAGCTGCGCGATGGAGTACATGCCGTTCCCCTACCCCTCGTACAACTGCGACGGATTCGGTTCATCGTACCCCTATGGGTACTCGTATCTGCGTGACTACCCAGTGATCATCATTTACACCGGGTCGGGCGGGGGTGGCGGGACTGGCGGGGGCGGCACTTCGTCGCGGTCGCACGGCCGCGTCGTGAATGGGCAAGGTTATCAGGAGGGGACGCGCCCGACCGCGGAAGTAACGCGATGGGGTGAGTCGCGATCTGGCTCGAGCGGTTCATCGTCGACTGGCGGGTCGAGCCCCAGCTCGACGAGCTCGAGCTCCGGCTCAGGCGAGCAGCGCACGGCCAAGCCGCGACCCTAGGGGGCCGCTCGGAGGGGGCCGACCACAAGCACGGGTCAGCGCAACCGGCCCACCTCCGCCATGACTGTCAGGCCGCCAAACGTCGCAACCTTGTTGAGACTCAAAAAACCCCGCAGCCCGATGCCCGCGAATCCGGAGAAGCGCCACGTTGCCTGCGCTTCGATGGGCAGGGACAAGGCCGTACTGTCCTGACGATTGCGCGCTACGCCGAGTCCCGCGGCCGCGAGATAGTGGAAACGGCCACGCTGCGTACCGATCCCGGCGAGCAGGCCCAGATCCTCCATCCGGTTTTCTTTCTCGGGACCAACCGAGGCAATGCGCCCCATGAGGACAAGCTTGTGGCGTTGCCACGCCGCTCCTACGCCAGCTGCGTAGAAGGTACTGTCGTATGCTCCGCCGATCCCGAGTGCTACGAATCCCCAAACAGTGGAGCGCGTCGGCGGGGGATTGGCCTGAGCCGAGACTCGCGCTGGAAGACCCACGATCAGCAGCGGCACAACGATCAGCCGAATGAAGCGCCTCACCGTGAGCCCTCAATGTTGAGCGACACACGCCGCCGGACAGTGTCGATGTCGCGTACGGGACGAACCTCCACGCAGCCGGTGCGGGCCCAGGGAAACTCCATGGCGATCCGGACCGCTTCGTCCATGTCTTTGGCTTCGATCAGATTAAAGCCCCCCAGAACTTCTTTGGCTTCGGTGAACGGCCCATCGGTGACGTTGGTCCGGCCGTTGCGAATCCGTACCGATTTCGCCGTCTCCGTACCCTCGAGCATCTGCGATTCCTCGAGCTGGCCCTCACGACGCAAATCGTCTGCATGCGCGAGGCAGTCGCGCATCATCTGATCGGTTTCGGTCTGGGGGAGCGCGTCGTAAAGCTTGGGATCGTTGTAGATCACGAGCATGAATTTCATAGCTTCACTCTACACAGGTGCGCTATGCCGCGGGAGCCATGGACGAGGTTGGCGTCCGCGCGAGGGCCGACCGATGCTATCGACGCACACACACAGTTCTAACGCAGCGACGGATGTCCGCGGCGCTGAGGCGCGTTAGATCTGTGTGCCTATGGACAAACAATTCACGTGCTGCGCCGCGATCGCCTCTGCCCTGCTGGCGGCGTGCGGCGGTGGGCACAGCCACCCCAGCACCTCCGGCTCGCTGGCGCCTGCCGCCGGCGATTCGCTCCCGACCGCGGTAGCGCAGGCTGTCGAGCGAGCGCGCACAGCGACGGCGCGCTTCGCGAGCCTCGACTCCGCGGTCGCCGCCGGTTATCAACGAGACGCCGGCGGATGCCTCGCCAACGAGCCGCTCGGGACCATGGGTTTCCACCACGCCAACCGTTCTCTTTACGATGACCGGCTCGACGTCGAGCGACCGGAGATTCTGGTTTACGAACGCCTGCCGGACGGCCGCTATCGACTGAACGGCGTGGAGTACATCGTGCCTTACACCGCGCGCTCGCGCGAAGCGACGCCCCCCCGGATCATGGGCCAATCGCTCAAGCGCGCCGACCGCCTGCAGCTGTGGTACTTGCACGTGTGGATTTGGCAGGAGAACCCGTCGGGCGTGTTTGCCGACTGGAATCCTACGGTGCACTGCCTGCGCGCAACGTGATTGAGCGCCGCGGCGCTTCACACACCGAACTGACGCAGATGATAATCGAGATGTTTGTGCTGTAGCACGCCCCAACTCCGACCCGAAATGGCGCCAAACGCGCGACTCGGCGGCCACGCGGCGCTCGGCCCGCGCGCGCCAAAACGTTGTACCAGATCGCGGAGCGCACCGACATCGGCCGTCCAACTGGTCGGCCGCGTTGCAAGAAACTCGGGCGGGCTTTGCCCTCTCCCTTTGGGCCACGGCAGGACGTGGATCACGAACCAGTTTAGCGGAAAACTCGTCCACGGCCCGGAAGGCGGGCCGGCGTCGAGCTCGCCCAAGCCCTGACGCAACCCGCTGCTGACATGGCAGACCATCTCGGACGCCGTAAAGCGACCCCACCCAGGCCTGCGGTCCGGGGTCAGTTGGGAAATCCGATCGAGAATCCGTGCGCGGGCGTGTGGATCAAAGAGTGACGACATTGGACTGGTCCCGATTCGAATCATCCACAGAATCAGCAGGGCCACCGCGAACGCGGAGATGCCGGCGACAACTCCGGTGGCCCAAGGCTCCTCTCCCCAGACCACTGGAGCCAGCGCCGCGGCGCTCGTCACGGCTGCCACCCACGCCCAACGAGCGACGCGACTAAATCTGTAGTCCCGAAACGCCGATGCGCCAACGAGGAGTGAAAGCACGCCGAATACGAACTGCGTCGCCGTCTGCACCTTCTGACCCGGCGTTGGAGATTGTGACAGTTGGTCGACGCCGCTCTGGATACCCGACCAGGCGAGCGCAAGCAGCAGAAGAATGGCAAGAGCCAGCAGAAAACGTTTCAAGAGGCCTCGGGTGTAATTTACTCCGGGCGCCATGGCCGTACCCCCGTCATCCGAGCGAACTCAATGCTGATCTTCCGCCGCTCCGCTCACGAATTCCTCCTGCTGCTCCTAGTACTCGGCACCGCCCTGTGGCCGGCAACGGCCATCACGCAGCAGACCAGGCGCAGCGGCCTGTACTATCCTGGCCCCCATCCCGAGTGGGAACACCGCGCCCCCGCCACACTCGGCATGGATGCTCGCCTGCTCGATTCGGCGATCGCCTTCGCAAAGGCAAACGAGTCTCCCGAGCCGCGCGATCTCGAGCAAAACCATCAGCTGACCTGGGGCCGCGAGCCACACAGCGAGCCCATCGGTCCGTTCGCGTCCCGCGGCGCACCCACAGGCATTGTCGTACGCAATGGATACATCGTCGCTGAGTGGGGAGAACCGGCGCGTGTCGACATGACGTTCAGCGTCACGAAGAGTTTCCTCTCGACGACCGTCGGCCTGGCCTACGACCGCGGCATGATTCGCGATCTCGCGGACAGCGTATGGAGATACGTGCCGACCGGCGAGTTCGACTCCGAGCACAACCGAACGATCACGTGGGACCACCTGTT
Organism: Gemmatimonadales bacterium; assembly: GCA_035259785.1. GTDB lineage: Bacteria > Gemmatimonadota > Gemmatimonadetes > Gemmatimonadales > GWC2-71-9 > 20CM-2-65-7. The sequence goes on from DATFVZ010000010.1 coordinate 6,116, forward strand.
GCGACAGACGAGCGACTGGGAAGGCACGTTATGGGGCAAGCCGGACTGGGCCGATCGGCCGCCCGCCAATCAAGCCCTTCAGGAATACATCGCCCGTGCGCGCAACGCGCCCGGGACGTCGTATAAGTACAACGACGTGCGTGTTAATGCGCTCGCTTACGCCGCGCTCCAGGTCTGGCGTCGTCCCCTGCCCCAGGTGCTTCGCGAATACGTGATGGACCCGATCGGCGCCTCCAATACGTGGCGCTGGCATGGCTACGAGAACTCCTGGGTCACGCTGGACGGGGAGCGGATGCAGTCGGTCAGCGGCGGAGGGCATTGGGGCGGCGGCATGTTCATCAGCGCGCTCGATCAGGCCCGGTTCGGACTGCTCACCTTGCGGCGTGGCAAGTGGAGAGACCGGCAAATTGTTTCCGAGAAATGGGTGTCGCTGGCTTTGACACCGACCCCCGTGCAGCCCGGGTATGGCTTCATGAATTGGTTCTTGAACACGGAGCGACGCATGCTGCCGAGCGCGCCCGCGAACAGTTTCTGCCATCGCGGAGCGGGTGTGAATGTCGTCTGCGTGGTGCCCGATCAAGAGCTGGTGATCGTCGCCCGCTGGATTCGTAATGAAGCAGTCGACGGGCTCGTGCAGCGGGTCCTCGCGTCAATCACCGAGCGCCGTTAGCTGTCTCCGCGCCTCGGCATGAGCACCACGCCAATGATTAGCACGAAGCCCGCGACCAGCAGCTCGACGCGCACCTGCCCCGTTCTGATGTACACGACCAGCGCGGCGACCCAGGCCGCAAGACCGGCTAACGCGCCAAGACGCAGTGCGAGCCGCCTCATCGCAGCGGCTCGTTGCGCAGAAATTCCACGCTCATGTCATCCCTCCGCAGGCTCATTCGTTTCAACCTAGCATACTGCTGAAGACTGGGGAACAGCGGCGTTCTTGCGAGGGATCCGATTCGACGAGATCATCCACGCCACGGAGGCTCGCTCACAACATGTACATGACGTTCCGGTGGTTCGGTTCCACCGATCCGATTCCGCTCACGCACATACGGCAGATCCCGGGCGTGAAGGGCGTGGTCAGCGCGCTCTATGACGTGCCGGTCGGCGCGGCGTGGCCGCGCGAGCGCCTAGAACGCCTCGCGGGAGATATCGACGCGGCGGGGCTGCGCCTGGCGGTCGTCGAGAGCATCCCAGTGCACGAAGACATCAAGCTCGGCCGTCCGAGCAGGGATCGGCTGATCGCGAACTACTGCGACAGTGTGCGGGCGATGGGCGAGCTCGGGGTTTCCGTCCTGTGCTACAACTTCATGCCCGTCTTCGACTGGATGCGGACCGATCTGCAGATGCCCATGCCGGACGGCTCAACCGCCCTCGCCTATGACCACCGCGCGCTCGCTGCTGTAGATCTCTCCCGCGGCACTGGAGATCTGCCGGGTTGGGCCACTGCCTACAGCGCCGCCGACCTGCAAGCGCTCATCGCCGCATACCGCCTGGTGAGCGCCGAGCAGTTGTGGGACCATCT
>DATFVZ010000011.1:0-2366 GCA_035259785.1 Gemmatimonadales bacterium
TCTACAACGGTTACTGGTACTGGGGGCGACCGTCGGTGAGCGAGCTGCATGCGGACCTGCGCGAAGTGACACGCAAGTGCCGCTGGGATTTCGACCTGGGGAATCCGGAGGTCCGTGCCGCCTGGCAGCGCGGCGAAAAGAACCGCTTCGCTCCATACGGCAAATCATTCAGGCAGATGTTCGTGCGCATGGCCGGTGAGGTGGATCAATTCGAATGACCGCCTTCTTCGTGAAGGAGCCACCGCGTGCAAGCCGTCGACTCCATACCAGACTGGACGGAGGGCCTGTCGGCGCGACAACCAGGACGTGGTCTCACAGGGCGCTATGTGCGTGCTGCGCAGCGATTTACAGCCGGCAGTGTCGTCCCGTGCGCAGTGACTCCCGTGCTTAGGTGGGAGGCGATTGGGTTCAAAGACCGGACGAGTGGGGGAGGGAGGTAGTTGGGATTTGCGTGGCGGGGTGGCTGCGCAGCGGCCACGCGCTTCGAGGTGGCACAATGGGTGGCAATTTCTCGCAACTACTTGTCCAGAGGAATTTGCCGCCCTGTCTCCTGTCCGGCCCAACGGGTTGTCGGGTGGTGCCTACGCTCCTGTCGCACCGGGACCTGCGGGGTGATCCGCGCTCCAACAGTCGGGTTCAAAATGTTACCTGAGCGGCAACTGGACGACGAACGAGGCGCCATTGCCGAGCTGACTGCTCACCGCGATCGTTCCGCCGTGCGCCTCGACGATTGTCCGGGAGATCCACAACCCGAGACCAAAGCCGCCGTAGTAGCGCCCGGGGGTCAAACGGGCGAAGCGCTCGAACAGGCGGCGTTGATCTTCGGGCGAAATCCCAACGCCCTGATCATTGACCGCGATCACAGCCTTGCCTGCTGACGGACCTGCTGAAACTTCGATCGGTCTGCCTGCGCCGTACTTGATCGCGTTGCCGATGAGGTTGCCGACCACCTGCTCGATCCGGAAGCGATCCCATCGGCCCGAGATCGGCGCTCCCACTTCCACGCGCAGCGCCGAACCAGCGGTCGCGGCCGACTCGCGCATCCTGTCCGCCACCGAAGCGACGAGGGTTCCGACTTCCACTTCCTCTCGGTCGAGTGCGAGCGGGCCCTCCGCGAGGCGCGACGCGTCGAGCAGGACGTCCACCATGGTCACCAGGCGTTGAACATGGTTGACCGTCGCCGCCGCCTCAGCTTTCAGGCGCGCTCCGACCGAGCCATCCAATGACGCTTGCTGAACCGTTCGGCGCATGATCTCCGCCCGGAGCTTGAGCGCCGTGAGCGGCGTGCGAAGCTCGTGCGACGCGATCGAGAGAAAGTCGTCGCGAACGCGCACGGCTTGTCGAAGCTCCGCTTCCAGTTGCTTGCGGTCGGTGATGTCGATGCACGAGCCAATGTAGCCGGTGAACGTGCCGTCGGGCGTATAGCGCGGCGTACCCCGATCGAGGACCCACCGGTATACGCCGTCCCGGCGCCTGAGGCGGTACTCCATCTCAAACATCTCGCGCGCGTTGAAGGCGTCGCTGTAAGTGTCCATGCACCGCTGCAGGTCCTCGAAGTGCACGCCTTCCGCCCAACCGACGCCCCATTCGTCGTCGAGCGTCCGCCCGGTGAAGTCCAGCCATGTTTGGTTGAAGAACGTGCACAGACCGTCCTCGCGCGACATCCAGAGCAGCACCGGGGCCACGTCGGCCATGATCCGGAAGCGCATCTCGGTCTCTCGAAGCTGCTGCTCGAGCGACCGACCCGCGCCGTGACCTTCTTGGGAGCTCAAGGCGCCATCCCGATCCGACCAAGCCACACCCGTCCGGTCTGTATCGCGTCCGCTGATGCAGTCGCGCCGCCGCTGCCCGCGAGCGGCGCCAAGTCGAGCACGGCGGCCTCCGCCGCAGGTCTCCACTTCTCGATCCAGTCCCTCAACACCGCGCCGTTTCCCGCATGCGCATCGAGTGCCAGCCCGACGAGCGCGCCCGACCAGTCCCGGTGCCAGTCGCCGTCCGCGGCGAGCGAGCCGAGAGTGTCGGCCAAGCCAACGTCGCCCTTCGCCCGGACGAGCCTTGGGATCTCGCTCCAGAAGAACGCGTCGATCGGCGGTTTGGCGCAGAGGTTGAAGGCCGTGAAGGCTTCGGCCCAGTCGTACGTGACCAGCATCGTTTCGACGAGCTTGCGCGCCGCCTGCCAGGCCGGCTCTCGCTCCCAGCGTGCCTTGGCGCCGTCGCCGAACATCGGGCGGACAGCCCTTACCGCGGCCATCCGTCGCGCCAGACGGGTGACCCGCCGGACTTCGTCGGCCGCCTGAAGAGCGCAGACGACGGTGATGCGGCTGCTCGGCGCCATCTGCCCCACGTACGCGGCCAGCATCTGGAAG
>DATFVZ010000012.1:0-14955 GCA_035259785.1 Gemmatimonadales bacterium
GCCGCGACAGCCAGTGACACAGCCGCCGCGGCGTAGAAATACCGCTGGAACCGCATGCCTCTACTACACCGCCCGGACTTAGTGGTGCGCCACGAACCCCGGGCTGACCGGCGCTTCGGTCTCGAAGATCAAATGCCCCGCCTCGTAACGCGCCCCACGCAACGCCAGGCTCAACACCTCTCCCAACTCCTGGACTAGATGGACATCGAGCGTTTTCCGGACCTCCTCGGGGAGGTCGTCCAGATCCCGCTCGTTGTCCTTCGGCAGGATCACCGATGTGATCCCCGCTCGCACGGCGCCCAAAACCTTTTCCTTCACTCCGCCGATCGGCATGATCCGGCCGCGGAGGGTAATCTCGCCGGTCATCGCGATATCATGGCGAGCGGGCCGTCGCGAGAGCGCCGATACCAATGCCGTAGCCATCGTCACACCAGCCGACGGACCGTCCTTGGGGATCGCACCCGCCGGAACGTGCACATGGATGTCCGTATCCACGAACGCGCCGGTGGGAATTCCGAGCAGGTCGGCGTGCGACTTGGCGTAGGTCAGGGCAGCGCGAGCCGACTCCTTCATGACGTCGCCCAGCTGGCCGGTGAGCAGGAGCTCGCCCTTGCCGCGCATCACACTCGCTTCGACGAACATGATGTCGCCACCAACCGGCGTGTAATACATCCCGGTCGAGACGCCCACTTGATCCTCGCCCGCCATGCGCTCCGGGTGCACCTTCGGCCGGCCAATGAGATCCGGAATTTCCTCGGGTCCGACGGCGAGACGCTCGGCCTGACCATCGGCGATCTTGCGCGCCACTTTGCGACCGAGCTTGCCGATCTCGCGCTCGAGTTGGCGCACGCCTGCCTCACGCGTGTAGCTCGCGATGATCTCGCTGATCGCGGGATCCTTGATCTTCAGCTGGTCGCTGACCAGCCCATTCTCGCGCAGTTGTCGCGGCACGAGATACCGCTTCGCGATCTCGAGCTTCTCCCGCTCGGTGTACCCTGCGAACGTTACGGTCTCGAGACGGTCGAGCAGCGGTCCCGGGATGTTCTGGATGAAATTCGCGGTGGCAATGAACAGAACTTCCGACAGATCGAACGGCACACCGAGATAGTGATCGGTGAACGAATCGTTCTGCGCCGGATCAAGCACTTCGAGCAGCGCAGCGGCCGGATCGCCCTGGAACGAAATCCCCAGCTTGTCGACTTCGTCGAGCAGGAAGATCGGGTTTTTCGCGCCCGCCTGCTTCATGCCCTGAATGATGCGGCCGGGCATCGCCCCGACGTACGTCCGCCGGTGACCGCGAATATCCGCCTCGTCACGGGCGCCGCCGAGCGAAATCCGCACGTACGGACGTCCCATTGCCCGGGCAATGGACTTCGCAATCGAGGTCTTGCCGACGCCTGGTGGCCCGACGAACAGCAATGTCGGCGCTCGCGCGGCTCGATCGTCTTCGTTTCCCGGCGACTCTTCCTTGGGCTGGCGCTGGCGGAGCTGACGCACCGCCAGGAACTCGAGAACCTGGTCCTTCACGTCCTGCAGGCCGTAATGATCTTCCTCGAGAATCTGCGCGGCGCGCTTGAGATCGAGGGACTCCTCAGCCCGCTTGTCCCACGGCAGTTCCGCGATCGTTTCGAGGTAGGTGCGGATGACCTGAGCCTCCATTGACTCGCGGCCGGCACGCTCCAGGCGAGCCAGCTCGCGATTGACTTCTTTGCGCGCGGCTTCCGGTAGGGCGAGCGCATCGAGGCGCTTCTTGAGATCATCAGCCTCGGCTGCGTCCTCCTCTTCGCCCAGCTCTTTGCGAATGGCCTTCATCTGCTCGCGCAGCAGCATCTCGCGCTGCCGCTCGCCCAGCTCCTCCTGCACTTGTGACTTGATGTCTTCCTGGGCGTCGAGCACCGCGATTTGACGCTGCACGTGCACCAGCACCCGCCGGAGCCGGTCTTCGACGGCGAGGGTTTCGAGTAGTTGTTGGCGCTCGAGCGACTGGATGTCGAGGTGGCCGGCCACCAGATCGGCCAATGCGCCGGGGTCGCGAACACCCTGAAGGACTTGCTGTACTACTTCCGTGGGCAGTCCCGACTTTTGGCCTAGCTCGGCAGCGCGCTCACGGACTTCCCGATGCAACGCTACGAAGGCAGCGTCCTTCTCATTAAGAGGAGGGAGGTCGGGTGTTTCCCGAACGGTCGCTTCGAGATAGCCGTTCGTCTCGGTATAATGGACCGCAGTGCCGCGGCCGTCGCCGTTCAAGATCAACTGGACGCCGCCGAGGTTGCGCTGGACCTGGCTGATGCGCGCGATTGTCCCGGTCGTGTAAAGGACACCCGGCGACACCTGATCGACGTTTTCTTTCTGGGCGACCGCGAAGACTCTGCGCTCTGGATCTTTCAACGCGGCTTCGATGGCGCGGAGCGTCGCTGGGCGGCCTGCACCAATCGGCGAGGCGACGCCTGGGAACAGGACCGCGTCACGCAACGGCAATACTGGAAGCGTCATCCGATCGGACATGGAATCTCCTTTGGGGCTGGAGGCCGCCGAATGCACCCACTGTGCCACGAAAAAACGTCGCGCGCGGCAGGCTCGTTCCAGGAAAGGCCGCCAAAGCGGCGGGGGCTGCCAACTCGACTTGGGAAGGCTAATCTTAGGCCGTGACTGATCAGTTGGCGCAGCGGCTGGGTCAGGCCCTTGGCTCGTCATTCACGCTCGAAGGCGAGATCGGCCGCGGCGGCATGGGCGTCGTCTACCACGCGCGCGACGAGCGGCTCAAGCGGAAAGTCGCGGTCAAGGTTCTTCCGCCCGAGCTTGCGTTCCGCGAGGAGATCCGTACCCGGTTTCTGCGCGAGGCGGAAACCGCGGCGCGTCTGTCACATCCTCACATCGTCCCCATCCACTCCGTCGGTGAAGGTCCGGACGGGCTCGTGTACTTCGTAATGGCCTACGTGGATGGTGAGTCGCTCGCCGCTCGCCTCAAGCGGCGCGAGCGTCTGCCGGCCGAAGAAGCACGCCGCATCATGATGGAAACGGCGGACGCACTTGGCGCCGGTCACGCGCTCGGAATTATCCACCGGGACGTCAAACCCGACAACATCCTACTCGAAGGAAGCCGCGGCCGGACGGTCCTGACGGATTTTGGCATCGCGAAGGCGTTGACGTCGACGACGGGCCCGGGGACACTGACGGCCACCGGTGTCGCGATTGGCACGCCGCACTATATGAGCCCCGAACAGGCCGCCGGTGACAGGGAGATCGACGGTCGATCCGACATTTACAGTCTGGGAGTCGTCGGTTATCAGATGCTCGCCGGTGAACTGCCGTTCTCGGCGCCCACCGTTCCAGGCCTCCTCCTCAAACAGATCACGGAACAGGCGCCGAATCTCAAGGACCGAACGCCCACCTGTCCGGACGATCTCGCCTCGTGCGTCATGCGCTCCCTCGAGAAGGAGCCCGAGGCTCGTTGGCCGACCGCCGACGCCTTGCGTCGGGCGCTCGAGTCACGCAGCGCGCCGCCTTACCGGCCAGCGCGAAGAACCAGTGCGGGCGGTGGCCGCGGTGAGACACGACTCGGGCCGCCGAGGATCTCGCCCGCCGGGGGCGCCGAGCGGCGCCGCCCAACCCGCCCGACCACGAAGAAGGATCCCAGGAAGGACCTCACGCCGAGTGGTGAGCCCCGAATGGTGGCGAAGTTCCGCGACAGCTTTGTCTCATGGGCATCGGTGTGCGGCGGGTTGATGTTCATCGATCTGATGATGGGTGGCGGACTTAGTTGGTCGCTGTTCCCGACGGGCCTTTGGGGCGGTTTCGGCCTGCTTCCGCAATACATGAAGCTTTGGCACACCGGTTACTCCTGGCGCGACGTGTTGAATCGGCCCGCGGCACCGGATGCATTCGGGGCGTCACTCGCCGCCCGGCGCAGCCTCGGGCCTGCGCAGGCTGATGAATTCGGACGCCACGCCGACACGGTGCAAATGGCCCGTAATGACCGCGAGGCAATCCTCAAGATCATGGAGCGGGTGCCACCATCGGAGCGAAAGCTCCTGCCTGACGTCGTGCAAACGATCGACGCATTGCTAAAGCGGGCGGAGGACCTTGCCCGAATGCTGCACGGCATGAGCGCCGACGTCGACGAGGGCGCGCTGGGGAGAATCGAATCACGAATCGAGGCGGTGAGACAACACGAAGAGGGCAGTGAGCGCGAGCGGCAGATCGATTTGCTCGAGCGCCAACGGCAGACGTTGAGCGATCTGCTTGCGCGACGGCGTCGGGTAGAAGAGCAAATCGAATCGTGTGTGCTGGCGATGCAAAATGTGCGGTTCGATCTGCTGAGGCTGCGGTCCGCCGGCGTCGCGGCGGTCCTGAGCGATCTCACGCACGCCACACAGCAAGCGCGGGCACTGTCACGCGATGTCGATCATGTGATCGCCGCCGCCGGGGAAATCCGCGATGTCCTCAGCGGTCCGGCACCCTCTTCTCCGCGGCCGCCCGCGTCTTCTCAGTCCCCGCCCCAGGGTTCCCGCTTCCCGCGTCCGTAGCGTGCTGGCCGGACCAGCACTCCCGCACCAGTGCGGGACCGTTCTCCCGCTTGACCGCAAAGTCCATCAGCTCCACGAAGCTGGCAGCTGCGTCTTCACACCGTCCCGCGCGTATCGCCGCAACCGCTGCTAGCTCCAAATAGCGGGCCGATCCCGGTCGCCGTGTGACAGCATACTGCAACAGGCTGTCGGCCAGCGGAGCGGGGGCGTCGAGCGCAATCTGGGTGAGGGCCTGCGCGAGGAATTCTCCCGGGAAAGGATGACGGAACGTACCGCGCGCGGTGGCGAGTGCTTCACGAGCGTGGAAAGCCGCCTCCCGCCAACGCGAGGTCCGCACCGCGAGCAGTGAGAGAGCGGCGCGGGCCCCTGCGGTGTCGGCACCGGCCACCAATGCTTCGCGGAGCGCAGCGGCCGCGAACGGCTGATTGCGAGCGGCAGCGAGGAGCGCCCGCATCTGGATCGCTTCCGCCCGAATGTCGCCCGTCCGCTTCGTCTGCGCGATTGCGACGACGAGGAGTGAGTCGGCGGCGGCCGTGTCACCGAGTGCCAGACGCACGCCGGCAGTTCGCAGCGTCCACTCTCCGACATCGGGCTGCGCGCGCCGTGCGGCGTCGAGATACGGCAGCACACCCTGGTCGCCGCGACGCGCCGCGAGCACACGAATCATGTCGAGCGGTGCGGTCTCGTCCTCACGATCAGCGAGTCGTACCACAGAGTCGAATACGACGTAGACGGCGGTCGTCGGATCGAGGAAGCGGCGCGCCGCGACGAACTCGAGCCGCGGGCGATTGTCGGTGTGCTCGAAACGCGCGCGCTCGACCAGCCTTGCCACCCCAGCTTCGCCCAGCAGGCGCCGGCCGAAGTACTGACTGGGGGACTCCACGTTGAGCCATTCCCTGCCGAGGCTATGCAACGGGCCGCCGGGGCCAATCAACTGCGCAAGCCACTGCTGGTCATAGCGCAGCGGCCGCGACGATCCTAGGACAAGCAGATCGGCGGTCCCCCCAAACCAGATATTGACGTGCGGAAATACCTCACGCAGGCTGCGCACGATTCCGGCGACGATCGGCAGCGGCAGTTGATAGAGCTGTACCCACTGACAAAAGACGCCATCATCAGCAAGTCGGGCGCGAGCGACGCGAAAGAACTCCGGCGTGTAGAGCGTCGCGATGCCCGCGATCCAGGGATTGGACGGCTCAGAAACGATGATGTCGTAGCGCTCGTGGTCGAGCTGCAGGGCACTACGCGCGTCGTCGATCACGACGCGAACGTTCGGATGGAAAAGCACCGAATCATTGACGCTTCGGAACAAGCTGTCCGCCTCCACTACCTCGGGCTCGATTTCGACGACTTTGACGCGCGTCATTCCCGGCACGGACGCCAGGACGTGCGCAGTCACGCCGGTCCCGTAGCCGATTAGAAAGGCCGACTTGGCTTCGGGGCGAGCTGCGACGGGCGCCAAGCCGATCATGATCTGTGTGTCCATGTCGCCGCGATCCGATGCGTCGACTTTCCCATTAACGCGCAGGGAGCGACCCGATTCGCTTTCCCACACGCTCACCGTCGCATTGGGCCCTTCGCGAAAACTCAACTGGCGGGCACCACGATGGGCGAGGAATTGATCGCGGGCGCTTTTGTCCATTCGATAACGGGCGTAGATCGTCGGTCCGAGATCGATCAGCCGAGTGCTCCAGCCAGGGCCGGCGACGGCGACCACGATCGCCAGCATGCCAAGGATGCCGGCCGAGAGCACGCGAACCCGCAGCCGGCGGTCCTCGGTGGAGCCTTCGACGATCCCGCGCGCGGCGAACCCGGCGAGGGCCAGGGCTGCGAGGCCGTTCAACACGAGCCCGAGGCGCAGCGTCGCCTGCGTGCCGAGCACGCTTACCAGGACGAATCCGGTCAAGACCGCACCGAGGATGCTTCCGATAGTGTTGAGGGCATAGGCGGCGCCCACGTCGGCGCCGCGCGCGTGACCCGGCCGGGCAGTGAGGTCGGTCAGGAGTGGAAAGCTCATGCCCATTCCGATCGCCGGGACAAGGACGACGGCGCCGACGGCAATCCCCATCAACAGTAACCGGGAGGCTGCGGCGAGGTTTTGAAGCTGAAACACCGCGATGATGTAGGTCGGCAAGAATCCGAAAAACAGAAACAGCACTGCGGCGCCGATGCCCGTCACACCCTGCGACACTCCCGCAGCGGCGGCGGTCTCGCCGGGTGGCAGACTGCGACGCGCAACAATCACGCTCCCCAGCCCGATGCCAAGCAGGAACACGAGGAGAACCAGCGTAAACGCGTACGTCGAGCCTCCCACGATCATCACGAGCACGCGGGTCCAGGCGATCTCGTTGAGAAGCGAAGCAAATGCGGTCAGGGCGAGGAGAATCAAGGCGAGAGCGCGGAGAGTCCCGGGCTGCCGCCCGGGGTCAGCAAGCTGCCGCCCGGGGTCAGCAATTGCTTGCTCTCGGCCAAGTCGAATGGCGGCGACACCGATCGCAAGGTTCAGCGCCGCAGTCGCAAACAGCGAAGCCCGCACACCCACAAACTCCACCAGGAAAAAGCCGGCGATCGCCGTCCCGGTCATGGCGCCAAGCGTGTTCAAGCCGTACAGGCGGCCAAGTGATGGCTTGAGAAGGGCGCGGTCGTCTCCCATGAGAGCGCGCGTGAGGACCGGCAACGTCCCACCCATCAGTGTCGTGGGAATCAGCAGGACCAGTGCCGCGAGTCCGAACCGCAGTGCGACGCTCGCGGAGCCTTGCAGCGCCAGGGCGCCGGCGGTGCCGATGTACATCCAGTGCGCGAGACCGAGCACGAGCGGAGAGATTACGCCGAAGACGCCGATCGCAATTTCCAACCAACCGTAGAGTCTCGCGGGACTTGTGGAACGGTCCGCGATGCGCCCGAAGGCCCAGGCCCCAAGCCCCAGGCCCCCCATATAGGCAGCCACAACCGTCGTGACCGACTGAATCGTCGAGCCAAAAGACTGATACAGCACTCGGACCCACAGGAGCTCGTAGACGAGCCCGGTGGCCCCGGAAAGGAAGAAGAGGATGCTGTAGACGAGCGCCGGCTTAGAACGCATGGAGCTCGCGCATGGCCTGCGCGAGATCTTCCACCTGGGGGAGGATGTAGTCCTCGAGGTCGGGCGCGTACCCGACAAAAGTGTCCGTTGATGCGACGCGTTTCACCGGTGCATCGAGCCATGGGAAGCATTGGTCGGCGATGCGCGCCGCGATCTCGGCGCCGTAGCCCCACGAGTATGCGTCCTCGTAGGCGACGATCACCTTGTTCGTTTTTCGAATCGATGTTTCGATTGCTTCCCAGTCGACGGGCGACAAGGATCGCAGGTCGATGACCTCCACACTCACGCCGTCCTTTTCCTCGAGCTCTTTGGCGGCCACCAACGTGCGTTGGACCACCGCGCCGTAGGTGACGACCGTGAGTCCCGTGCCTTCCCGCACCACCTTCGCCTTGCCGAAGGGGATCATGAAGTTGGGACCGGGATTGGGAGCTTTGTTGTAGGTCTGGCGATAGAGGTGCTTGTGCTCGAGGAACAGGACGGGATCGTCGCACCGGATTGCGGTGCGCAGCAGGCCGTTGGCATCGAGCGCGGTCGCCGGGCAGATGACGCGCAGGCCAGGCACCGCCGTGAAAATCACCGCGCCGGTTTGCGAATGATAGACCGACCCGCCTTTCAGGTAGCCGCCGTACGTGACGCGCACGACGACCGGCGCGCTGAAGGCGTTGCTGGAGCGCCAGCGAATGGTCGCCAGCTCATTGCGCAGCTGATGGTAGGCCGGCCAGATGTAGTCGAAGAACTGGATTTCAACCACGGGCTTGAGACCGCGCGTGGCGAGTCCGATCGCCCGGCCCACGATGTTGGCTTCGGCGAGGGGCGAGTTATAGACGCGGTCGCTGCCGAACTGGCGCTGCAACCCCCACGTCACCTTGAACACCCCGCCTTTGCCTTTCACCTCCTTGAGGTATTGCTCGCGGCTCACGTCCGCGACATCCTCTCCGAAGACCAGGATGCGTGGATCCCGCGCCATCTCGTCCTTCATGCAGGCGTTGAGCAAATCCACCATGGTGGTCGGCTCGCCCGTGAAGTGGGGATCGTCCTCGGTATCGAACTGCTCCGAGGTTGGATCCACATCCGGCGAGTAGACCCAGAGCGTCGCGGTTTCGGGTTTGGGCTGCGGGGATGCCAACGCCATGTCGGCGGCGACCTGAACCTCTTCCTCTACCTGCGCCTTGATCGCCTCGATTTCGCCCTCGGTCGCTACGCCTTCGTCCAGCAAGCGCCTTGGGAAAGTGACCACAGGATCGCGCTTTGCTTCTTCTTCGCGCTCGCGAGACGGCTTATAGAGGATCTCGTCGTCTGAAAGAGAGTGCGAATAGGGTCGAATCACGTGTGCATGAACTAGGGCGGGACCTTTTCGTTGCCGACACCACTCTGCCGCGCGCAGCAGGGATTCGTACGAGCGAATCGGGTCGTTGCCGTCTACTTCTTCCAACAACAGGTTGGGGAAATTGCACACCAGCTTCGACACGGATCCGCCGGCGGTCTGTACTTCGATCGGCACCGAAATCGCGTACTTGTTGTCTTCGATAAGAAACAGGACCGGGAGCTTGAGATTGCTGGCGCTGTTGAGCGCCTCCCACCACTCGCCCTCGCTCGTCGTGCCATCCCCCGCGGAGCAGTAGACGATCTCGTCACCGTGGATGGACTTCTCCTTGAGATCGTCGATGCGACTGTAGCGCAGCCACGCCTCGGCGCAACCGACCGCCTGAAGAAACTGCGTGCCGGTGGGACTCGATTGGCTCACGATGTTGAGCTGCTTGTGACCCCAGTGGGACGGCATCTGGCGGCCGCCCGAGCTCGGGTCATCGGCTGCCCCCACGGCCGCCAGCATCATTTCCGTTGGCGTCATGCCAAGCGCGAGACAGAGCGCCCGATCGCGGTAGTAGGGATAGAACCAGTCATATGCGGGCCGCAGTACCTTCCCGGCGGCGACGAGCACGGCCTCATGACCCGCTCCCGAGATCTGAAAGAAGATCTTGTTCTGACGCTTGAGCTGGATCTCCTTGTCGTCGACGCGCCGCGACAACAGCATCAAGCGATAGATGTCGAGGAGATCAGCCTTTACGAGCGTAGTGGGGGAAAGCGCGGCCTTCCGTGGTGAGGCGGCGCGCGGGCGGATTGCCATACTGCAAGATAGCCTAGTTCTGTCCGGGTCCGGGAGCCTGGGGTCGACTGAGCAGCTCGCGCAGCTGCGGGAATTGCTCGACGGCGACTCGAATCGTCCGGTCATTGCGGATGACAAACTCTTCCCGCGCTTCCGGTCCCCACCTCACCTCGGCCGTGCGCGCTGCGAGGATCCGGGCCAGCCGCCGATCCAGCAAGCTGTCGGTCGCCGCGGCGACTCCCAGGTGCGCGCGAACGCGTGCGAGAAACGGCGGCAGCAGCTTGGCGCGCCATTCGCTCTCCGCGCTGAGCCATGCGGTGCGCGCCGCGGGGGTCGCGGGCAGGGTTTGGGCCACGCTGTCGGACACCGCGTCGTCGAAGCCCGAGTCCGCCGCCGCGCTCCACCAGACAGGCAACGGCGCGGTGACCGGTACGACGATGTCGGGCGCAATGCCGCCGCCCCCGCGCACCACCCGCCCGGCGTCGGTCTTGTACACAGCCGCGGTATCATCCTCGGCACCGGATCTGCCCGCAAAGCTCAAATACTGCTCATAGCCGAGACCGTGGTAACGGCGCTGAATGACCCGGCCACTGGGGGTAACGACGTGGCCGATCGTGAGCCAGATGTTGTCACCGGAGGGTAGCAGGAAGAACCCCTGCATCAAGGCTTTTCCGAAGCTGCGCCGCCCTACCAGCAGGCCGCGGTCGTGATCCTGGAGCGAGCCGGCGAGCGCTTCAGAGGCGCTGGCGCTTCGCTCATCGATCAGGACGACCAAGGGCAAATCGCGGAATTCCCCGTCGCTGTTGGTAACGAAGGTCGTGTCGACGCCCCGTTTGCGACCGCGCGTGCGAAACAACACCGTATTCTTCGGAAAGAATTCACCGGCGATCTCGACCGCCGCGCGTACGTCACCACCCGGATTGGAGCGGATGTCCAGAATGACGCCTCGCGCGCGCATTCCTCGGAGGCGCTTGAGCCCGTCGTGGATTTCTTTGGGCGCGGTGGACAAGAACTGCTCGAGGCGCAAGTACCCGGTGACCGAGTCCACCATGCGAACACTCGACACTGCATGTAACTGGAAGGCGCTGCGTTTGAGGGTGACGCTCAACGTGTCGGGATCCAGGCGTGGGCCTCGCTCGAGCCGCAGGCGGATCTTCGATCCCTTTTCGCCCGCCAGTCGCAGCTGCACCAGCTCGATCTCGATCCCTTCAACAGCAGTGTCGTTCAGTGCGATGAGCCGGTCACCTGGAAGGATGCCGCCCTTCTCCGCAGGGCTTTTGGGCACGACGGCGAGCACGGTCGCCGCGCCTTCCACCTGCTCGAGACTCACGCCGACGGTGAACAGTTCGCCGCGCTCGAGCGCGTTGCGCCGCTCCGTCTCGAGCCGGGACATGTAGTAGCTGTGCGGATCGAGCGAGCGGAGGACGCCGCGAATCGCGGCCGCGACGAGCTCCGCGTAGCTGATCGAGTCGGGGTAGTTCAGGCGAATGTGATTCAGCACCCCGGAGAACGTCTGCAGCTCTTCGTAGGCGGCGCGCTGCTGGGCGCGCGCGACGGCGGGGGCGCCGGTGGTCAGCGCAGCGAGCGCCGCAAGACTAGCGCAGCGCAGCCAGTCGCTGTTTCGCGTTCTCGACCTGGCGCGCGTAGCGGCTGGGTGCAAGCGCGACGAAGCGATCGAACGAAGCACGCGCTTCCTCCTTCTTATTGAGCTGCTGCTGCACGATGCCCAGGTAGTAGGGCACGCGCGAGTCGCGAGGGTTCGCGTCCATCGCCTGCTTGAGCGTTGGCTCGGCGCCGGCCCAGTCTCCCGCGCCGGCGAGCGTCTTGCCGAGATCGAGGAGCAGGCTCGGATCATCCGGATTGGCGTTGACCGCCGCCCGGCGCTCCTTTATGGCGACGGGCCAATTCATGTTGGTCTCCGCAATGCCGGCGAGGCGGGAATTCGCCATGTACAGTCCGATGTCGTGTTCCAATGCTTCCCGGTAGTAGCGGACCGCGTCCTGCAGATTCCCCGCGCGCTGGTAGAGCACGCCCAGCATGTAGCGGTACTGGTTGGTTTCGATCGGTAGATAGTAAATCAACGAGTCGTGCGACTGCCCCTGCTCCGATGCCCTAAGCAACTGTGCGAAGTCTGCGATCGCATCATTCCACCGCTCGATGTGCGCCGCGGCCAACCCGCGGTAGTAGAAAACGAATTCCGGCAGCGCGTCGCGATCAGCGGGCGTGACCACATCATTGACCAGGCGGTTGAACCGATGAAAGGCACCTTCATAGTTGCCGCTCTGGATATCGTCAAATCCTCCGAAGAGGTATTCGTACAGATTGGTGAGCTCCTCGGTCGCGGTCCAATACGCGGATTTCAGGGGCCGGGCCGCCGCTTCGATCCGGAGATCCACCAGCGGATTGATGATGAATGCGCGCTCGTAGTTTCGCCACGCCTCATCGAGCTTCGGTCGGAACTCCGCAGCGACGCGATTCTCGGCGATGTCGTCCCACAGCTTGCTGCGGCGGCCGAACGGGAGACGGCCCAGCGCCAGCCATCCTTCGGCAAACTGCGGCTCGATTGTCACGGCAAGCCGCAGCTCGCGTTCGACATCCTCCCACCGTTTGGCGTTCCAGTAAGCCAGCGCCACGTTGTAATGCGCGGCGGCATCGTTGGAGTCCTTGCGAGCGATCGCTTCGAGCTCGTCGAGCTTCTTGGGAAGCTTGAACTGCGCGGGCGCGGCTGTGGCCGCGATGCTCAGCGACACCACCGCCAGGAGGAGCATTTGTTTTGTCATCGACGGCTTCCTTCGGTTCTAGGGCAATGAGTCCAAACGCCGCTTCGCGTCACGTATTTGGCGTTCGTATCGCGAGGGAGCCAACACGAGAAAGCGATTGAACGCCACTCTAGCCTCAGGTCCCTTGCCTTGCTGCTGCAGTGTCAGGCCGAGATGGTAAGGGACGCGTGAATCGCGCGGGTTCGCCGTCATGGCATCGGTCAAGGTTGCTTCTGACTCCGCGAGATGGCCTGCCTGCCGCAAGGCGATTCCCAAATCGAGGAGCAGGCTTGGATCATCCGGGCTCGTGGCGACTGCAGCGCGATAATGCTCGACCGCCTGGGGCAACATGTGGCGTTCCTCGAAGATTCGGCCTAGTTGGATATGCGCCATGAAGAGCCCGGCGTCGTTTGCCAGCGCTTCTTTGTAAAGATCGATCGCTTCGTCGAGCCGGCGCGAACGATACTTGAGCGTTGCGAGCATGTAGCGAAAGTCATTGGTCATCAGCGGGATGGTCGTCAAGGAATCTCGTTCCACGGTCTCGCTGCGCTCCAAGAGTCTACGGAAGTCACTGATGGCGGTGTCGTACGCGGCCGCCTGCGCCGCAGAGAGTCCACGCAGCCACAGCAATCCGCTTGGCACTGAATCCTTGGGCGACTGCTTGGCAGCCTCCGCCACCCAACGATTGAACGTCGCGAAGGCCAGTTGATAGTCCTGCCGGATCAGCGCAGAGAACGGGTCGAACGTGACTCCGCCGAATGAAATCTTCGCAAGGACGCTCACGTTGATCGGAACGACCGCTCCGACGATTTGAAGATCAACGAGTGGATTGATGAGAAACGCACGGCGGCGAAGCCGAGCGGCTTCGATAACCGAATCACGCCACTCGATTGGGACGTCGCCCTTGGCTTCTTCCTCCATCAGCTTGCGGCGGCGGCCATGGGGCAAGTAACCCAGGGCCAAGTAGGCTGCGGCAAAGCGCCGCTCAATCGTGACGGCCGTCTGGAGCGATCGTCCGGCATCGTCGAACCGTTTGCGACTCCAATACGCGATCGCGAGCTGATAGTGCAGCTGCGCGTCATTGGAGTCGCGCGCGACTGTCGCTTCGAGCGCTGGGATGTCTTTCGAGGGTTTCAGGCTCTGCGCGCCAAGGCTGGTCCAAGTCGCGACGGCGACGGCCAGGAGCAACCAGACCTTCATGACGACTCTCCGGTTAAGACATCATGGCGATCGGGCCAGACGCCACCTGGCATCAAAGACCCGTGTTCGATAACGGCTGGGCGCGAGAGCGACAAACTGGTGCAGTGCCGTGCGCGCCTCTTCAGCCCTCCCCAGTGCCAGAGCCGCGAGGCCGAGCGTGTAATAGGCGCGGGTTTCCCGTGAATTCATCTCGATCGAGCGCCTCAGCTCCGTAATCGCTTCGGCATGCCGGCCGCTGAGATACAGCGCCTCACCTAGATCGAAGACCAGGCTGGGGTCTTCGGGATTTGCCGCGACGGCACGCTGCCGTTCCTCGATCGCGGCCGGCCAGTTCTTCCGCTGCTCATGTATCTCCGCGAGGCGGATGTGGGCGGTATACAGCCCGATGTTCCGTTCGAGCACGTCTTGGTACGCACGCACGGCTTCGTCGTGCTGTCCCGCGACTTGGTGCAGGAAGGCAACGACGAACCCATAGTCGTCGGCGGTAAAAGGCCTGCGTCCAAACATCATCCGCGGCCGCATCCCGTGTTCGGCCCGCGTGCGCAGACGCTTTACGTCCGCGATAGCCACATCGAACAGCGATAACTGGACTGCAGACAGCGCGTGATACCAGATGAACGTCGCCGATACGGAATCGGATTTTCCGCCGCTGCGCTTCATTAGGTCTGTCAGGCGATCGTACGTCTCTTGATACCGCCCTTCCCGGAAGTCGTTCATCGCTTGATCCGTGCCACCGGCCCACGCAAGCGGAACCTCTGAACGTGGCGGCCTGCCAAAATCGAGCAGCGGATTTAGAAGGAAGGCGATGTGCCGCAGCCGCCCTGACTGGCGCGCCACGCTGTCGTCCCCGAACGTCGTGAGGACGACCGGGATGCCTCCCAAGAGGAGGTTGACCCGTCGAACGGAGAGTTTCCGCGGGATCCCAGCCAAATAGAAATAGCCGAGTGCGAATTGCGGATCGATCGCAATCGCCTGATGCAGCGCAGCTTCGCCGTCGGCGTACTGCTTCTTCGCCAGGTAGGCCATCGCCAGCGCGTGATGCGCGAGGGGATCATTAGAATCGGCGTGCGCTCTGGCCGACAGTGTGGCGACGTCATCCGCGCTTGGCGATTGCGTCGTCGCGAGACCGATGAGGGCGACAGCGAGAACGGAGACCAGCACAGTCAAACGCTCTTAAATCGCGGCGCTACCGAATGAAGGACGCCAGAACGATGGCAAGGTGTGTCGCGAGAATCAATATTCCACCATCTTTCAGGTCCCCAATGGACGAAGCCGCCAAGAAAA
>DATFVZ010000013.1:0-4157 GCA_035259785.1 Gemmatimonadales bacterium
CTTCGTCGTAGATCGCGACTTCACCACCTGTGACGCCGAGGAGGGTCACGGCCCGGTTCAGGACGGCCTGCAGCACGCGGGATAACTCGAGGTCGGATGAGAGATCGGCCATCGTGTCGAGCAGCGCCTTGTGCTCGTCGACGCGCCGGCGTTCCTCGGCGAGGAGTCGCGCGCGGCCGATCGCGATGCTCGCCTGATTCGCGGCGGCGGTGAGAATCTCGAAGTCCTCGGCACCGAACGCGTTCGGCTCGGCGCTCTCCACCACGAGCACGCCGATCACCTGGCCGTCGACTCGCAGCGGCACGTCGACCTCCGCTCCCCGCGCGGGGCTTGGCAAATAGCCGGCGGCCCGGCTCACGTCCGGCGTGTAGCGGAGCTGCCCGTCCTCCAAGACGCGGTCGCTGAGTCCCTCTCCGCGGCGGGCGCGGTAGTTGGGGGGCGCGTCCGGCCAGCCGACGGAGGCCTGCAGCACGCGGTCGCCCGTTCGCTCTTCCCGCAGGAAAGCGCCGAGGAAATTGTATCCGAGCGCCTCATCGTGAAGCCCCTCCACCATTGCCCGATACACGGCGGCCTCATCAGCCGCCGAGGCGATCGCGGTGGTGAGGCGCAGCAGGGCCGCCTGGCGGCGTGCCCCATCGTTCGTGTGCCGGCGCGGAGTGCGACGCGCGCGAGCAGCGCGGGAGCGTTGTGGCATCGAAGCGCAGTGAATATGCACAAAAGCAGGCCATTCGCGCCGTAGCGAGAGAGCAGCTACACTCCTCGACGGAGACCATGAAACCGAAAGGGCCACATGCCAAGTTCGCAACGCGTGCCGTCTCAACAGCCGCCGTGGCTGCGCGGTCCGATCTCGGGGATCCCCGCCCTCCTGCAGCCCGTCGCCCACGCCCTGGTGGACGCGGAGGAGGATACTCGAAAAGCGCTGGCGACAATGACCGCTGAGCGATTGAACCGGCGCCCGGGGGGTGGTGCGGCGTCAGCCGCGTATCATGTGAAGCATGCGATGGGAAGTCTCGACCGGTTGTTCACCTATGCGCGCGGCGAGTCGCTGAGCAACGAGCAGCTCGAGAGGCTCTCAGCCGAGAAGACGATACACGCCGGGACGTTCCAGCCGAAGGAGTTGGCCGCCGAGTTCAGCGAAGCGATCCGGCGCGCGCACGCGCAATTGCGCGCAACGAGAGAATCGGAGCTGCTAACCGTGCGTCTGGTCGGGCGCGCAAAGCTGCCCTCGAATACTATCGGATTGCTGGTGCACGCGGCCGAGCATACGGCGCGGCACGTGGGTCAGCTCATGACGACCGCGAAGGTGCTGGCTGCCGAGCCCTAGCCTCCGCCAGAGTGGCCCCTTTTACGACCAGCCAGAAGGTCAGCGCCCCCTCACCCAAAATCGCTATGGGAATGACGAACCGCCCGAGACTCGCGCCGACCCCAAGCCCGAGGAAATTCGCGAACGAGTTGATAAAGTAGCTCGCTCCCCCGAGCATGAGCAGAACGCCGAGCACTCGCGGAATCGGGTGCGATCGCGTGATGAGATAGCCGATTGACAGGATCTGAAAGCCGAAGAACAACATCGAGACGTAGAACCCCAGTGTCGGTGGGTCAGTCTTGATCAACTCCGTTGCCGCCCCACTCGCGACACCTGCCAGACCACAACACGCCGCAAACAGCGCCAGCCGGTGCTCAACCGATTTGAACAGCTCATACAGGAGTACCGTAACGCCCAGGTAACACACGCCGGCAAAGAGATTGGCAGCGAAGGCCACGCGGGGCGATGTGGTCTGTGTTAGGACGCTCACGACACCCGCAATGATGACGATCAGCCATAGCGTCCCCGCTAGACGCGCATTGGACATGGTCGCTCCCGGTGGGGGATATGGGGGAGATACGGCAACCGGTGTTGCGAGATTCAACGAAAGGTCGCCTCTGCGCCTTTTAGCTTGCGCCGTTGTATCATTGACTCATGCTGATTCTCTGCAGCTTCATCTTGTTGATGCAGACGGCGCAACCACCGGCGGTCGTCATGAAGACGCTTCGCACGCGATTCCCGGGCGCCGAGATCCAGAAGTGGACGAAGGAAACAGAGAACGGCGTTGTACTCTACGACATCGAATTCACCCAGCAGGGCCGCAAGCTCGAGGCTGACATCCGCGCAGACGGCACGGTATCCAACTGGGAACGCGAGGTGCAGCTGCAAGACGCACCAGCCGCCGTGCGCGAGACCATCAAGACAAAATTTCCAGGCGCGACCGTTCGGACGATTCTGGCCGTCACCGCCGTGCACAATGGCAAGGAAGAGCTAGAAGGCTACGAAGTGGTCCTGGCGAGGAGTGACGGGGACGAGTTTGAGATCACGGTCGCCCCGGACGGCACGGTGTTAGAAAACAAGGCACCCTAGCGGAAACGCTAGGTGGCGCCCGCGCCCACCGCGACGACCCGGTTGCGGCCCTCGTGCTTGGCGCGGTACAGCGCTTCATCGGCGCGCATCAACAGCGTGTCGAGGGAGACGGCCTCCCCCCGAGACGCGACACCGAAGCTGCAGCTGACGCGAATCGTTTGCCCGTTGAAATCGACCTTGAGCCGCTCGAGGTCGGCCCGCAGGCGTTCCGCAAAAACAACGGCTTCTTCCGCTGACGTTTCGGGAAGCAGGACTGTAAACTCCTCGCCGCCGAAGCGGCCGGGGATGTCGGGCGTCCGCACGCTCCGCAGCATGATGCGCGCGACCGCCTGCAGCACCTTGTCGCCCGCGGCGTGGCCGTAGGTGTCGTTGATCGCCTTGAAGTGGTCGATGTCGAACAGGACCAGGGAAAGCGGACGGTCGTAGCGGCGCGCTTGCTCCAGGGCATTGTGGCCGAGGCTGGTGAAGGCGCGGCGGTTGTTGATGCCGGTCAGCTCGTCGGTCCGCGCGAGTTTTTGCGCCAGCGCGTGGGCCTGCTGCAGCTCCCACGACAGCTCGAACGTGCGGCGCCAGAACTGGCCGTAGTTGCGCGTCGCCCGAATCGCCGTGATCAGATACAGCACGCCGCCCGCGGCCATGAGGCGCAATTCGAGCGCGTTCTGGAACAGGAACCAAACCGTCACGGGGACCAGTAAAGTGGTGATGCTGAGCAGGCACGCCGTGGGATGGACGGCGTAGCTCGCGACAGCACCACCGGCAATGCCGAGCAGGAAGAAAAAGATGAAGGCCTGATGGGCCAGGGAAGCCGGCATCACGGCAATCACGCCGACGCCCCACGCCAGGCAGATCGCCACGAGCGTGTATACGAACGCATGCTCCCAGGTGATCATCTCGCGCGTGGGCGGTACCCGTCTGCGATAGGCGAGCACGAGCGCGAGCCGGACCAACGATAAGAGCGTGATGATGCCCAGCCACACGAGCAGCCGCTCGCGCGGGGTCACGCGCCAAAGATCGGCCGCGACGAGCGCGGCGACGAGCAGCGTGAGGGTCGGCGCGGCAATCGCCTGGTAATACAGCGCCCGCACCGTTTCGGCGCGGACGTGCTCGTCGACGGTCCCGGTGAGCGGCCAGGGCTGTACCGGTGTCAGGCGCCGCGCGCCCGATGGTCTCGGCTGTGTCACGGCCTCCAGAATGTCGAGTTGGGTCCGCGCTCGCAACAGGTGCGTAAGGGGAGCCTTGGCCCCTAGCGCGAAAACGGCGCTACAGCATAGACGACCCGACCTCCGACCACAGTGAGCAAGACCTTGGCGTCTTTGATCTGCGCCGGCGGGATCGCGAACAAATCGCGGTCGATCACCACAAGGTCCGCAAGCATACCTGGGCGTAACCTTCCTTTACTATTCTCTTCCCCTTCCGCCCAGGCGTTGTTGACGGTGTAGCTTCGCAGGCTCGTCTCCAGGTCAAGCCGCTGCTCCGGGAACCATCCGCCTGCCGGCTTGCCATCGAGCGTTTGCCTCGTGACCGCGGCATAGAGGATCGTCATCGGATTCGCCGTATACCAGCTGGCATTCGTTCCCGGCCAGTCTGATCCGAACAAGAGCCGCACACCGGCATCCTGGAAGGTCTTGAAGGCGTACGCCCAACGCGCACGCTCCCCGATGCGCTCCTCCATCCAGCGCATGTCGTCAATCGCATGATACGGCTGGACCTCGGCGGTGATGCCGAGACGCTTGTAGCGTTGCGCGACCTCGGCGTTGCGGATCAC
>DATFVZ010000014.1:0-3974 GCA_035259785.1 Gemmatimonadales bacterium
CAACAGCGAGCCGTGGTTTGGATCCGCGGCCATGGCCTCGGCCTCGGCTCGCACCCGAGTGCGCAACTCGCGCGCATTGGTCCCCAGCACGGCGTCGATCAGTCCTATCTGCACCGCCCCGTTCGCTCCGAGCGGCTGGCAATCGGAAGTCAACCGGATCGCCGCATCCGCGCCGACGCGCCTGGGGAGGAGATAGGTCCAGTATTCGGAACCATAGAGTCCCCCCATTGAGCGATAGTGGGGGTTGAGGATGACCCCAGAATGGGTGACGACGCGATCGGCGCCCAGGGCCAAGATGACGCCACCGGCCCCGGCATTGCCTGACAGGCACGAAACGACGAAGTGCGAATCGGTCAATATAATCTCGCGCACCAGGTCGTTCATCGCGTTGATGTTGCGCCAGGATTCGACCGCGCAGTCCTCCGCGGCCTCGATCACACTCAAATGAATGCCGTTCGACCAGACATCCCTTCCTCCCATTAGGACGATCACCTTGTTTGGCCGCTGACGGGCGTACGTGTAGGCCGCGAGCAGCCGCTGGCAGTGCGCGGTACTCATTGCGCCGTTGTGGAACTCAAAAAACAGGTATCCAACACCGTTTCGATCTTCGTACCAGATGTCCCGGTAAGTCCGACCGAAGGGGGTAGCATCGATCGGGAACGCGGCTTCGCGGATATTCCGCTGCGATAGGTATTCGCGCAGGACATGTGTTGCCGGCAATTTGAAACCCTGCTCTCCGGGCGGTGCGTGCTGCGCACGCAAGTGGGTGATCCACACTGCACCATCGCCCGTGGCCCGACAAACGGCATCGCCCCGCCAGGCGATGATCTGTCCCGGCTGACCCCGCAACTCGTCCTCTTCGTGCACACCGTGCAGATAGAACGACTGTCCGGCAATGTGATCGAGTAGACCTTGCTTGCGTTCGACGGATCGGATTTTCTGCACGATCTCGCTGGTTGGAGCGGTCCAGTCGACCGCTCGATCTACGGCGATGCCAAACACGATTGCAACCGACCCTTAAGTAAGCAGAGAAGTTCGGACTCACATGGGCATATCGCCCCCGCGCAGACCCAATGCACGGGGTGTGCCAATCCGGGACGAGCATCGCGAACGACGCTCGCAACTCACTGTAAATAGTCGGGATGTCGATCGCTGTCAGGGTTTCTGGCGGCCACTTGAATACGACCGCAGGCTCCAGTTGGTGGGCTTCAGCCAACAGGGCGCACCGCCTTCCTTGGCCAAAACGAACAGCTGGCGATCACGCGAACAGGAGCCAGTGCGTTCGTCGACGGTGCGCGATCCTGCGAGCAGGGCTTAGACGCGGCGATCAAGGCCAGACCGGCTGATTCCGCTTGCGGTGCTTGTTCCGGTCGACCTCTAGAAAGAGCCGGACCTTCGTGGTCTTCGCCGGACGGCCATGACCGGCCGCATGACCCGGTCTCCTAATTTGCTCCGAAGCGGGCGTTGATTGCAGGCACGTTAGAACCGGGCAGCGGAAACCATTTCCGGCGCATCTAACTGCACGGTGACAACAGCACAACACCCTCGGAAATATTCACACCGATTACGGGCGCTGGACTCATACGATCAGGGTATTCCGGCGTGAACCGGCCTTGGAGATCGTCACCATGATGATCAAAGATCAGTTACCGGCCGAAGCGGGAGTCATGTCGTCCGCGCGTCGCCCGGGGCTTGCTCGCAGGTTGCGTTCATGGCTGATCGGCACGCCGCCTCCGATGCGGTGGACGTTCGCCCTGCGGGCCGGCCTGATCGTCGTGCTCGCCGCGCTGCTCGCGCTCGCCGCGTTACTCGCGCTTGCACCATCCGAGACATTCTACGAGACACTCTCTCGCGAGACTGAACCTGCCGCGGGCGAGCCAGCCAGATTGCGTGTCGTTTTCGCCGCGGACACCACCGAGAAGGAGCTGCGCGGTCTCCTCCATAGCATCGACGCGAGGATTGTCGACGGCCCGACCCCTGAAGGGGTCTACACGGTGCAGCTTTCGGTCGCAGGGCCTGAAAGGGCCCGTCACATCAGCGCAGTGTTGGCGCGACATCCGAGGGTCCGCTTCGCTGCCTTCGATGGTTCAGCGGCCGCACAGTGAGACGGTCCCTCGCTCGGGCAGCGCCGATCGCCGCATTGCTGATCCTAGCCGGCTGCGTCTCGGTCGGCTTGCACATGCCTCTCGTCGGTCCGGCAACCGAAGCTGAAGTGCCCAAGCAGCTGCGGTTGCGCCAGATCATCGTCACGCTGAGCGACGACATCCCGGAGCACTTGACGGTTGCGGCGCAGGCGCTGGCAAGCGAATACCGTCTGCAACAGAGCGGAAGCTTTCCATTGCGCTCGATCCGCGTTCAATGCCTGGTCTTCCAGGTTCCGCCGGAACGCTCGATCGCTGACCTGATCGCCGCATTGCGGGCCGATCCGCGCGTCGAATCGGTGCAGCAGAATCAGATCTTCGTGGGCGCGCAGGAGAAGGAGGGGGATTCCCATGCCGGTCTTTCCTACGCGGCGAGGCTGATCGGCGTGGACGCGGCGCGGCGGACCAGCCAGGGCAAAGGCATCAGGGTCGCCGTGGTTGACACCGGCGTCGACCAGGATCATCCGAAACTGCGCGGGCGTATAGCCAAGGCGCAGAACTTCGTAGATGGTGGCGAGCGGGACTTCGCGCGCGACCGCCACGGTACGGCCGTTGTGGGTGTCATCGCCGCCCGTGAGGACGACGAGCGCGTATTTTCCGGGATTGCTCCCGAAGCCGAAGTCATTGCCGCCAAGGCGTGCTGGTACGCGGCGCGCGCACGTGGAAAAGCGTCATGTAGCAGCTGGACGCTCGCGAAGGCGATCGACTTCTCGATCAACATGGATGCGCGAGTGCTCAACCTGAGCTTGGCCGGGCCACCCGATCCGCTCTTGGCGAGGCTCATCGCGCGCGCGCACGATCAGGGCGTGACGATTGTCGCGGCATCCGCGGAGAGCGGCGATGGGCCCGGATTTCCTGCTTCGCTACCGTCGGTCATCGCGGTCGTTGCGAGCGATGCCAGTGGACGGATCGCACAGCGCCTCCCCGGCGGCTCCAGGCCTGCGCTCGCGGCGCCTGGAGTAGACATTCTCACGACCGCTCCGCGAGCGACCTATGAGCTTGTCTCCGGAAGCTCGTTCGCCGCCGCGCATGTCACCGGAGTGGTCGCCTTGCTCCTCGAACAGACTCCGGAGTTGCACCCGGCCGATGCATTGGAGTTGCTGCAGGCCACGGCCCACCCGGTCCAAGGCGTTGCGCCCAGCCGCGTCGTTGGGGTCGTCGATGCTTGTGCAGCGCTCGGCAAGCTGCTGCGCAGACCGAGTTGCCCGTGAGGTCATTCGAACGCCCTGTCCCGCTGATTTCAAAATCCACCCGAAATACCCGAACGACTTTGGGAGAGCAGCGCGACCCGTCTCCGAGATCATCCCCGAGTTCATTCGTCGCCGATCCGGCGCTGCAATCAAAAAAACTCGTGGCGCTTGCGCTCGGTATAGGTGTGACGGTGCCGGCTCCATGTAACGGCCGCCAACCAGGCGAAACCGAAACCCAGCAGCGTCAGGCTTGAGGTTCCGGTACGAAAACGGACCCCGTTGGCGTCGGAATAGGCACCACTCCACTTGGTGAATCAAAGAAGCCCTGGGACAGCGAACCAACTACATTTCCGCCCCACCCAACAAGTCCAGGGCCATGTATAGAAGATCGGCGCTTCGCGGTAGTTCTGAAGCAGATTGAAAGAGGGCCCTTCCCTCCTGATCGAGGGCGACGAGTTCGCCATCGATCACGGTCTCATCGGGTAGTGCGGTGAGCGCGTTGACGATTGGTGGGTATCTACCGTTGAAGTCTTTGTTGTTTCGTGAGCGAAGATTAACTCTCCCGTACCAGCGCAGCCCCCCAATTTCCAGCAATTGACGCCTCATTGATTCTGAGGACGATATTGAGAACCTCGCTACCGAG
>DATFVZ010000015.1:0-2053 GCA_035259785.1 Gemmatimonadales bacterium
CGACGCGGCTGGATGTGTCCCGGGCCGGTCCCGAACAAATTCATCCTTTGGCTCCCGACGGTCGGTCGTTCATCTCCTCTGCCGCGATCGCGAGCGCCTCCTCGCGGACCATTTGCAACACCGAACGTTTGATTGCGGTGAACTCGGCGGTAGTCAGGACGCTGTATTCGCGCGGGCGCCGGAGGCCTACTTCGATATCGGCGATAACGCGTCCCGGCCGGCGGCTCATGACGACCACGCGATCTGCCATGAAGATTGCCTCGTCGACATCGTGTGTGACAAAGAGCACCGTGCGATGCTCGCGTTCCCACACGTCGCGCAGAAGCTCCTGCATCGTCGCACGGGTCTGCGCATCGAGCGCACCGAATGGCTCGTCGAGTAGGAGAACGGAAGGCTTGTTGACAAGCGCGCGCGCGATCGCGACGCGCTGACGCATTCCGCCGGAGAGCTCGTTCGGATAGCTTTCGAAGAAGCGGCGTAGCCCGACCTGTTGAAGAATCGCTCGCGCTGCGGGCAGGTACTCGCTGGCCGGCAGGCCGCGTCGCTGCGGGCCGTAGCACACGTTGCCGAGCACGGTCAGCCAGGGGAAAAGCGCATTTTCCTGGAATACCATGCCGCGATCGGGTCCAGGGCCAGGAATCGGCGCCCCATCCAGGAGCACCTGCCCGGTGTCAGGCGTCTCGAAGCCGGCCAGCAGATTGAGCAGCGTGCTCTTCCCGCAACCCGACGGGCCAACAAGACAGACGAACGCCTTGTCGGCGATCTCGAGTGATACTGCATCGACAGCGAGTATCGGTGCCCCGCCCCGCTTCGGTACAAAGCGCTTCGAGACGCCCCGGAAGACGATCTTCTTTGCTGTCGTGCGGACGCTTGGCTCGTCTATGACGCCCACAGCCCCTCGGCCCGCTCGCACGCGGTGATAGCGGGGTCGCGCTCGGCTTCCGGTCCGAACCCAGCGCCCCCGGGCGTCTCGATCACGATGCAATCGCCGGGTTGTACGACGGTCAGCCCCTTGCTCTTGATCGGTTGACCCGACTCAAGCGATGTCCGTCCCGTCGCGCCATCCCCGCCTCCGGCGAGCCCCCGCGGCGCGTACTTTTGCCGATCGGTGAGCATCGAGACCGTGATCGGGTGCGGTGAGACATTGCGCACCCGCACCTCCTGTCCGAAACCGCCGCGCTGGCGACCCCGGCCGGCAGAATCCGTGCGGTACGCCTTGCGTTCGATGAGGATGGGCGCGGCCTGCTCGGCGATCTCACAGGGCACGTTCGTCACGGTCGCGGGGAAGTTCACCGTCGACAAGCCATCGCGCTTCGGCCGCGCGCCCATGCCGCCCGAAAGGTAGAGATACACCACAAAACCCTCCCCTTCGCGCGTCTTACCCGAGATGACTGCGATCGCCGAAGGCGATCCGCTTTCCGCGATCACTTGGTCGGGGAGGACCTGCTGCAGCGCTCGGAAGAGCGCCGCCTGCAAAAGCTGCCCGCAGATGTGGCGCAATCCGACTGGTGCAGGAAACTTGCAGTTGAGCACCGTCCCCACGGGCGCCCTGACGGTGAACGGCCTGAGGGCGCCGGAATTGTTCGGGATGTCGGGGGCAATCGCGCACTTGATCGGATACACCGTATAGGCGAACGTGAAGTTGTGCACGCCGTTCAGCGGGTGTGGCACCTGCGGGGAGGTTCCCTCGTAGTCGATGACAATCTCCTCGTCTCGAACCTCGACCTTGCACTCGATGAGGATCGGTTCGTCGTAGCCGTCCGCATGCACGCGGCTGCGGTAGACGCCATTTGGCACCTTGCGAATGGCTTCGCGCATCGCCGACTCCGAACGCGCCTGTACGTATCGGCCGAACTCCGTGAGATCGCCCAGCTCACCCTCGCCGAGCAGTTGCTGAACGTTGCGGATTGCGGTGTCGTTCGCCGCCATCATCGCGTGGAAATCGCCGATCACCTCGTCGGGAACGCGCGTGTTGGCGCGGACGATATCGTAGAAGGTCTCGTTCGGACCGGCGGCCGTCTGGATCAGCGTCGGCGGAAACCGCAGTCCCTCC
>DATFVZ010000016.1:0-8646 GCA_035259785.1 Gemmatimonadales bacterium
GACGGTGACGACCGGCGGGTTTTTTTCGCGGCTGGACGCCGGCTCTACGCACTGAACGCGAAGAACGGGCGACTCGTCGATTCATTCGGTGACTCGGGATCCGTCGATCTCGCGGCCGGCTTGTCCCGCGACATCGGTGAGTCATACCTCGTCGCGACGACTCCTGGGGCCATCTACAAAGATCTGCTGATCCAGGGGACCCGCGTCGGCGAAGAGGACGGCTCGGCGCCAGGTGATGTGCGTGCCTACGACGTCCGCACGGGCGCGATCCGCTGGAGCTTCCACACTATCCCGCGCCCGGGCGAGGTCGGTTACGACACGTGGCCGGACGGCGCGTGGCGAACCGCGGGGGGCGCGAACTCATGGGCCGGGTTGTCGGTCGATGAGCGGCGCGGCATCGTCTACGTACCGACGGGATCGGCGACGCCCGATTTCTATGGAGGTGCTCGTGCCGGTGCGAATCTGTTCGCGAACTCCCTCCTCGCGCTCGACGCCACGACCGGACAGCGTCTGTGGCATTTCCAGACTGTGCACCACGACCTGTGGGACCGCGATCTCCCCGCCGGGCCCAATCTCGTCACGCTGACGCGCGGTCAGTCGCGCATCGATGCCGTCGCCCAGATCGCGAAGAGCGGATTCGTGTTTGTGTTCGATCGCGACTCCGGCAAACCACTCTTTCCAATTGAAGAGCGCCCCGTCCCGCTATCCGAGCTCCCAGGCGAGCGTGCGTGGCCAACGCAGCCATTTCCGCTGAAGCCTGAGCCGTTCGCGCGCCAAGAAGTTCGTGAGTCCGATGTCACCGATACGAAGCGATTCCGCACACTCAAGACCGGACTGTTCATGCCGCCCACGCGGCAAGGCACGGTCGTGTTGCCGGGGTTTGACGGGGGCGGAGAGTGGGGTGGCGCCGCCGTCGATCCGGACGGCGTGCTCTACGTGAACGCGAGCGATGTCCCGTGGATCTCGGCGCTGCGCGAGTCGGCGAGGATTCCTCCGTCGACGGGTGCGCGTCGCTCTGGAGCCGCAGTGTACGCGACGGCTTGTGCGAGCTGTCACGGCCTCGATCGCCTCGGGAGGGATCACGCGCCATCACTTGTGGGCATTCATGGCCGTCTGCCGCTCGATAATGCCAAGGAGCTACTCGCGTGGGGCCGGGGCTTCATGCCGTCGTTTGCCAATCTCCCCGGGGGCGACCGCCGCGCCGTGCTGGAATTCCTCGGCTATATGGTAGCGCCGAGCGACACCGTGTCGCATCCGAGACCCGCGACCTCGCGCTACGAGTTCGTGGGCTACGAGCGTTGGAAAGACTCGAGCGGCTACCCTGCGATCAAACCGCCGTGGGGCACGGTCAGCGCGATCGATCTCAACACAGGTGAGTACCGCTGGCGAATCACAATGGGGGAATTCGCAGAGCTGACGGTGCGCGGCATCCCGATCACTGGGACTGAGCAGTACGGGGGACCGATCGTCACCGCGGGTGGGCTACTCTTCATCGCGGCCACGCAAGACGCCAAATTCCGCGCGTTTGACAAACAGACCGGACGATTGTTGTGGGAAACGACGCTCCCCGCGCCTGGCTACGCGACGCCGAGTACGTTTTCGGTTAAGGGAAAACAGTTCGTCGTGATTGCGGCCGGCGGTGGGAAGTTGGGGTCAAAATCGAGTGATACTTATGTGGCGTTTGCATTGCCCTAGCTCCGTGCTCCTGTTTTGCACTGTTACAGCAAGTGCGCAGGCACCAAAGCAGCGCACGTACGCTAATCCGATCGACATCGATTACCGCTACAACTTCGAGCAAAAGAGCCAAGGCATTTCGTACCGCTCGGGCGCCGATCCCGTCATCGTCGTGCAGCGCGGCAAGTACTATCTCTTCGAGACGCTCGGTGCTGGCTACTGGGAATCGACCGACCTCGGCAGGTGGCGTCATATCACCCCCACGCGCTGGCCGATCAATGACATCGTCGCGCCCGCTGTGCTCGCGGTGCGTGACACGATCTATCTGCTGCCGAGTACCACGAGTCCGCTGCCGATTCTGATGCTCACCGATGCCGCGAGCGGGCGCGTCGAGTTTTACAACCGGCTGTTGCCGTGGCTGCCGAACGCGCGGGCGCGCGAAACGGATTCCCTCGCCAAGCCTGATTCCGTGCAACCGGGTCCGTGGGACCCGCAATTCTTTTACGATCCCGACACCGACCGCTGGTTTCTCTACTGGAACTCATCGAACGCGTATCCGTTGCACGCGATCGAGCTGGATAAATCGAAACGCCTCGAGTACACAGGCACACCGAAATGGCTCTTTGGTCTCGATCCCGAGCACCACGGGTGGGAGCGCTTTGGCCAGGATCATCGCTCGACGATCAAGCCCTTCATCGAAGGGGCGTGGATGACGAAGTACCGCGGGCGCTACTATCTGCAGTACGGCGCGCCCGGCACCGAATACAACGTCTACGCGAACGGCGTCTACACGGCCGACGATCCCCTCGGCCTATTCACGTACGCGCCGTATAACCCCATCGCGTACAAGCCGGGTGGCTTCGTGCAAGGCGCCGGCCACGGGAACACGTTCCAGGACGTCTACGGCAATTGGTGGAACACCGGGACGCCGTGGGTCGCGGTGAACTGGAACTTCGAGCGACGCATCGGGCTGCATCCGGCGGGCTTCGACGTCGATGGCCAGATGTTCGTCGATACGCGGTTCGGTGATTTTCCCCACTGGCTGCCGACGAAGGCGGGTCAATCGAGCGAGGATCTCTTCACCGGATGGATGCTGCTTTCTTACCGCAAGACGGTCTCGGCCACATCGACACGCGACACGTTCCCCGCAAGTAACGTCACCGACGAGAATCCGCGCACCTTCTGGGTCGCGGGACAAAATCGCCCTGGGGAAGCGCTGACGATCGACCTGGGCCGGGTGTACGATGTCAGAGCGGTGCAGGTGAACTACGCGGACTACAAGTCTGGTCTCTACGGCACCGACTCGACCGGCGTCACCCGGTTCCGCCTCCTTGCGTCGGGTGACGGAGCGAAGTGGGCCACCGTTGCGGACCTCTCGGGCGAACAGCGGGATCGTCCCAACGCGTACATCGAAATGGCGACGCCGGTTCGCGCGCGCTTCGTGAAGTACGAACACGTCCATGTCGACGCGGCGAACCTCGCGGTCAGCGACATTCGCGTGTTCGGTAATGGTGCCCCCCCCGGTTCACGACCGAAGACACCCACGGGACTGACGGCGCGGCGCGACAGCGACGCGCGCAATGCGACCATCACGTGGAGGCCGATCCCGGGCGCAGTCGGCTATAACCTGCGCTGGGGCATCGCGCCCACCAAGCTCTACCAAACCTTCCAGCGCTTTGCCGATCAGGGCACGACGCTCGAACTCCGGGCGTTGACGGTTGGCCAGGCGTATTGGATCGCGATCGAAAGCTTCGACGAGAATGGCGTTTCGAGTCTCAGCGCGCCCGTCCAGATTCGCTAAGGTCTTCTGCTGTGTTGCCACGCTGGCGACCGGTTGTGAGGACCGTCAATCGTGGATGCTCGGTCCCTTTTCCAAACCAGCGGACGCGAACCCCGTTGTCACGCCGAACCCCACCGCGCGATTTCACTCGCCGATGAATGACAGCACCGTCGCGTGGGAGGCGTACGCCACGTTCAATCCGGCCGCCGTTGTGAAGGACGGCAAAGTGTTTCTGCTCTATCGGGCTGAAGATGCGAGTGGAGTGGAGCAGATCGGCGGGCATACCTCACGTCTCGGCCTTGCCGAGAGCACCGATGGCCTGCACTTCACCCGCCGTCCGACTCCAGTCCTGTATCCGGATACTGACGCGCAACGACAGAATGAGTGGCCCGGCGGCGTTGAAGATCCGCGAATCGTCGAGTCGGAAGACAGCACATACATCCTCACCTATACCCAGTGGAACCGCGACGTCCCGCGCCTCGCCGTCGCGACATCGCGCGATCTCATCAACTGGACGAAGCATGGTCCCGCATTTGCACGAGCCGCCGGTGGGAAATATCTCCGCAATGAGTCGAAGTCCGGCGCGATCCTGAGTCGACTAGATGGCGACCGAATCATCGCGACGCGCGTGAACGGGAAGTACTGGATGTATTGGGGAGTGCCGACGATTCGGCTCGCAACCTCAGACAACCTGCTCGACTGGACACCGGTCGAAGACTCGACGGAGCAGGCGATCGCCGTGCTCGCTGCGCGGCCCCGCGGGTTTGATTCCTGGCTCGTGGAGGCGGGGCCGCCGGCGCTGCTCATGCCCGCGGGCATCGTAGTGCTGTACAACGCGGGAGACACCGCGACGCGCACGTACAGTGCAGGACAGGCGCTGTTCGATAGAAAAAACCCCATGCGCCTCCTCGCTCGTTCCGATACCTCCTTCATCAAGCCGACCCAAGCCTATGAGAGAACCGGTCAATACGCCGCGGGCACGACGTTCGTAGAAGCACTGGTGCCGTTCAAGGGAAAGTTGTTCCTCTATTATGGAACGGCGGACTCGCGGGTCGGGGTGGCGGTGTGGGACCCCAACAAGGAGTGACCCCCCGCCCGTTCGGCAGGGTATATCCGGTATGCGTTGGTACGCCGTCCCGATGCTCCTAGCCGTCACCACAACGTGTGGCACACCGGTATCCCCGTCTGGGTTATGGCAGTTGGCCGAGGCGGAAGCGCGCTGGGCTGCCCGCGGCTACGCGGATTACGCTATCGAGGCCCGGGAAGGTTGCTTCTGCCCACCGGCGCTCAACGAATGGTCCCGGGTCGAAGTCGTTGACGGGCTCGTGGATCGAGTTACGGTTGTCGCTACTGGCACAGACGTACCTGATGAAGATCGGCGTCTTTTTCCCACCGTCGAGTCTCTCTTCGACGTGATTCGTCGCGGCAATGATCAGGATTGGATTAAAGAGGTTACCGTCGAGTTCGATCCGGAGCTCGGTTTCCCGACACGTGTCGTGTTGCGGCCCCAAGACGGTATTGTCGATGGCGGCGCCGCGTTCTATATGCGCAACGCGACGGCGCTGAGCGGCGTGCCCGCAGAAGCGGACTGGCGCCGGAACTTGATCGGCACATGGGCGATCGAGTTTCGTTTGGACAGCGTGCTCGGCAGCACCGGCTGGAAGCAGGGGTCTCTCGAAACGACGACTGGAACCTTCCAGGTCCTCGATCCGGCGACAGACCCCTGGGGAGAGTTTGTCGTCCGAAGCAGCATCGATGTGGATTTCGAGCCGATGCTCGAGCGGCCGATGTCCTGTTTCGATCCTCGACCCGTTTCCACCGTAATCGAGGGCGCAGAAGACGACGTAAGGCTGTCGTTCACGCCGCACGCCGCCGACTGCGGGTTCAGCGCGCACGGGGCTTTCGCAGGTGATTCGATCATCGGCTCGTGGAGTGAGACTTCGTTCATCGGCCCGGTCGCCAAGGGTCGGTTCCGCATGCGTCGTTAGCGAAGCAATCCCAGGCTGCGCAAGTACTCGGCGGCGATGTAGGCTGGCACCGCGAAGATGATTTTCCCTTGCGAGTCGCGCTCTCCACCGTACAGAACGGCTATGACTTTTCCTTCCCGGTCGAAAACCGGACTCCCCGACGACCCCGGCGCGCCGTACGCGTCTACCTGTACGACGGACGTCAACGCCTTGCTCACCGCGCCCACGGTCAGCGTCGGCTCGGCGATCGGCTGTCCGCCCTGCGCCTCCATAGGCAGGTCGAAGCCGAGGGGATAGCCGAGGATCGCGACCGGGTCGCCGCGCTCGAGCCCCTCGCGACTTGGCAAGAGACCCGCGACGCGCGGCGTTCCACCCTTGATCGTCACGCGGAACACACCGATGTCGGCGTCTGCAGAGACGCCGATCATCTCGCCGCGCCAGAACTGTGTGCTACCCGAGAAAATGACCCCGATGCGTTTCGGAGTCTTGGTGCCGTCTTCGCCCACGAGGAGATGCCTGTTGGTAATCATCGTGCCCAGCGAGTCGACGCTGAACGCCGTCCCGCTAAAGCGCTCGCCGTCTGTGAGCTCCACCAGCACAATGGCCACCGCGTCCTGATTTTTTTGAGAGATCGCGCGATAATCGACTCCCGCGATCGCGCGTTGCCGACGCTCGGCGGCGTCGAGCTGCGCGCGCAGCAGCGAGATCGAGCTGGCGTCGCCCGTGGACACCTCGAGCGCGCGGCGCAGCCGGGCGGTCTCGTCCTGGGAGGCACGCAACGCGTCGCGGACGCCCTCGAGCTCGCGCGCGCGCCGCCCGGCATCCCACTGCATCCAAACGAACCCGACGACCACCAGCACGAAGAGCGCGATGAGAGTCTTGGTCGTCCGCCGGAGCTGCGCGGTTTGCCGGGAGACCTCGCTGGCGATGCGCATCCCGGTGCTTCGCCGGGATGTGGTTGGGGCCTCGATGATCTGGAACTCGACCGACGGACCGCCTTCGCCGAGCGCGATCACGTCGCCGGCGTGCAGCAAGGTATCGGCGGTGATTCGCTGACCGTTGACGAATGTGCCGTTACGGCTGCCCAGGTCCTGGAGCACGAACCCCTCGGGCTTGCGCACGATCGCCGCATGACTCGACGAAACATCCAGATCGCGCTCGGCATCGAAACGAATGTCCGACAGCGGGTGGCGGCCCAAGCCGATGTAACCCTTACGGAACGCTTCGATTTGTCCAGCGCGAGCCCCGGAGAGAAACGTGAATTGGGCTTTCACTTCGGTCGGGTAATGTACCAGGCCAGGGCGGCCACAATCGCGACCGCCGCGAGCACGAGCGTTCGCGTGCGCGTGCGGTTCTCGCTATTGGGGACGGGCGGACGACTTCCTTTATATATGGGGACGGGCTCCGTGCTCGTCTCCGTGTCGATCAACGGGTACACCTGATGGCCCACATCCTCGGGTATCCCGCTGCCGGAGTATCGCAGGCCGTCACCGTCGAATCGCGCCACGACCACCGTGATGTTGTCAGGCCCACCGCGCTGATTGGCGAGCGTCACCAGCTGTTCGCAGGCGGTCACTAGGTCGGGGGCTCCCGTCACGATCTTGCCGATCTCGTCCTTCTTTACTTGTCCCGACAGCCCGTCGGAGCAGAGCACGAGAATGTCCCCGCGGCGCAGCTCCTGGTGCGTGAGATCGACCTTCACTTTGGGATCGGGCCCCAGCGCCTGGAGGATGATGTTCCGCCGTTCGCTTTGCGCCGCCTCTTCCTCCGTCAGCTCGCCCGCTTCGACCAGGCGCTGCATCAGGGACTGATCCTTCGTCAGTTGATGCGCCTCGCCGCCGCGAATCAGGTACGCGCGACTATCCCCGACCTGCGTGAGATAGAGATGGTCGTTGAGCACGCCCGCCGCCGTCGTCGTCGTCCCCATCCCGCGGACCTCCGGGTGCGCTTTGGCATGCGCGTGAATGCTGGCGTTGGCCGTCTCGACCGCCTCCTTGAGCCGGAAGGCGAAGCGCTGCGGGGTCGCGTCGTCGTCGGTCCAGGTCCTTGCGAGATGGGCGTAAATCGTCTCGGTCGCCATTTGGCTGGCGAGCTCCCCCGCCGCCGCCCCGCCCATCCCGTCGGCGACCACGAGCAGCGTGCCACGCGGTCCGATGTCATGCTGCCGGAGGTCGGGCTGTAGGGCAGACGTGTTGCGCGTGAGGTCCGCAATGAGAAAGCGGTCCTCATTGTGCTCGCGCGTGCGCCCCTGATCGGTCTTTGCAAAGACCTCGACGCGGACCCGTGGGGATCGTCCGAACATGGCCATTAGTTGCATTGATCCTGAATGAATCTGGAATAGACGTTGGAGCCAGGATCGATCGCCGCCGCTCGTCGCATCCAATCACAACCGTGATTTAGATCCTTCATCTGAAAGTACGTATTGCCGATCACGAAGGCCGCGAGGGCCGAGTCTTTCGGGGTAACTCCGGCGTTGTAGAACAAGGCGCTCGCCGAGTCGCGGATCATCTTGTTGGAATAGACGTCGATCGAGTCGATCAGCTCGTTCAAGGCGCTGGCCGCGCCGGCGACATTGAAACGCGCGGCGGGTCGCGGCCGGACGGCAACAGTCTGGGGTGTCCCTTGCTGCTTTGCGGTGTCGTGTGACACGGCGGCGCTGTCGCTACGATGTTCAGCGGCCCGATTGCTTCCCGCTCCGTTCAAGACGACCCAGGCACCTCCTACCCCGAGAACCAGGACCGCGGCAGCCGCTATTGGCATGAAGGACCGCCGCTTCACGGGGATGCGCTGCGTGGCAGCGGCGTTCAAATCGAGCAGCACGGTCTTCGCCTCCGTCGGCGGGACTGAACGAGCCACCGGGCGCCCCGCGACCGCGGCGACGTCGGCCGCGAACTTGGCCACCGATTGGTAGCGCTCCGCCGATTTCCGTGCGAGCGCCGTGTCGAATACGGCTTGCAGCCCCGGTGGAAACGATAAGTCCGGGCGGACGTCATTGAGTTTCGCTGGTTGCTCGGTGAGCCGTTTGATCATCGTCTCCTGCACCGTCGTCGCCTCGAACGGCAGCGTGCCGCTCAGCATTTGAAAAAGCACGAGCGCCAGGGAATAGAGGTCGCTGCGCCCATCGAGATTGTCCCCGGAAAGCTGCTCGGGACTCATGAACTCCGGCGTCCCCATTACCATCCCGGTCCTCGTGACTTTCTGACTGGCCTCGGCCCCGCCGAAATC
>DATFVZ010000017.1:0-9483 GCA_035259785.1 Gemmatimonadales bacterium
GAGCTCCTGCCGCTCGAGGCCGCGCAGGAATACCGCCATGAGCAGCGCAGCAATCTGGTAATCGGGAATGTGGCCGCTGGTGTACTCGGCGACGACCGCCGACCACTCCTCTGGACTCAACGCCGCTCCGTCGCGCTTGCGCTCGATCAGGGGCCCGACGATCATTGGCTCATGCGCCTCTCCATTGCTCTCTTCGCTGCGCTGTACGGCGCGACGAACCTCTCCGCGCAGCACGCGACCGAATCCGCCGCTAGTGCGGTCGCGGCTCACATCGCGGCGGGCGACAGCGCCGGTCCGCTGCACCCCGACGTCGCGCTGCGCCACTATGAGGCAGCCCTCGCGGCCGACTCGTTGAGCTATGAAGCGAACTGGAAGGCCGCGCAGGCAACCGCAGACGTTGCCAAACAAATACAGGACAACGCCGATTCCCTCAAGAAGCGCCGGGATAGCCTGTATTCAGTGGGCCGAACGTATGCGGAGCGGGCGATTCGCGCCGATTCAACCCACGCCGAGGGGCACTACGTGTTGGCGATGGTCCTGGGCCGGCTGTCACGCACCAAGAGCAGCAAGGAACGCGTGCGCTACGCCAAGGTCATCTACGATGAAGCCGAGCGCGCCGTCGCCATCGATCCCGAGCATGACAACGCGCATCACGTGTTGGGCGCGTGGAACGCCGAAGTGAAGCGGTTATCGGGCATCCAGCGGTTCTTCGCGAAAACGCTGTTCGGCGGCGGGTTCATGTCGAAGGCCAATTGGCCCGACGCCGTGAGCCATTTGGAGCGTGCGGTGGCGATCAATCCACAGCACATCTACCACCGGTTGGAGCTCGCGGAAGTCTTCGTCGATCTCGGCCAGTATTCCAAAGCGCGCGAGCAGCTCCAGCTGATTGCGACGCTTCCCAACTACGATGTTCTCGATCCGCAGAACAAAGAGGAGGCCGTGGCGCTGCTCGAAGACATCAAGGGCCAGAAAGACGAGAAGCCGTAGTTCCTAGCGGTTCCGTCCCGCCATCAGCCGTTCGATCGCGTCGGTCGTGCGCGGCGCGCCCGCCGAGAGCCATTCTCCACCTGCAGCAGTCACGAGCACGTCGTCCTCGATGCGCACGCCCAAGCGCTCGGCCTGCAGGTAGATCCCCGGCTCCAGGGTCAGGACCATCCCGGGCTCGAGTGCCCGCCCAAAACCGACATCGTGCACATCCATGCCGATCGGGTGGCCCAGCCCGTGGTTGAAGTACTCGCGATCATCGCAGGTCTTCTCACCGCACAGCCTTCCGGAGTGCTCGCGCATGTAGCGCCGCGCGATCGCGTCGAGCTGCCACAGCGTGACCCCGGGACGGACAGAATCGAACGCCGCCTGCTGCGCGCCCAGCACGAGATCATAGATCGCCTTCTGTCTGGGCGTGAACTTGCCGTTGACGGGGAACGTGCGGGTCACGTCGGCCGTGTATTGCCCCCACTCGGCAGCGGCATCGATCACGACGAGATCGCCGCTCTCGGTGCGGCGCCGATTTACGTCGTAGTGCAGCGTGGTCGAGTTCGGCCCACTGCCGACGATCGACGGGTAGCCGAGGCGATCGGCGCCATTGCTGCGGAATCCGGCCTCGAGCGCCGCTTCCAATTCGTATTCGTACATTCCCGGCCGCGCCGACCGCATGGCGGCAATGTGTCCGGCCACGCTGATATCGACGGCGCGGCGCAGGCGCCCGATCTCATCCGCGTCCTTCACAACGCGCATCGAGTCGACCAGCGGCAGTACGTTGCGCACGTCCGCGCCCGAGAACACGATGTCGTTGATGCGTCGCTCGTCGCGGGCGGAC
Organism: Gemmatimonadales bacterium; assembly: GCA_035259785.1. Classification (GTDB taxonomy): domain Bacteria; phylum Gemmatimonadota; class Gemmatimonadetes; order Gemmatimonadales; family GWC2-71-9; genus 20CM-2-65-7. Next base: position 1,817 of record DATFVZ010000017.1, read on the forward strand.
GGCGTCAGCGGGAGATAGACCGGAGCGTTCGAGAACCGTAGCCGCGTCAAACGGCTGTCGAGTGAATCGGTTGGCAACACCTTCGCGATGCCCGAAAGCCGCACCGCCACGCTGTCGGGGCCGAGCCGCAGGCCGGTCCAGCGCTCCTGCCCGGGCGTTCGTGGCGGCAAGTACAGAACGGTCTCGAGCGAGTCAGGGCCGCGCGCCGTCATGACAAGCCAGGCCCCTTCGGTTTCAAGCTGCGTGAAGTAAAAAAACGTGTTGTCCTGGCGAAAATCGTTGTCCTGGACGTAGTCGCGCTCGATGTTGCGTTCGCGCGCCGCCGGGAGGACCACGGAACCGCGGCCGATGCGGCGCAGCAACGCGCGCCGGCGGGTCGCCGTCGCCGCGGTATCGATCGGCCGTCCCATGCCGGGAAGCTCGGGAACCAGGCCATACGCGCCAACCGGAGTGGCGGGAGTCGCCGGCGACTGCGCGTCGAGAGCGAAACAGGGAGCGCCACACGCGATGAGCGCGGACACAATGCGCGAGTTCATCCGCGCAAATCTACACGCTTGACGCCGTCGGAGTGCCCGAGCCAAACTATCCACCCATGACGATTAACTCGGCACTGACACACGCGGAAGCGGAACGTCTCGCCGCGCGCATTGCCGAGCTGGAGCACGAGCGTAAGCACCTGCTCGCGGTCATCGAGATTCTCAAGGAGGGAGCGAGCTCCTTACACTTCATTGACATTCTGCAGTCCATCGCCCGCAAACTCGGCGAATCGTTCGGACTCGATCGCTGCTCGATTTTTCTGGCCGAACAAGGCGGACGGCAGGTGCGGCTCGTGGCGTCATACGAAGATCCCACCATTCGCAACTATCTCGTCGATCTCGAGCGCTATCCGGAGCTGAGGCGCGCCATGCAGAGCGGCGAGACGGTGTTCATTCCGGACGCCGCCAACGATCCGTCGCTGAAGCATGTGAAGGGCGAGCTGATCAACCGCCGGGTAAAATCGATTACCGTCGTGCCGATCACGTGGCGCTCGGTGGCAATCGGGGCGATTTTCCTGCGCACGTTCCGCGACGGCCCCACCTTCTCCGATGCCGACGTCCGCTTCGTTCAGGTCGTCGCATCGCTGACCGCCCAGAGCCTGCGCAATGCCCACCGCTACGAGCGTCTCGCCCAGCGCCAGCACGAAACGGGGGAACAGCTGCGGCGCATGGAGCTCGAGCGTGTGGCCCTGCTGGCGTTCATGCGCCGACTGCTCGACACCTTCGGCCAGCGCGATGGCGCCTGGGGCGAGAGCCTCCTCCCCAAAGCCAGCGCCGAGGAACTCGAACGGCTGGTCAGCGTCGCCATGGCCGTCATTCAGGAAGAAGCCAAGGGACGGTGAAGGCGGCAGCCCGCGCCGCTGCATTGAGGCGGCTTCTGGAGTCGGCAAACTACGCGTACTACATCCTCGACAAGCCCGGGATGTCGGACGCGGAATACGATCGGTTATTCCGCGAGCTCCAGGATCTCGAAACCAACAACCCCGGACTCCAGACGCCTGACTCGCCCACCCTGCGGGTGGGCGGCGAGCCAGCCAGCGCGTTTCGCAAGCATCGACATCTCGTCCCCATGTTGTCTCTCGCCAATGCCTTCAATGAGACCGAGCTGCAGGCGTGGGAGGAGCGGAACGCCCGGCTGGTCCCGGAGGTGAAGGAGGCAGGCTACGCACTCGAGGTAAAGATCGACGGCGCCGCCGTCAGCCTCACCTACCTGGACGGCGTGCTGGTCACCGGCGTCACGCGTGGCAATGGCATCGAAGGTGAGGATGTTACGGCGAACCTGCGCACCGTACTCGATTTGCCGTTGCGCCTGCAGGGCAAGGGCTGGCCGAAAAAGATGGAGGTGCGAGGCGAGGTGTATCTGCCGAAAAGCCAATTCGCGGAAACCAATACCCAACGCGAAGCAGCCGGCGAGCCACCGTACGCAAATCCGCGCAACGCCGCTGCCGGTGCGCTCCGACAGCTCGATCCGAAAAAGACCCGCGCTCGCGGCCTCCGAATTTTCACTTTCCAAGTCGAGGCGCCGGCCACGAAGCTCGGCATCGAGTCACAGCAGGAGCTACTCGAGACACTACACAAATGGGGCTTCCCGGTCGAGCCGCATCACAAGCGCGTGAAGGACCTCGCGAAGGCGCACGCTGAAATCAAAAAGCTCGAAGCCTTACTCCCGACGCTCGACTACGGCGCGGACGGCGTTGCCGTGAAGGTCGACGAGCGCTCGCTCTACGCGGAGCTGGGAACGATCGGGAACCGCGAGCCGCGCTGGGCGATCGCCCGGAAGTTCGCGCCGGAAGTGCAGGTCACGAAGCTGCTCGAGATCCGCATCAACGTGGGTCGCACCGGGGCGCTCAATCCGTATGCGGTGCTGGAACCAGTGGAAATCGGCGGAGTCACGGTTTCGAACGCGACCTTGCACAATGCCGAGCTGATCGCCGCGAAAGACATCCGGGTGGGCGACGACGTGGAGGTCACGCGCGCAGGAGAAGTGATCCCGCAGGTCTTGGGACCGGCGCCGGGCCGCCCCCGTGGCGCCAAACCGTTCCGCATGCCGGAGCGTTGTCCGAGCTGTGGGTCGCAGGTCGAACACCCACAAGACGAAGTGATGACCTACTGTCCCAACATTTCCTGCGCGTCGCGGATTCTCGAAGGCATCTTCCATTTCGCGAGTCGCAGCGCCATGGACATTCGTGGTCTTGGCTACGAACGCGTCCGCGCGCTGCTCGATGCCAAGTTGATCGCAACTGTCGCCGACCTGTACACCCTCACCCCTATGCAGCTCCTCACGCTGGAAGGCTTCGCGGAGAAATCGGCGCAGCAGCTGGTGGACGGCATCGCCGAATCGAAACGCCAACCTCTCTCCGCGCTGCTCTTCGGCCTCGGGGTCCGCCACGTCGGTGCGCAGGGGGCTAAACTGCTGGCGCGTCACTTCGGCACGATGGCGGCGCTCGCCAAAGCTTCGGCGCAAGAGGTCGGCGAGGTGCGCGGGATCGGGCCGGCGATCGCTGACGCCGTCGCGGGATTCTTCGCCGATCCGAAGAACAAGGCGCTGCTGAATAGCCTCGAGAAGTCCGGCCTGACGCTGCGCGAGACGGGGACGCCCGCCGGGCCGCGCCCGCTCGCGGACCAGACTTTCGTGCTCACCGGCACTCTGCCGACGCTCTCCCGGCAACAGGCGCGCGATTTGATCGAGGCCGCCGGCGGGCACGTATCCGACAGTCTCTCCAAGAAGACGACCGCATTGGTCGTCGGAACCGACCCCGGTTCGAAGCTCGACAAGGCGGAGGCCCTCGGCGTCGAGCAAATCGACGAGGCGGAACTCTTGCGCCGCGTGAGCCGCAAACCCTAAGTTGGCGTCCCATATGACCCTTCCCGGCACTTTGCGGCAATTGCACGCGAGCCTGGCGGTCCATGCTCCCGATCAGCTCGTGACGATTCTCCAGGAAGTCGGCTACAGAGCCGGCGAAAGCCTCTATCGCAGTTTTGCGGCCGTGCACAATCCCGCTGACCTCGATGCCGATCTGCTGGGCGGGGCGTTGGCGGATTTCTTCACCAACGGCGGGTGGGGGGGCGTCACCGTGACGCCGGTTGGAACGGGAGCCTTCGCGCTCGACTCGACGGACTGGGCGGAAGCGGAGCCCGGCACCGCCCAGTCACCGATGTGCTTTTTCTCGGCGGGAATGCTCGCGGATTTTCTGGGACGCCTGTCGGAGGAGACGGTCGCGGTACTCGAGGTCGAATGTCGCAGCCGCGGTGACGCACGCTGCCGGTTCCTGTCGGCCACACCGGAGGTCCTGGAGCGAGTGTACAATGAGATGACGGCAGGTCGGAGCTATGAGGAGGCGTTGCAATAGGTACCTGCCTTACCGGGTAGCGACGCTCACCCCTTCGAGAAGCAGTGACGGCGACCAGCGGGCGCCCAACCACCGGCCATCCGCTCCGAATCCCCCGATCTTCTTGAGCAAGTCGTAGACATTTCCGGCGACGGCCGCGTCTTTGACGCGGCCCGTTACCTCGCCTCGCTGCACGCGATAGGCGAGTCCCACCGGGTGGCTGAAGCCGCCGCTGATCACGTTGCCCTGCCCTACCCCGATCAAGTCGTCGACGATCAGCCCATCGTCGATATCGCGAAGCAGCCCGCCCCCCAAATCCGTCATCGGTACCGCACGGCCGCTGCGTCCCCCCCGGGACATTTGGAAGACAATGTTTGTGTACCCGATATGGGGTTTTCCAAAAACCCCACGGTGGCCGTTGCCGGTGCTTTGAGTCTTGGCGCGCGCGGCGGTCTCGAGATCATAAACGAAGTGCCGCACGCTGCCGCGCTCCACCAGTTCCGTCGCGCGTGAGGGGACGCACTCATCATCGATGGGACGCGATCCGGAGCGTCCCGGCACCAATGGGTCATCGACGATCGAGAGGCGCTCGTCGAAGATCGTCTCGCCGATCTTCCCCACGAGCGGCGAGCTGCCCTGGAGCACGGTCTTACCCGAGAGTGCCTGCTCGAGCGGCAGCACGACGGCACCGAGGCCCGCGGGGGTGAAGACGACCGGGAGCGCGCCCTCGGGGGAGGTGACCACCGTGAGCGCCGCGGTGAGCCGGGTCTCGATCGACCGGACGAGCGTCTCGAGATCGGCATCAGTCGCCAGGTCGGCGCCGACGTAGTGATCGAAGATCATGAGCACGTCGTCGCCGGCGATCCGCGTGATGTCGGCCGTCACCGCCATGCCCGTGGTTTGGTACTCCGCGCGCGCCCCGGCGCTGTTCCCGACGACAGTCTGGGCGACTTCGCGTTCCACGCCCACGTTCACCTGACAGCCAGGGCGCTCCAGCCGCTCCACGAGTCGCTTGCCCATCCGAACAAAATCGTCGAGTGCAGCGTTCGCCGTGCGATCGAAAAACGTGGGAATCGGCGGGAGCGTGGCGGAGGCGGCGGTGGGAAAGGCCAAGTCGACCACTTCTCCGAGCTCCGCGGATGCGCGGCCGCGCGCGACGAGCTCCTCGAGATCCGGTGTGGCCGACGTGGTGCCGACCACGCCCATGCGACCCTTGGCGACGAGGCGCAGGTTGATGCCGGACTCTTCCGTGATTCCCGCGGCCTTGAGCCGTCCCGACTCGAACGCGACGGCGGTCTTTTCCTCGCGGCGCCACAGCGCATCCGCGCTGTCGACGGCGCGACGCGCGGTGTCGAGCAGGCGATCGATCACACGTCGCCTCCGATCAGCGCTTCTTCGATTCGCACGTGCGGTGCCCCTTCCGTCACCGGCAGCGGAAACTGCCCGCCCTTGCCGCAGCCGCCGCCCATTTGATTCCAGGTGAAGTCGCCCGCGATGTGGTCAATGCGGTCGAGCGTCGTAAACAGGTTGCCGGCCAGTACTACGTCCTTCACGAGCTCGGCGACGTGGCCGTCGCGAATCATGTAGCCCCAGCCCGCTGTGAACGAGAAGCTCTCGAGCATCGTCTGCCCGCCGAACGCGCCGCATGCGTAAACGCCGAGCTTGATGTCGCTGATCAAGTCTTGGAACCCGACGCCGGCTTTCCCGGGGGGAGGCGCGATGTACGTGTTGGTCATCCGCACGATCGGTGGATGCCGGAACGAAATGGCCCGCGCATTACCCGTCGGGCGCTCGCCGAGTTTGGCGGCGGTTTCGCGCGAGTGCAACCGGCCGACGAGCATGCCTTCACGGATCAGCGGCGTGTCCTGCGTCGGGGTGCCTTCGTCGTCGTACGGCAGTGTTCCCCGCAGGCCGCTCGCCGCGCCGTTGTCGCCGGCATTCAGCACGGGTTTCCCAAAGCGGCGGCCCAGTGTCATCATTTCGCGCGCCTGCGGGTTCTCGTATACGAAATCGGCTTCCGACAAGTGCCCAAATGCTTCGTGGATGAACACACCGGCGAGCTCGTTGTCGAGGATGACGGGGTACGAGCCGCCGCGGACGCGCGGCGCGTCGAGCAGGTCCACCGCGCGCTGCGCGACGACGCGAAACTGGTTCTCGAATCCCTGGACGCTCCGCCATCCTTTGCGCAGCCCGATCGACTCGAGTCCCTTCTCGATCGTGCCGTCCCGCCGGCCAATCGCGGTACCGGAGACGACGACTTCGGGACGCAGTTGATAGAGCGCGGCGCCCTCGGAGTTGACGTACCAGACCTCCGAGACCTCGTCACGATAACTCGCCTGCGTATCGACGATCGCATTCGACACGCCGAGCATCGCCCCGTTGTAGGTCTCGAGCAGCGCCTTCTTGTCCGCGAGCGAAATTCCGCGAACATCCCCGTCGAGATCGAGCGCCGCGTCGGCCACGTGCGGCTCGGACTCGGCCAGGCGGATCGGCTCATCGAGTCGCACCGCACGTGACAGCTCGTTCGCCCGGCGCACCATGTCGGGCACCGCATCCAGTGACGTGAACGACGCGATGCCCCACCCGCACCCTTTGTTGAGCACCCGGACGAATCCGCCCTGATCCTCGCTGACCGTGGCGGTCTCGAGGCGACGCCCGCGAAACGCGACGGCGGAGCCCCAGGTACGTTCGACGCGGATTTCGGTGTAGTCGGCGCGGGACTGCTTGACGGCGGCGGCAAGACGATCTTTCAACTGGTTTCCTTCAGTTTATCGCGATAGTCCGGGCGCACGACGATCTCGCCGTTGACGATGACTTCCAGATCCCAGGGGAGAATGATGAAGTTCTCGTTCTCGAGCGCGAAGTAATCGGGCTTGTACACGCCGGTCTTGAACGAGACCGCCGTTTTCACTTCCGCCGGTTTCAACTCCCGCACGGCCGCGAGAGCAAGCTTCATCGTGTTGCCCGATTCGCAGGTCTCGTCGACCAGCAGCACGCGCTTCCCCGTCACGAGGCGCGGGGGCCCGGCGATAACCGATCCTTCCCGCGTGATCGCGATCGACGCGAAATCGCGCTGCAGGATGCTCGCAACCACGGCGCCGGGGATGACCCCCGCTTTCGCGATTCCAATCACCACATCCGGGTCGTACTCGCGAAACACCTTCAGCGCCAGCGCCCGGCACAGCTCTCCGAACAGCGGCCAATCCACCTGCAGAACTCCGCGGGGACGGGCCGCCTTGCTCTTGGGCCTGGGACCAACGGTGGGACGTGGAGTGGGGCGAGGCGGGAGGGCCATTCGGGGATTCTACATTGCGAACGTCTTTAGCCGCAAGCTATTTTCGGCGCATGGGTTTCTGGCGCCGCTTGTTCGGCTCATCGGAGGGGGGCGACGATCTCGCGCCTCAACGCCTCGATTATCTCAATGAAGCGTTAGCCCTCGAGCGTCAGGGGGATTACGAGGCGGCACTCACGTCGTATCGGCTCGCCCTGCGCGATCATCCCAACGACGCGCGTATCCTGCAGAACATGGCGATCGCGTTCACCAAGACGGCGCGCGTCGACGAAGCCATCCGGCACTACCGGCAGGCGCTCGACCTCGACGACAGCCTCGCAGGGGCGCACTACGGCCTCGCCTTCTTGCTCCAGAAACGCGGCGATATCGACGGCGCGTTGCAGCATCTGCGGGCGTTCCTGCAGCAGCCGCCCAAGGGCCCCGATGCGCACAAATGGATCGAGCACGCGACCCGCGCCTTGCGCGAGCTGGGGTCGGCTCCCCCGGCGGCCGCGCCACCGCCGCCCCGGC
>DATFVZ010000018.1:0-14619 GCA_035259785.1 Gemmatimonadales bacterium
GGTCTGGGTGCGGATGAGCGGATCGGGAAGTGCAGTCGCGGCGGTCTATAAGAGGAACGAGGAGCGGGACGACGCGATGCAGCGGCTGGGCTCGCGACACCAACAGCTGCTTGCGACAGCGACGCGGGCCACCCCGGGACCCGCCAGCCAGCCGTTATGAGATGCCTTCCTCGAGGAAATGCAGCCGCGCGCGCAGGATCTCGTTGAGGCGCTTCGACGCAACCGGGCGATCGGCTGACTCGAGAAACAGGATTTCCCTTGACAGAGGACTACTCCCAGCGTCTGTTGCAGTCGCGCTACACCGTCTTGTCGCGCCCGAGGAGAATCGATGCAACGAATGTGGAGTGTGTTGGGACTCGCGATCATTTGCATGCCCGCTCCCGTCGCCGGCCAGGGACTGCGCGACAAGATCTCGGAGCTCTTCGTCTTCACACCGGGGCAGCAGCCGCTCTTTCTCGGTGGAACGGGCACGCATCAAAACCACTTCATCACATCGGCCAGCACTCAGAACGGCGTCCTGATCTCGTTCATTGGGAACGCGGTGGGCACAAGCGTCGCGAGTATTCCGCTCAGCGCGACCAGCGGCGGCTCGACGTTCCGTTTTGAAGGCGGCGCGCCCGTGCGGACGTCGGTCTCACCCGGTCCGATCTTCGCCGAGCGCGCGCTGACGCTCGGCAAGGGCCGCGTGTTCGTCGGTGCCAACCTGAATCGTCTGAAATTCCAGTCGCTCCGCGGCGTACGTCTGGACGACATTCGTCTGAATTTCGTTCACGAAAACGTCGACACGCCCGCCTGTGACAGCATCGAAGGCCGGGACTGCGCGCCGTACGGCGTTCCGCACCTCGAAAATGACGTGATCGCGCTGCGCCTGGGAATCGATCTCGAAATGACGGTCACATCGTTCTTCGTGAGCTTTGGACTTCTCGATCGCCTGGACGTGGGCGTCGCGCTACCGATCGTGTCCACGTCCATGGTGGGCCAGAGCGATGTGCAGATCATCTCGTTCGCCGAATCGACGGCGGCCCATTTCTTCGGCGGCACGCCGGCTAACCCACAACTGTCGACCACGCGATCGACGGCGGGCTCCGCGTCCGGCATCGGTGACGTCGCGGCTCGCCTCAAGTTCAATCTGATGCGGTCCGAGCGAACGAGCTTCGCGCTGCTCGCCGATGCGCGCTTCCCGACCGGCAGCGCGGAGGACCTCCTCGGCGCGGGACACTTCTCGGCGCGGGCGCTGGGTGTGCTGTCCGCCCAGCTGGGTCCGTTTTCGCCTCATGCGAATTTCGGCGTACTCCTGCGCAATACCGACTCGCTGAACAATGCCGTGCTCGTCACCGTGGGGTTCGATCACGTGATGGCACCGTGGGCCACCATCGCGGCCGACATCGTCACCCAGTTTCAGGTGGGAGAGAACAAGATCACGGTGCCGGGGACGGTGACCTACGATGTCCCGTTCGTGCGCACCGTCGAGCCCACCAACATTCCGAATCAGCGCGACGATATCATCAACGCATCGGTCGGATTCAAATTCCTGACGGGGTCCGGCGTCACGATCGTCACCAACGCGCTGGTACCGTTCAACGAAGGGGGGATGCGGCCGAACCTGATGTGGACGGCGGGGCTCGAGTACAATTTCTAGCGACTAGTGAATTGTGCTGAGCCGCCAGGCTCCTGCGTCCGAGACGAGTGAAGCGCGGAAGGTGACGGGGCGGCGCTCGAGCCGTCCCGTCGTCGCGTTGTCGAACTCGTACACACCACTCACCGCTGCTTCAGCTGTGTTGTCCTTCACGTCGACGTTCCCGACGCTCAGGTTGGCTTTGAGGTTGCGGACCGCCTTGAAGAAATCCTCCCAGACCTGTTGCTGCCGGGCGGTGAGTCCGGGATACGCCCGCCGCACCTGACCGATGTCGCGTGATTCGAGAGCGCGCGCGTACGCCGCAATCGACGCTTCGATTTGCGCACGCGGGTTGGCGGACGCGGGAGGCGCTGCCGGGGGGCCCGAGGGGGCCGAGGGGGCCGCGACGACCGGCGGCCGCACTGTGTCACGCGCGGCAGCCACCCGGGCCCGCGCCGCGCGCTCGGCATCATCCCACGCGGAGGTGGCAGTCACGAACTGCACCATCGCATCTGCCGATCGGTTTTGCGCGGCGAGCGAATCGGCGCCCCGCAGCAGCGTCTCGCCACGCGCCAGATCGGCCGGCGTGGCGCCAGCCTCGACGGCGCGGCGCAACGCGGCGAGCGCCGTCGCGCGGAGTGAATGCAACACGCTGTCTTCCTGACGCACCGCCGCAGAAACCGCCGCGCGTGAGGCAACCGAGTCCCGGCGCGACGCGGTAACGGGACGCGTCGATCGTGGGGCCGCCGGTTGCTGCTGTTGCGGGCGCGTCGCTGTGTCGGTTACGAGGCCAGCCTGCTGCGGCATCAGCGCAGCGCTATCCGTCAGAAGCCCTCCCCCGGTCCCCCCGGGGCTCCGATCGCCGCGCACCAAGCGCCAGGGCAACGCGTTTGAGGCAACGACGAACGCGGCAATCGCGGCCGCGACGAGTCCACCCACCCACAGCCACGCGCGCGACGCGCGCCTGCGCCGCCCGCTGGGAGCGGGCGAGCGGGACCTCGCGAGGGCGATCGGGCTGGTCGGCACCTGCAGACCAGCCAGCAGCTTGGCTTGAGGACCCGCCTTCGCCAGAGTCATCATCTCGCTGCGGACCGGGTCATCTCGCCGCAGCGAGGGCCGGCCGCAGACGGCCACGACATCGTCCAGCGTCGGCCAGCGCGCATCCGGCTTTTTCTCCAGCATGCGCATGACGGCGGAAGCGAGATTGGGCGGGCAATCCGGACGGAGCCGGGTCACATCCTGCGGCCGCTCATTGAAGTGCGCATACATCACCGACATGCTGGAGCTGGCCTGGAACGGCAAACGCCCGGTGAGCATCTCATACGCCACGACGCCGAGCGAGTACTGGTCCGTGGCGCCGGTGACCTCTTCCGTCGCGCACTGCTCCGGGCTCATGTATGCGGGTGTGCCCACAGTCACGCCGGTGATCGTCAGGCCCTGCGCCGCTTCCACTTTCGCGATACCGAAGTCGGTGACGACCGCCCATCCTTCTTCGTCGAGCATGATGTTGGCGGACTTGATGTCACGATGGATCACGCCGTGCCGATGCGCGTAGGCGAGCGCATCGCCGACTTGAGCGAGAATCGTCTGCACCATCTTGATGGGCAATCCGCCGATGTCGTGGATTACGGCATCGAGCGGTCGACCCGCCACGTACTTCATGACGAAGTAGAGGATCTGATGACTTTCTTTGACGGCGTAGATCGGGATGATGTGCGGGTGGCTGAGCGCTGCCGCCGTGCGCGCCTCGCGCTTGAACCGCTCGATCATCCCCTCGCCTATCTGAAACAGCGCCGGCGCAAGCACCTTGATAGCGACCTTGCGATTCAGGGAGAGGTCATGGGCCAGAAACACCGTCGCCATCCCGCCCCGGCCCAACACCCCGAGGATTTCGTACTCACCGATGGTGGCTTGCCGCAGAAACTCCTGGAGGTTTTCCTGGGTGGGGGTGGGCACGTCGGAGGGCGGCGCGGGCTTGGGTGAAACCGCCGTCGTCGGCTCTGCGGACGCCAAGGCTACACTCGTGCCGCAGCGGGGGCAGAAGACTGCCCCCGTGCTGAGCGTAGTGCCGCAGCGCGTGCAGAAAGCCGTGTCCATCGTTACAACAATCTATAGTGTTCGTGACCTGGCCGGCCCAGGACTGGGTATAGGAGAAGAGACTACCAAGAGGAGTATGCGGCACGTTTACCTGACCGCCTTGTCGGCGGTTCTGCTCTCATCCTGCAAAGATTCGACCGCCGCACCGGTGCGCGACCTGGACGCCATTCGTGTCAGCGTTCGCGTTGAGCCAGGCACGGTGGTCGCCGGACAGCCCACGAGCGTCGTGCTTACACTCAGGAACAGCATCGCGCGCCCCGTGGAAATCTCGGCGTGCCCTATCTACTTCTGGGTGCAAGGGAGCGAGGGCGAAATCGTCGGCGGCTCGAACCTCCTGTACTGCCTCCGAGGCTCCTTCGTCTACCAGCCCCTGCGCTTCAACCCTTTCGAGAGCAAGACGCTGACGTTTATCTGGCTGCCCGGGGAGACACAGACGGTTCCAGCGGGGACTTATGACGTGTTTGGCTGGGTAAACGAGCCGGAGCACCACTCGACGGCGGCGCGGGTTACTGTCCAGGCGTCGCCGTAACGAACACGGCACGAGCCTCCGCCAATCGACGGAGCACGCTCGCCTGCTCGCTCGACGTACGCCAATGTGCGCCGGCCTTCGTCACGGATTCGATGCGATCGATCCAACGCAAGAAGAACGCAGCATCGGCCGCTGACCGCACAGGTTCATCCCCAACGCTCACGTAGATGGGACTGGTAGACGCAAACGGATACAGATCGAGTACCGGCATTTCCGCGCGATCGCTGTACGCGCGCACCAAATACCAGCCGCTCTTGTTCACGGGAATCGAGACGCTGTCCCGCGCGGTCATGCGATCACGACTCAATGGAACGGTGGCCACCCGCTGGCCGTTGCCAATGATTTCCAGGTGATCCACCGGAACGTTGGAGCGCAGGGCCACATGGGCTGACAGCCGCTGGCCGCCGGCCAGCTGGACCTGGTCCCCTACCTGATGGCCACCCAGTGAGAACTCGAGCAGCGGTCCGTTCGTGACAACGGTGCGGCCGGCTTTGAGTCCGTCCAGCCAGCGCCGATGACTTAGCACAGCGCCTGATTTCACGAACACGCGAACCAGGCCCGGCGGACCACGGAGACTGGCGAAGTTCGGAAACGCATCCGTCCCCGCCCCCGCCGACAGCTTGAATCCACAATTGAGCAGCCGATACCAGATCTCCGACGTGATCAGATGATCCGAGTAGCCCATCACCTCGAGATAATCCACCTTGCCCAGCGCGACATCGACCGGCAGCTCGTAGCTCAGCGATTGAGACGTGTCGGCGGGATCCGGTCTCGTGTCGAACGGATGCACGTAGCCAACCAAGGCACCTTGCTCGTGCGCGAGATCGGCGATCGCGGCATTGTGTGGATAGAGACTGGCAGCCGCGGTGTTGGGATAGCCGGTATAATCGGGAATCACATAGTGAGACGCGAGACCCAGCAGTCCCATGTGTCCCCAGACACTGGTATGAAATTCCTGCGCGTGCATGAGCACGAAGGTGCGGCTCGACACAGGATCAGGTCCCACACGGAAGTAATCGACGTCCGGAATCCGCTGCTCCTTGTTCACGATCAGATTCTCGACGACGTGCAGGTCTTCCGCGCGCGCCTGAAACGCGAGCTGCCGCGGCGTGTTGCGGTAGGCGCCGCCGTAATTCATGTGGACGTGCATGTCGCCGCCCCACCAACCTCTCGTCGGCAGGTTGTCGAGTCGCTCGACCACGATACGGTGTGTGACTGGCGTACCCGTCGGCACGTTCACGTCGGCACGAGTGACGCGATACTCGGGTCCGTGCCACACTTCGACGTGCATCACGCCCGCCGGAACCGTCAACTCCGCGTTTCCCGCCGTGTGGAAGTACGTGTACTCAAAGGGTCGTTCCGAGCGGTTGAACGCCTCATCGGCGTGCCGCCAGGCATCGTCGGGCGCGTAGCCCCGGCCGTCAGGGCCGGTCACCGAGACCCTGGCCGGGATTCTTCGGCCGGCCTGGTCGAGGATTTCGAGCCGCAGCGTTCCCACCGCGCCGAGATACTGGCGCTGGCGCGCAACAACCGGCTGCTTCTTGCCTCCGATCACATCGATTACCCAGAGCGACGTGTTGCCACCTTCGTTGGAGATGTAGGCGATGCGCTGCCCATCGCGCGACCAGCGCGGCGCGGTGGCGTCGAACTCGCCATACGTCAACGGCAGCGGATCGCCACCCTCCTGCGTCATCAGCCAGAGCTGATGCCACTGCCGGCCGAGGTAGGAGCTGTAGACGACTCGCGTGCCATCGGGCGACCAGTCGGGGCGCGCCTTCCAGGTCGTCTCCTCATAGCGCAGCTCGCGTAGCGGCGAACCAGGTTTGGCGGCCATGCGCCAGAAGCCGCCCGTGCCGTGGATATGGCCGCGGTTCGAGACGAGCAGCAGCTCGGCCCCATCAGGCGACCACGCGGGCGAGATGTAGTGATCAAAGCGGCTGTAGTAGTAGCGCGGCAAATGACTGTCGTTGTCTTCCGTGAGGCGTTGCGGTTCTCCGAAAAGCAGATCCCCTCGCTCTGCTCGGGGCAGGCTCTTCGCCGCTTCGCGGCTCAGGACAAAAATGTGCCAGCGGCCGTTGTACATCGACGAGACAAACGCCAGGCGTGTCCCATCGGGTGACCACCGCGGTTCGACGTTGACCGCGCCGTTGGACGTCAGCGCCGTGACCTGGCCCGACGTCATATCGAGTAGCTGCAGCTCGATGGCGTCTCGCGCGTAACGCGCGAAGACGACTGATCGACCGTCGGGCGACATGTCGGGCTGATAGTCGTAGCCCGGTCCTGCCGTCAGTTGTTGCGCTAGTCCCGAGCCGATTCGCTGACGCCACAGCGTGCCCTGCATCGAGTAGATCAGCTCGGTCCCATCGGGCGACCAGGTGGCCGAGCTGGGGCCGCTCGTCACCTGGGGGACGTACATCTCGCGCCAGTAGTAGGAATGCGGCAGGTCGACTTGCTTGAGCACGCCCTCGCGCTGCGCCGGGAGTGGCGTCGCGAGTACAAGACACCACGCCAGGGTTAGCGGGTGGCGTCGATCCATCGCATAATCGCCACGCGCAACATCGGGAGCGGCACCGCGCCGTTTTCCAGAATTCGGTCGTGGAACGCCCGGATGTCGAACCGATCGCGCAGTCTCTGCCGAGCCAGTCCTCGCAACCGAACGATCTCGAGCCGTCCCATGGCGTACGACACGCCCTGCGCGGGCCAGAGCGGATACCGATCGACGCTCACTTCCGCTCGCAGAAGCGGCACGTGAGTGTGCTCGCGGATGTAATCGATCGCCTGTGTGCGCGTCCACCCCAGCCAGTGAATGCCCGTATCGACGACGAGCAACGAAGCTGAGAGGGTCAGGTCGGCGAGCAAGCCGAATCGCGCTGTATCCGACGAATACAATCCCATCTCGTCCGCCAACTGCTCGGCGTACTCGGCCCATCCCTCGCCCATCCCTGCCGACCAGAAGTACCGAACGATGGCGGGAATCGAGTCCCCCCGCTCCAGCGCGATCGTCCCCTGCAGGTGGTGACCCGGAATGGTTTCGTGAAACGTCAGCGGCTCGAGGTCTGCGCGCGACTTGCGTACCGGATCGTAGGTCGAGAGGTAGTAGATGCCCGGCCTGCTCCCATCCTCCGCCGGCGGATTCCACTCCCCGACGCTCTGCCGCTCGCGGAAGGCTGGATAGGGCTCGACAACGACCGGCGCGCGTGGCAGCCGACCAAACCACTTCGGCATTGCGGCGTGCGCCCGGTCGAGGGTCGCCCGGGCATGAGCCAGCATTTCATCCCGAGTGCGGAATGTGAACGCCGTATCGCGCCGTAGCCGCTCGAGGAGCCGAGTGACATCACTCGTCCCCAGCTTCATGATCGCGATCGCGCTCATTTCGTTTTCCAACGCCTCTACGGTTCGCTCGCCCAGCGCGAAGAGCGTGTCGGGATGGACATTGAGCCCCGTGGTTGCGCGAATGCTCGCCTGATAACAGCTGTAACCGTCCGGATTCGCCGACACGCCGATCTTTGTCCGAGCTCGGCCGAGGTATTCGCCGGCGAGGAACTCGCGATACTGCCGAATGGCGGGCTGGATGTCGGTTTCGATCACGCGGGCGAGCTCCGCCCTGAACTCCGGCGTGGAGTCGCGTTGAGCGGGATCGTAGAGCGGCGACTGCGCGATTGGCGTCGAGAGGAGCGTGTCGATCTCACTCAGCGCAATCTCGACGTTGCCGCGGGGGGCGGAGAAACGTCGCCGCAGTCCTTCCCGATGGTTGGCCAATTCCGTCGCGATGTAGCCGGGCACCGCCCGCCAGCGCGCCAACGCCTGCCGCCGGGCTTCGTCGGTACCAACCGCCTGCAGCGTGGCGAGCGACGTGATCGTGCCGAGCCAACCACCTCCGGTGTGCCCCACATTCCACAACTCAAAGCGGCACACGCGCGTGGCGATCGAGCCCTCGATAGCGTCGCGCATGACCCCGTACGCGATGGCTTCCGGCCGGCCCGCGATCTTGCCCGCATCGATGCGCTTGAGCTGCGCCAGCCACGCGTCTTCGCGTGATTGCCAGCGTGCAAGAGCGTCCGGCGAATTGTCAGGGAGGCGGTCATGCGGCCCGTTCGCAACACCGTCGAGTGTGGCCTCATCGGGATGGCGCTCGAAGTACGCGACGACGTACGAATCGGTGAGCTGCCGCACGCGGGCCGCGAGCGAATCGGGATGATTCGACTGCAGCACCACCAGCGCGGCGAGAAGCGAAGTCGAAATCACGTCGTGAGGTACAATCGTTGAGGATCGAGCACTTCACGGAGCAATTGCAGCTCGACACTGGTGGGCGGCTCGAGGCGCTCGACACGACCGCGGGTACGCAATTTCCAACCGACCGCGGCCTGCACGGCCGCCGCCTCGATCCCGGGATAGAGTGCGGCGAGGTGCAGCTCACCGCTCGCCTCATCTCGCGCCAGCACGCCCTTGTCGGTGATCACCTTGGCGACACGTTGGCCCGGACTCGTCAGGAAGTCCACCCGCTCGGGAAAGGTGCGGGGCGAGAGCTTCGCGATGACCAGAATGCGCCGCGCATGGATCGCAATCTCCGCCGCGCCCCCCGATCCCGGCAGTCTGACCTTGGGGTGGTCGTACGATCCGATCACCGTCGTGTTGATGTTGGCATGCCGATCAACCTGTGCGCCACCGAGAAAACCGACTTCGATTCTGCCGTTCTGCAGGAAGAGCTGAAACACGTCGGCCATGCCGCACACCATGAGCGATCCGGTGACGAGCGCCGGATCGCCGATCGAGACCGGCAAACGTTCCGGCACCGCGCCCACTGCGCCGGATTCATAGATCAGCACCAGATGAGGGGCGTGCGTGCGCCGCGCCAGATTGCAGGCGAGGTTCGGCAGTCCGATCCCCACAAACACGACCTCGCCGTCGCGCAGCTCTCGCGACGCGACGGCAGCCATCATCTCATCGGGCGTATAGGCTTCAGAATCCGTAATTCACTCCCGCACAGAACTGCTCGCGAGCTTTGAGTCGCTCCACCAGCGCTGGCTGCTTCTGCATGTACTCATCCCGATCGCGCACGTCGTAGACGAATTCGTTCAGATAACGTTCCAGCGCCCTGGGGTCCTTGGAAATCGCCTCCCATGCCACGTAGAAATCGTTGTCCCGGTCGTAATAGCCCTGCGCGTACGACGGATGCGCCCCCCACGGCTCGACCACGATGGCGCTGACGATGGCCCCGGGAATCAGCGTGCGATTGGGATCCGATCGGATCACCTGCTCCTCCACCAACTCCTCGACCACCACGATCACTCGGCGCGACGCAAACGCCGCCTCCTTCTGAACGCCGAGGAGCCCCCAGATCTGCGTGTTCCCCTGTGCGTCGGCGCGCTGAGCGTGCACGATCGTGACGTCGGGGTTGAGCGCCGGCACCGTGGCCAGCGTTTCCGCCGTATACGGGCAGGTGACGGACTTGATGCGCGGATTCGCCTTCGGCAAGTCGGTGCCGGCATAATCGCGCAGCGGCCAGAACGGCAGGCGCGCCGCACCGGCCGAGAATCGCGCTACCATGCCGAAGTGCGAGTACTCTTCGAGCTCCAGCGTGCCGCTTTCGGCGGCGCGCCGGAAGGCATGTAGTGAGCCGACGCCGGGATTTCCGGCCCATGAGAACACCAGTTTTTTCGCGCACCCGGCGGCGATCATCTGATCGTAGATCAGGTCGGGCGTGAGCCGGCACAGCGTGAGATCGCGCCGGCGCTGCCGGATGATCTCGTGTCCTGCCGCGAACGAAATGAGGTGTGTAAATCCTTCGATGACGACGACGTCACCGTCGCGCACGTGCTGCGCGATGGCCTCTTTCATTGATATGAGCTTTGTGCTGTCAGCCATCAGCCTTCAGCTCAATCACTCATTTCATGCAATGTTTCATCGATGATGCGGAGCGCGGTGTCCACGTCGTACTCGTCCACGACGAGCGGGGGCGCGAGGCGCAGCGAGCTCTTTCCGCAGCCGAGTAGGAGCAGTCCTTTCTTGAAAGCGCGGCCCACAAGCTCTTTCGGGATGTCGGGTGCGGGCTCGCGGGTCTCGCGGTCCTTCACGAACTCGACTCCCACCATCAGGCCGCGGCCGCGCACGTCGCCGATCACCGCATACTTCTCTTGCAACTTGCGTGCGCCCGCAATGAGTCGCTCGCCCATCCGGTTGACGTTCGGCAGCAGCTCGCGCTCGACGATGTCCAGCGTCGCCAGCGCGGCCGCGCAGCACACCGGGTTGCCGCCGAACGTGGTCCCGTGCGCGCCCGGCTTCCACTTCATGATCGACTCTTTCGCAATGATCGCCCCGATCGGCATGCCGCTTCCGAGCCCCTTGGCCGACAGCAAAATGTCCGGCTCGATTCCCTCGTACTCGCACGCCCACATCTTCCCCGTGCGCCCTACGCCGCACTGCACTTCGTCACACACGAGGAGGATGCCGTAGCGGTCGCACAGCTCCCGCAGCTCGCGGAGATATCCGGCGGGCGGGACGACATAGCCGCCTTCACCCTGCACCGGCTCGACAAAGATCGCCGCCACACTGTCCGGCGGGACCTTCTTCGCGAACAGCTCCTCCTCGATCCACGACACGCAGCGCATCGTGCACCCCTGCTCGCCGCGACAGTAATCGCAGCGATAGCGATACGCATACGGAACGTGGTGGACTTCGGGCAGGAACGGAGCGAAGCCGCTCCGCTGGACCGCCTTACTGGCTGTGAGACTGAGTCCGCCATAGCTGCGGCCATGGAACGCGCCCAGGAATCCGACGATCGCCGGCCGACCGGTCGAATGGCGCGCCAGCTTGATCGCGCCTTCGACGGCTTCCGTCCCGGAGTTCGACAGGAAGACCCGCTTCTTGCTTGGGCCAGGAGCAAGCTGCGCCAGCCGCTCGCACAGCGCGGCGAAGCTTTCGTAATAGAAGTCGCTCCCGCAGATGTGCAGGAAACGGGCGGCCGCGTCCTGAACAGCCTTCACAACCTTGGGATGTCCATAGCCCGTCGAGGCGACCGCAATCCCGGCCATGAAGTCGAGATAGCGGTTGCCGTCCACATCTTCGACCATCGGTCCCTGGCCGCGCGCGACCGCGAGCGGGTACTCCTTGGGGTACGAGGTCGAGGCGAAGCGATCCTGGCGTTCGACGATAGCGCGCGCCTTGGGTCCCGGCGGTGGAACGAGGATGCGCGGGTAGTCCTTCATGTCTCGATCACCGTTCGACTCTGCTCGCGCATGAATTGCGCGACGTAATAGGGACCGCATCCTCCCTTCCCACTCGCACCCGATCCCTTCCAGCCCGTGAACGGCTGCGCGCCCGGCCACGCACCGGTGGTCGCGCCGGTGCGCTTATTCACGTAGCACACACCTGCCTCCACCTCGTCGAAGAACCGTGTGATCTCGCTGTCCCGCTTGGAGAAAATCCCCGCCGTGAGACCGTACTCCGTCTTGTTCGTTTCGGCTATTGCCTGTTCTAGCCCCTCGACAATACCGACCACGAGCAGGGGGACGAACAGCTCGTCAAGGAACAGCGTGGACGTAAGCGGCAACTTCGCGATGGTTGGCGCGACGTAATAGCCACGCGCCAACTGCTGGCCGGTCAGGCGGCCGCCACCGACCAGGATCTCTCCTTCTTTGCGTGCCTTGGCGACGGCGCGTTCGAATTTCGCCACCGCTTCGGCGTTGATGACGGGGCCGAAGAACACATCGCGCTCGGTCGGATCACCGATCCGCAATGCCTTGGTCTGCTCGAGCAACTTCGCGAGGAAGGGCTGGGCGATGCTTTGGTGGACGTACACGCGGGACGTCGCGCTGCATTTCTGATTCTGGAGACCGAACGCGGAGCGCGCGACGCCTTCCGCCGCCGCGTCGAGGTCGGCGGTGTCCATCACGATCGCGGCGTTCTTCCCACCCAGCTCGAGCAGGCAGGGCTTGATCCAGCGGGTCGCGAGGCCGCGATAGATCTTCAGCCCGATTTCTTTCGACCCGGTGAAGACCACGCCATCGATGCCGCGATGGCGCCAGAGCGCTTCCCCCGCTTCCGAGCCGTGCCCCGACAAGTAATTGAAAACGCCTTTCGGCAAGCCGGCGTCACGGTACACCTCGTACAGCTTGAGGCCCGTCCACGGCGCGTCTTCCGCCGGCTTGTAGACGACCGCATTGCCGGCGACGAGCGCAGCCGAAGACATGCCCGTCGACAACGCGAGCGGGAAGTTGAACGGCGCGATGCACACGAACACGCCGTAGGGCCGCAACACGTCGGTGTTGCGCTCGACCGGAGTGACTTTTGCCATCTCCCGCACGAAGCCACCCGCGTCTTGCATCTGCTGGCAGTAGTAATCGATCAGGTCGGCCGACTCTTCGGCGTCGGCCATCGACTCGAGCCTGCTCTTACCGACCTCAAGGCTCATGGTCGCCGCCAACTCGTACTTGCGCTCCCGAATCAACTCCGCTGCCCGGCGCAGGATGGCGACGCGCTCGCGCCAATCGCGGCGTGACCAGGCCGGTTGCGCGGCGCGAGCTGCCCCGACGCCCTGGTCGACATGATCAACGGTTGCGACGGCGAACCGACCCAACACGACGCGCGTGTCGATCGGTGATCGGGCGACGATGAGGTTGGCGGTCGAGGTGACGGGCTCACCGGCAATGTAGAGCTGGTATTCGCGCCCTAACTGCGCGCGAACCTGTTTCAGGGCGCCGTCGAACTCCTTATGGAACGCTTCCCAGTCGACGTTCGCCGACGTGTAGGTGATTTTGGATCGGGCCGGTGCAGTCACGAGATAGCTTCCAACGCTGCCGACAACCGACTCACAATCTCATCTATTTCGCTCTCAGTCACGATGAACGGCGGCGCGATGAGCGCGGCGTCGCCATTTGTTCCATCGGCGTGGCCAACGTTCGACCACACGGTCACACCGGCCGCGATCGCGGCGTCCGCAAACTTCTCGGCAAACTTTCGCGCGCGGGGGAACGGCGCACGCGTGCCCTTGTCCTCGACGAACTCGATTCCCGCGAGCAGTCCACGGCCGCGGACTTCGCCGACATGGGGCAGCTTGGCTAGGGCGGAGAGCTTCTCGTGCAGCACGCGCCCCATCCGCGCGCACCGCTCGACCAGCTTGTGCTGCTTGATATACCGAACCGTCGCGACGCCCGCGGCGCAGGACACGGGATGGTGAGAAAAAGTTTGCGCGTGAATGAAACTGCCCGCGGCCTTCGCGACGACGTCCACGATGCGTTCCGGGGCGGCGATCGCTGAAAGCGGCGCATACCCACCTGCGATCCCTTTGCCGAGTGTCAGGATATCAGGCGTGACGCCATACGGTTCAATGGCCCACCACGTGCCGGTGCGTCCCATGCCGACGAGCACTTCGTCGGCTACGAACAGGACGTCATGGCGGTCGCAGATCTCGCGCACGCGTTTGAAGTATTCCGGACGCGGTGTGGACGCGACGGTCGACGACCCACCGACGGGTTCCGCGATGAAGGCAGCCACATTGTCGGCGCCGAGCAGCTCGATCGCCTCCTCGAGCACCGCGGCGCTGCACACGGGACACGCCGGCCCGCGCCCGCCACACTCGCAACGATACGGATAAGGAGCGGGAATCCGGTGCACATCCACGAGCCACGGACGGAACGGCGCTTTGTGCGCCTCGCGCGCGGAGGCCGACAGCGCGAGCAGGGTGCTGCCGTGATAGCCGGGGCCCAGCGCGATGATGCGGTGCTTGCTCGGCCGGCCGCGATCGACCCAGTACTGGCGGGCGAGCTTTAGCGCGGCCTCGACCGCCTCCGATCCACTACAAAGGAAGTAGAGCTTCGAGAGATCGCCGGGGAGCGTCTCGGCGATCTCTCCGGCCAGCTCTTCGACCGGTCCATGCGTGAATTGTGTCCCCGACAGGTAGCCGAACTGCCGCGCCTGCTCGGCGAGGGCCTTGGCGATCTCCGGATTCGAGTGGCCGAGGTTTGCTACGTAGGCGCCGCCCACGGCGTCGAGGTAGCGCTTCCCGCGCTCATCGATGAGCCAACACCCCTCGCCGCGCACGATTTTCGGGAATTCGTGCGCCAGCTTGCGGTAGAAGACGTGGGTGTCGGGATACGCGTACCTCATTGGCCTCCGGCGCTCTGCGACCATGGTGGGGTTACGCCGTTGCTGCGCGCGTAAGCGATCAACTGGCCGAGGTGCTCGTGAGCATGTGAAACGGTCGTCATCCACACGTTACGGTAGGTCGTCTGCTGCCCGAACATCGTGGCCGGCTTGTCGAGGTCAGCATCACTGGTGTTGCGAATTGCCGCCCGCACATGGTCGAATGAGCGCTTCATCTGAGCGATGGCCTCGGCACGACTGGTCGCGGTCTCTCCCTTTGGCGCATCGGCAGGAGCTT
>DATFVZ010000019.1:0-2537 GCA_035259785.1 Gemmatimonadales bacterium
GAGCGCATGCTGCCGGTTGCGCCGCAAGTTATTCGCACGGCATTAGCGACTCCT
Organism: Gemmatimonadales bacterium; assembly: GCA_035259785.1. Lineage (GTDB taxonomy): Bacteria > Gemmatimonadota > Gemmatimonadetes > Gemmatimonadales > GWC2-71-9 > 20CM-2-65-7. The sequence continues at coordinate 55 of DATFVZ010000019.1, forward strand.
GGGCTGAAAGTCGTCTACGGCACCGATGCGGTCGCAGGAGCCGACGGCCGCAATGCCGAGGACCTTGTTTGCCGCGTGCAGCAGGCCGGTGAAGCGCCGATGCATGCGATCGTCGCGGCGACGTCGTTGAATGCCGAGGCGCTGGGGCTCGGCGGGCAGATCGGCGCGATCGCGCCCGGTCTCGAGGCGGACGTCATTGCGGTGGACGGCGATCCGCTGCGGGACATCACGGCCCTGCGGCGTGTGAGCTTCGTGATGAAAGCAGGGCGGATTGTCCGCGACGATGGAGTGAAGCGCTGAGAATTAGGGTTTCCGCAGCTGTCCGCGGATTTCACCACCCGGGTTCCCAAGCGTGTGGACGTTCACGTACGTCCGGCCCGCCCGCATCAGTGCCACGACCGAATCCTCGATCGGCGCGGAGCCATTCGCCAGCATTCCCGTAAAGTTCAGACCCGTGGACAGCGGGTTGAGACTGCGTGCGACGTCACCGGCATCTTGCGGTCCACCGATGTGAATGTGCGCGGCATTCGCGCTATCGATGTCGATCACGTCCACCTTCCACGTCACGGTCTGACCCAGCACGGTCACGATCGCCGATCCCGTGGCCGATGTGGTCACGGGCGAGGGGCGCTCGTTACCGCCGGTCAGCGACGCTGTAAACACTTCAAGGCCGGCGGGATTGCTGACGCTCGCGTCGTTGCAAGTGAGAACAAGTAGCGACGATACTGCCAAGACGGCGGCCGTTCGCGGAAGCATGAGGCTCGGAAGGTAAAACGGAGCGCGACGCCGAGGAATGGCGCCGCGCCCGGAGCAATGTCAACGTTTCGTTTCTGCCGTTACTGCTTGACTAGGTTCCCGCGAATCTCTCCACCACCATTGACCCTGGTGTGAATGTTGACGTAGGCCCTTCCGGCGCGGATGATGTCGAACACCGAATCGACGGGTGTCGCCGAACCGACAGCGGCCGTGCCAATGAAGTCCAGCCCGGTCGCGGGCGGTGCGAGGTTCACCACAACACCGCCGAACCCAGTATCCGAGTTGAAGCGATGAATGTGCCCCACCGTGATGCTGTCGATCGGTGAGTCGATCACGACCTCCCAACTAATCAGTGAATCGCTCAGGATCGTCACGATGGCGTGCCCGGTGGCCGTCGTGGTCACGGCCGTGGGGCGCTCATTCGTGCCATTGAGCGTCGCGGTAAAGACTTCCAAGCCCTCAGGGATGTTACTCGATGTCGAATCCGAACAATTGCCCACTACCGCGATTGACGCGAGAACTGCCAGCATGCGCGTCGTCCGCATTGCATCCTCCTTTAAACGCAGGTGATACCGCACAAAGGCTTCGGAACCGAACTCGGCCCTCCTTTCGACGGCTGGCGGTCATTGGACGATGACTTTGCCCAGCATGAATGGATGTGGGGTGCAGTGGTAGGGGAATGCTCCCGGAACCGGGAAGGTATGAGAGAACCGGGTCCCGATGCTTAAGTCCGGCGAATCCCATACCGCACCATCCGACGTGGTCGTATGCGGCTCCACTCCAAACGGTTCGCAGTTGACCCATGTGACCGTGGCGCCGGCTGGGACGTTGATGGAGTCGGGATGAAATCCGAGGTCCCGAATCGCAATGACATAGTGCCCCGAATCGATCACCGACACGGGCACATTGCACTCAGCGAGAGGATTGACGGGTGTGCCCGCGCCTCGCTCCGAGAAGCACGCGACGGCGACGACACCGGCGACGCCGCAGCAGAAACCGGCGAGTACCGCAGCGAGGCGCCTCATGGCTGCCTCACGACAAGCACGCCCTTCATGAACGGGTGCGGTGTACAGTGGAAGGCGAATTCGCCAGGTTGTGTGAACGTATGGGACCAACTCTTGCCGGGGTCGATAGCTCCTGAATCCCACGATTTGTCGTCGGCAGTAACGGTGTGAACGACCGGATCGTTGTTCGTCCAGACGATCGTAGTCCCCGCGGCGATCTCGATGCGATTCGGCGCGAACACCATCCCGCGCAGTTCGGCGCGGGTTGCATTTGCCGCCGCAGCCCCTGCCGCCGCGGCTCCGCCCTCGCCCGCCTTTGACCGCCCGCCGAAGTACCGACTCAGCGTGAAGGGAATCGTAAACTCAAACCCCCCGCGGACCTGGTCGATGCCACGCGAGACACCTTGCAGTGTCGCGGTGTTGGTGTTTGTGACTTGCAGCGAGAGCGAGTGCGGTGAGTAGGGAATCGCGATCTGTAGGCCGGCGCCCCACGCCACGTCCTCACCAGCTCGCCGATCGATCAACGTCGTCGCGTCACCTGCGAGCGCAAACCACCGGTTCAGCCGCAGCGTCGCGCCGCCGCCGACCGCGTAGCGCATCGTGTCGCTCTGGTAGCCGTTGCTCAGCAGTCTGCCGACAGCTATCAGCCGTGCTCGTCCGAAAGTGCGAGCGGCAGTCAACTCGGCGTCGAAACTCTCGGCTGCCTGGTTGTAGCCGCCCTGG
>DATFVZ010000020.1:0-2584 GCA_035259785.1 Gemmatimonadales bacterium
CTGGCCAAGGTCGCCGCGCCGGATGGTGGATCGCACTACGCGGCGGCGCCCGAGGGCGCCCCGGGGGTCCGCCCTCATCTGGAGCAGCTGCTACCGACAATGCTCGTCTCCGCCGACGGCGTCGGCCCGCTGCTCGTGCTCAAGACCACCACCGGTGGCGCGCAGGCACTGGCTTTGGCCCTCGACGGCGCAGGTTGGAGTGAGGTCATCGGCACCATCGCCGGCGACGATGCCATTCTCGTCATCACTCGCAGCGAGCGAGGCCGCCGCGCCGTCCAGACGCGGCTGCAGGAGCTCGCAGGACTCCCCGCATGAAAACTCACTGGCCCGTCATTGCGCTTCTCGTAGTCGCCAACGCCTGCAAAGCCCGATCACAGACTCCACAACCTCCATCATCCGTCACCAACACTTCCCAGAACACTCTGAGCGATGCAGAGGAAGCCGCCGGGTGGAAGTTGCTGTTCGATGGAACCACCACAACCGGCTGGCGCGACTACGGGAAGAAGACGATTTCCGATGGCTGGATCGTGCAGGACGGCGCGCTCACGCGCGTCGGAGCCGGCGGCGATATCATCTCCAACGATGAGTTCAAGAACTTTGAGCTCGCGATCGATTGGAAGATCGAGCCGGGTGGGAACAGCGGCATCTTCTATCGCGCCAGCGAGGAGAACGACGAGATCTACTGGAACGCCGTCGAGATGCAGGTACTGGACGATGCCAAGCACCCCGACGGCCAGAACCCGCTCCAATCGGCCGGCGCGGCTTATGATCTGTATCCCGCTCCGCACGGTCACGTGCACGCCGGAGGCGAATGGAATACGGCGCGGCTGGTGGTCACCGGCAATCACGTCGAGCACTGGCTCAACGGCTTCAAAATGGTGGAGTACGAGCTCGGCAGCACCGATTGGAATTCGAAAGTCGCGGGGAGCAAGTTCAAACCCCATCCCAAATTCGGAAAGAACACGCAGGGGCACATCGGGCTGCAGGATCACGGCAATGTGGTTGCCTACCGCAACATCAAGATTCTGGTGCTGCCATGAAGCGGAAGGGGATCTCGCGTCGTCGCTTTGTCGGTGACGTCGCCGCCGGCATGGCGTTCACGATCGTCCCCGGGCATGTCCTGTCGCGGCGCGGCCGCATGGCGCCGAGCGACAAGCTCAACATCGCCTGCATCGGCGTCGGTGGGATGGGCGCGAACGACGTGCGCGGGGTGGGGAAGACCGAGAACATCTACGCGCTGTGCGACGTGGACGACCGGCAGGCGCAGGGGTCGGTCACCGCATTCCCGCTGGCAAAACGGTTCAAGGATTTCCGCGTGCTGTTCGACAAAGAGGCGAAGAACATCGACGCGGTCACCGTTTCCACGCCCGACCATTTCCATACGATCGCGGGCATGACGGCGATGAAGCTCGGCAAACACGTCCGTATTCAAAAGCCGCTAGCGCGCACGCTGTGGGAAGTGAAGCAGCTCGAGGACATGGCGCGGAAGTCGAAAGTGGCGACGCAAATGGGAAATCAGGGTCATGCCGAAGAAGGCACACGCCTGATCCGCGAATGGGTGGAAGCCGGTGCCATCGGTACGGTACGCGAGATCCAGCTCTGGACCAACCGCCCCATCTGGCCGCAGGCGCTCGACCGGCCGCTCGATGAGTTCTACACCCCCGCATGGCTCGATTGGGATGTGTGGTTGGGCCCGGCGCCGGAACGTCCGTATCACCCCGCCTACGCGCCGTTCAAGTGGCGCGGGTGGTGGGACTTCGGGACGGGTGCGCTCGGCGATATAGCCTGTCACTCGATGGACGCGTCGTTCTGGGCACTCGATCTCGGCTACCCCACGCGCATCGAAGCCGAATCGACCAAGCTGTTCAGCGAGTCCGCGCCCGCATGCTCGCGCATCAGCTACAGCTTCGCCGCGAAAGGCAACCGCGCGGCGGTGACGGTGGTGTGGCGCGACGGCAGTCTGTATCCACCGCGTCCCAAGGAGATCACAGATCCGCTCGCATGGCCGTTCGATACCAGCGGGCAACTCTGGATCGGGGACTCAGGCAAGCTCGTCGCGGGCATCTACGGCGAGAATCCGCGGCTGCTCGATCCAGCCAAGCAGGCGGAGGTCACCGCCCATCCAGTGCCGCAGAAGTATCCGCGCACCGAGGGCAGCTACGCCGAGTGGATCGCGGCGTGCAAGGGAGGCACGCCCGCCGGGTCGAACATTCCCGACCACTCGGGCCCGCTCACGGAGATGGTGCTGCTCGGCAATCTCGCAGTGCGGACGGCACAGCCGATCGATGTGAATCCGCAGACGGGTGCAGTGCTCACCCCTGGCGTGCCGGAGGAGTACGTCAGGCCGACCTATCGGAAGGGGTGGGGATGGTGATCGGTCCTTGCGGATCGATCACTGTCGTGTGTATTTTTATGCACCTATATGAATAAAAAACCCAACGGTCCGCGTCCCGGCACCGGTCCTCTCGTTGTCCTCGCCTACTCCGGTGGGCTCGATACATCCGCGATCGTGCCCTGGCTGCGTGAGCAGTACGGCGCGCGAGTCGTGTGCTTTGCGGCCGACGTGGGGCAGGGACTCGGTGAG
>DATFVZ010000021.1:0-14784 GCA_035259785.1 Gemmatimonadales bacterium
CCGCGTCCCGGCACCGGTCCTCTCGTTGTCCTCGCCTACTCCGGTGGGCTCGATACATCCGCGATCGTGCCCTGGCTGCGTGAGCAGTACGGCGCGCGAGTCGTGTGCTTTGCGGCCGACGTGGGGCAGGGACTCGGTGAGTTGGACGGCTTGATCGCGAAAGCGAAGCGCTCCGGCGCCGAGGACTGCATCATCGAGGATCTGCGCGAAGAATTCGTGCGCGACTTCGTCTTCCCGACCCTGCGTGCTGGGGCGACGTACGCCCGGACCTACCTGCTCGGCACCTCGATGGCGCGGCCGCTCACGGCAGCTCATCAAGTCGCCGTCGCGCAACGGCTGAATGCCGACGCGGTCGCCCACGGCTGCACGGGCAAGGGCAACGATCAAGTTCGCTTCGAGCTGACGTACGCGGCGCTCGCCCCCGAGCTGCAAATCATCGCGCCGTGGCGGGAGTGGCAGTTCAAGAGTCGCGAAGATCTGATCAATTATGTCCACGCCAAGGGCGTGCCGGTGCAGGCCACGGCCGAAAAGCCGTATTCGACCGACCGCAACCTCTGGCACTGCTCGCATGAGGGCGGGATTCTCGAAGATCCATCGCAGGAAGCTCCCGAACACATCTTTGTCATGACGAAGGACCCGATCACGGCGCCGGATGAGCCGGTCGTGGTCACGATCGGTTTCGAAGAAGGCAATCCCGTCAGTGTCGATGCTGTTCCTCTCGGACCCGTTGAGCTCCTCGAACAATTGAACGAAATCGCCGGCGAGCACGGGGTGGGCCGGGCCGACGTCGTCGAGGATCGACTCGTGGGGATGAAGTCGCGCGGCGTGTACGAAACGCCGGGCGGCACCGTGCTGTACGCCGCGCATCGAGAGCTCGAGCAGATGGTGCTCGACCGGCGCACGCTGCGGCTCAAGGATGAGCTGGCGCTGCGCTATGCGGATCTCGTGTACGACGGACGCTGGTGGACGCCGGAGCGCGAAGCGCTCGACGCGCTGGTGACCGCCTCACAGAAGAACGTCACCGGGACCGTCCGCCTGAAGCTGTTCAAAGGCAACGTGATCGTCGCGGGTCGAGAGAGCCCGTTTGCCCTGTATCAACCGTCGTACGCGACGTTCGGCAAAGACAACGTCTACAATCAGAAGGACGCCGAGGGCTTCATCCGGCTCTACGGACTGGCGAGCAGGATCGCGGCAGGGCTGGCCGCCGAGCGGACGGATGTCCCAACGCACTGAAACCCCGGCACATCAGATGTGGGGTGGGCGCTTCGCTCTCGGACCGAGCGAAGCGCTCGATGCTTTGAACCGCTCCCTCCCTGTCGACCACCGGCTCTGGCCGCAGGACGTCTTCGCCAGCAAGGCGTGGGTGCACGCGCTTTGCCGCGCGGGCGTGCTGAGCGGCGGCGAAGAATCGCAGCTTCTCGATGGGCTGGATCGCGTCGCCGACAAGCTCGCCGATGGTGCGGCTGTCGGTGCGCCAGACGAAGATGTGCACACGCTCGTTGAGCGTCTGCTCTACTCCGAAGTCGGCGCGGTCGCGGGCAAACTCCACACGGGCCGGTCGCGCAACGATCAAGTCGCCACTGACCTGCGCCTTTGGGTGATGGGCGCCATCGACGAGCTCGATGGCGCCGTTAGCGCGCTGGGTCGCGTATTGACCGCGAAAGCAAGAGACGGCCTCGACGCGATTCTCCCCGGCTATACGCACGGTCAGCGCGCCCAGCCTGTGCGTTGGGCGTACGTGCTGCTCGCGCACGCCTGGCCTCTGGTACGTGATCGCCAGCGCCTCGCCGACGCGCGCCGCCGCACTGCCGAGCTGCCGCTCGGATCGGGTGCGCTGGCGGGCTCGGGATTCCCGGTCGATCGCATTCTGCTCAAGGAGGCTCTCGGCTTTCGTGCAGTGTCGCCGAACGCGCTCGACGCCACCGGCGATCGGGACTTCGTCGCCGACGTGCTGTTCGCCATCACGCTCATCGGCACCCACCTCTCTCGGCTCGGCTCCGAGCTGATCACGTACGCGAGTGGTGAATTCGGGTTCATCACCCTCGCTGACAACTTCAGCACGGGTTCGAGTCTCATGCCGCAGAAGCGGAATCCCGACGTCTTTGAGCTCGCGCGCGGCAAGGCCGGCCGCGTGCTGGGTGACCTCGTCGCGCTGCTGACGACGCTGAAGGGCATTCCTGCGGGCTACCAGAAGGACCTGCAGGAAGACAAAGCATTGCTCTTCGATGCGTGCGACACGCTGGCGACGGTGCTGCCGGCCGTGACCGGTGCCATCGAGACGCTATCCGTGAACGCGGACCGCATGGCTGCCGCGCTCGACCCCGCGATGCGAGCCACAGATCTCGCCGATCTGCTCGTCGAGGCCGGTGTGCCGTTCCGCGAAAGCCACAGTTTGATCGGCAAGCTCGTCCGCGCCGCCGAGCAGGCTGGCGTCACGCTCGACAAGGTGCCCCTCAGCGTCGCGACGGCAATCCACCCGGCGCTCCCCCAAGCGCTGACGCAACTTGGGACGTGGGAACAGAGTGTGGAAAGCCGTGCTACGCCTGGAGGTGCGTCGCGCGCGTCAGTGGAGTCGCAAATCGAAGAGTTACGCCGTGCTTTCCAGCCCGGAGGGAATGGCTAAACGCATCACTTGCTGCAAGTTGCCGTCCGGTATTAGCATATCGGATGCGCTGCCTAGCCCTCAATGCCTCGTTCGAGCCTCTGACCATGGTGCCCGTGCGCCGGGCGCTGCGGCTGGTTATCGACGGCAAGGCCGAGGTCGTGGAGGCGGAGGGCACGCCGGTCCACTCGGAACGAATGGCGGTGCCGCGCCCCGCCGTGATCCGCCTGGTCCGCTTCGTCCACGTTCCCCGCCGCTTCCGTCGCCAAGTCACCAACACATTCCTGTTTGCCCGTGATAACTACCGCTGCCAGTTCTGCGGCCGGTCGCAACAGGAGTTGCGGCAGCGTGAGTGCCTCACGCGGGACCATCTCGTCCCCCTGTCGCGCGGGGGTACGAACCACTGGACGAACGTGCTGACGGCCTGCTCGAGCTGCAATACCCGCAAGGGGAACCTGCTGCCTGAGGAGGTCGGGATGCATCCGCTGCGCGCGCCACACGAGCCGCATTTCGTGCACCTCTCGTGGGCGGTGCGCCGCCTGACGCGGACGCAGGCGAAATACATCCGGCTCTTCTATGGAGCCGATGTGCTGGCCACGCTCGAGGCGCTTTGACAGGAAAGACTCCCTGGATCGTGGCGGGTGCGGCAGCGGCCGCACTCGCCGGGGTTCTGATCGTCGGTCGGTCGCAGCAGGGGCCCCCCGGGCCGGCCGCGGCGCACAGCACCACGCACCCCGCTCCACGCCCAGGAATAACCGCCCAGCAAGTACTTCCCAACGCGTTTATTCCCCGCACGCCTGGCTCGACTGAGGCGTACGCGGCGGCGCGCCAGGCGGCGGCGACGCTGGACGGAGTCTACTGTCACTGCGATTGCTCAAAGCACGCCGGTCACCGTTCGCTGCTCACCTGCTTCGAGACGACGCACGGCGCGTACTGCGATATCTGCATGGGTGAGGCGATGATCGCGGCGCAGATGGCGGGGCAGGGGCAGTCGCTGGAGCAGATTCGCCTCGCTATCGATCGCCAATTCGGATCGTAGTGCTGCGCGCCTCGAGCCGCTGACGCGGCAATCCCGCAAGGCGTACCAGCACCCGCTGTGCCCCGCGCGCGAGTGCATCGCCAAATCCTTCTCCGCTGGACACCGCCGGTCCCACGTCGCCTGAAAGCCAGCGCGACAATTCCTGCAGGTCCGTGTCGTTGAGCGTTGTGACCTCGAGCCGCGCCAGAAAATAGAATCGCTGTCCCTGTGAGCCGGAGGGTGGCATCGCCACGGTGTAGGGGATCTCCAACGCGGTGGAGAGCTCTTCGGATGTCGCGTAGCGCGTGACGCTACCGCCCTGACGGATGAGCACGAAGTCGTCGGCGAGCGGGTCGTTGCGCGCCACCACATCCCAGGACACTTCACGGATGAATTCATCGAACCAGCTGCCGCGTACGTGCCACAGCTCCAGGCGGTAGTGGAGCCGCAGGGGGAATCCCGAGCGCATCAACCCCACGAACTTCCCGTCGGAAAGCAGACCCGTGCTGCGGACGCGCGGCACGTTGCTTTGCAGCGTGACGGTGAGCGTGGGAGACTGCGCGACAGCCGCCGTGGTGAGCACCAGGCTGGCTGCCGCACTCCAGACCAGACGCACGCTAGAACCGGTGCTCGAGCCGAACCGTGAAGCGCAGGTGTTCGCCGGTGGTGACCGCCTTGGCTAGGTAGACTCCGAATCCACTCCAATCCGCGCCCAGACCGACGTCAACGAGCCAGCTCGCGAAGCGCGGGATGCGACCCGCGGGCACCTGGCCCGGGCCATCACCCACGATCCAGGCTTGTCCCGCGTTGGCGAAGACGACAAGGTCCAGGCCTTCCAGCCAGAAGAACGATCCTTCCTCTCGCGGCGGCTCGTCGCGTCCGCTGCTGGGGTTGTAACTCCAGTTGAGCTTCAGATGCCCGCGATACTCGGTCTGGAATGCCAGCACGCGATCGCAGGCGGCAAGCTTCGAATCGGTGAACGCGGGGTCGACGAAATCGCCATTGCACGCGGCCACCCGAAATGGCTCGCCCGGCATCGGCTCAGGACCGCCGAGGGAGAGGCGACGCTGCAGGGGCAACGGGTCGCCGCCCATCCAGCCGCCGCCAACCAGACGCAGGTGAATGCGGCCGGACGGACTGATGCGGGCATAATGCCGGGCATCGACAAACATGCGGTTGAACGTGTAGGAGCCATCCGTCGGGATGGAGTCGCGGAGCGTCGGCGGAACGCCGGCGTGCGGCACAACGTCCGAGCTGCGCGAGTTCTCGAACGTCGCGCGCACCAGCCAGCCGGCCGTGGGATCGTCGACATCATTGCGTGTGTCGATCGAGGCGTTCGCCGTCACGGTCGTGTAATGCCCTTCGTCGATCGGCGGATTGGGGCGCCACGCGTCGGAGTTGCGAAACACCGTCCACGGATCCTGGACTGCGACGCTCGTGTGCCATTCGCGGCGGACCTCGAGCCCGAGCGCGATCGGCCGCTCCGGTTGTGCGAAGACGCGGGCCCCCCATCCCTTATTGAGGTAGTAGTCGCGATAGTCGCGCGCGAACAGGAAGGAGCTCCAGCCGACCTCGTTGCTGTGCAATCCCCAATCTTCGACCGGCGACACGACGTCGAACGCGCGCAGCGTCAGGCCCACCGGCCGCAGCTCGCCTGAGCGAAGCTCGCTGCGGAACATGTACCCGAGGTCGCTGCGCTTGTCGGAGAGATCGCCGGCAGACCTGAAGACGCCGAGTGCGTCGATGCGGAGCCGAAAGCTTTGCTGCAGCTTCCAGTCGAACAGCGGGCCGAAGACAATTGGGAGACCTTCGACGCGATTGAACGTGCCGCCCGTGGCGATGGTCAGCGATGAGCGCGAGTCCGCGCTGCCCCACGACACGCGCGCGCTGGCACTCGGCAGGCGGCGCCGGAGGTTGGGCGCGTACTCGATTTCGTCGCCCTCGCTGTACAAGCGGTACAGCAGCGGCTCGCGATATTGGCGCATCTCACCGGCGATCTTCCCGCCGGTCGAGTCGACGATACCGCCGACGACGATGACGTCACCCGTCACTTCACCGCCCGGCTCGAATGCCAGGTCGCCGTTGATCACCACCAGCGTCCCTTGGACTCTGCCGCCCACGAAGACGGGCCCGTTGCGCACGGCGACGTTGCCGCGCCACTCGTTGCCGCGCGGCAGGCGCGTGCGTCCCACCAGGCGTGTCGTCGCGGAATCGTTGTAGAACCGAATGACTTCCTCGGCGACGAGTCGCGGCAACGCGCGTGCCTCGCGCGCGGCGCTGTCGGGATGGATGACGATCGTCGTGTCCTGAAGAGCCGTCACGACCAACAAGAAAGCGAGCATAGATCAGCCTTCGATGGAGTCCAGTGTGTTGCGCGGCGGTTCGATACCGAGACGCCGCATGCGGCGGTACAGGTTGGCGCGGTCGGTAGCGAGGCGGCGCGCGGCTTCAGCGACATTGCCGCGGGAGACCGAGAGCGCGCGCGCGATGAGCTCGCGCTCGTACTGATCGAGCGTCTGCGAGAGCTCGATATCCCGCCACGGCGCGTCGGCGCTTGTGTCGAGGGCGGTCGGGCGCAGGGCGGCTGCGGCCCCTTCGTTTTGCGGTAACACCCGGGCGACATCGGCCGCGGTGACCAATTCGGCAGCAGTGAGAATCGCGAGTCGCTCCACGACGTTCGCCAGCTCGCGCACGTTACCCGGCCAGGCGTAGGCGACGAGCAGCGGAATCGTTCCTGCGTCGAACTTGACGGGCCGGCCGAGGCGGGCGGCGAAGCGAGCGGCAAAATGCCGAACCAGCGGGGCGACGTCCTCGGGTCGCTCCCGCAGCGGCGCAATGTGAATCGGGAGCACGTTCAGGCGGAACCACAAATCTTCCCGGAACTGGCCTTGGCGCACTGCGTCCTGGAGATCCTTGTTCGTCGCCGCGAGGACGCGGACATTGACGGCGAACGGTTTCTCTCCCCCGACACGCTCGACGACTCCGGTTTCGAGCACACGCAGCAGCTTGGCCTGTGCCTCTGGGCCGAGATCGCCGACTTCGTCGAGGAATAACGTGCCGCCATCGGCCAGCTCGAAGCGACCCTGCCGCCGGTCGGTCGCGCCGGTGAAGGCCCCGCGCTCGTGGCCGAACATTTCCGATTCGACCAAATCACGTGGCAGCGCGGCGCTGTTGACGGTGACGAATGGTTTGCCCGCCCGCGCACTCTGACGGTGAATCGCCGAGGCGACAAGCTCTTTACCCGTGCCTGATTCGCCGGTGATGAGCACGCGCGACTCCGTCGGAGCCACCCGGGCGATCATCGCCCGCAGCTCTTCCATCGCCAGGCTCGTGCCGACGAGAGGATCGGCATGTCCCAACTGCTCGTGCAACCGCTTGTTCTCGGCGAGCGTGCGGCCGAGCTCGAGGGCGCTGCGCAACGTCACCACGACGCCCTCGGGCGTGAGCGGCTTCTCGAGGAACTGGAACGCGCCGAGCTTCATCGCGCGGACGGCGTCGGCAAGATTCGCCTTGCCGCTCATCATGATCACCGGCACGTGCGGCGCGCGTTTGCGGATCTGCTCGAGCGTCGCGAGTCCGTCCGGGCCCGGCGGCATCATGAGATCGAGGAGCACGACGTCGGGCACATCCTCCACGAGGCGCGTGATGGCGGCGTTGCCATCCGGTGCTTCGATCGTCTCGAAACCATCGGATTGCAGCAACGCGCCGACCATGCGCCGGATGTTGGCTTCGTCGTCGACAAGAAGGACGCGAGGGCTCATGATGCGGGACGGGGGACGCGGGAAGGGGGAAGGGCGAACTCGATGGAAAACGTCGCGCCACCGCCCGGCGTCTCGTTCACGCTGATCGTGCCGCCGTGCGCCTCCATGGTGATGCGCACCAGCGCCAATCCCAGGCCGGTGCCGTCGGATTTGGTCGTGAAGTAGGGTTCGAATACGCGCTGGCGCAGGTCGGCAGGGATGCCGGGCCCGTGGTCGGCGATCGTAACCAGAAGTCCTGCCTCGGCGCTCGACACGGTGACATCGATGGCCCCCTGTCCCTGCATCGCCTCAGCAGCGTTGCGGTAGAGATTCGCGAAGGCGCGGCGCAGCGGCTCGTAGTGACCCAGAATCGTGCGCCGTCCGCCGTTCGCGGTGAGCCGGACTTCGACCCCGTCGGGCACGCTGGTTCTGCCGAGCTCTTCAAGGAGCTCGGCCAAATCCACTTCGCTTTGTGGGCCTTCCGGCAGCTTCCCGAACTCCGAGAATTCTTTGGCGAGTCTCTCCAGACGATCAGTTTCTGAAGCCATCACCTGAATCGCCATGTCCGTCCGACTCTCAGACGGTGCGACCGTCCGCCGCATCTGATCGACCGCGATCCGCATCGACGTCAAGGGATTCTTGATTTCGTGCGCTACGCGCCGCGCCACCTCGCGGAATGCCCGCAGCCGCTCCGCTTCCAGCTCACGCTCGCGTGCGGTGGCGAGCGCCGCGGCCAGGTCGCGCAGAGCCTGCCGCAGCGCGTCGAACTCAGGCGCGCCCCGCGACACTGGCCCGCCTGGCAGCTGGGCGTGGCGTCGAATCAGTGATGTCCAGCCGACGAGCTCGTCGATCGGTCGCGACAGTTGTCGCGAGAGGTGGCCGGCCAGGTTCACCGCGGCGTAGAGCACGGCGGCGCCGAGCAGCAGGATGACCAAGGCGAAGCCGGCCGTGTAATAGCGCAGGAACGTCTCGGCCCGCCGCGCGAGGCTGACCGATTCGGAGACCTCATTGAGATGCTGCTGCAGCAACGCACGCTCGCCTGCGGTGAGATGGAGCGTGTCTACGCCTTCGAGCAAACCACGGGCTGTGGCGGCCACGCGCTCGGTGGACGCCCGGGCGCCGGCTGCCGGCAACAACCGGCGCACTGACAGCACCCAACCGGCAACCGCGAGCACCGTCGGAACGGCGGTCATGATTACCAGGATGAGGAAGATCCGACGGCGAAAGGGCAAAGCCATATGCGGCCGAATCTAGGGATTTGGCTCCCCTGTGACAAATCGACACGGTCTAACGTGCGGCGTGATTGCGTGCGGCGTGCGGCGCAGCTGAGTAGGGTTCGTGGCGCGAGAGCGCGCCCCACAACGCCGCACGCCAGACGCCGCACGGAGAATTCATGAAGAGCCACACCCACTACCTCTGGTTCAACACCAAGCAGCGTCACGAAATCATCGACATCACCGACGAGGTGGCCAAGCAGGTGCAGGCGAGCGCAGTGCGCGAGGGCTTTGTTCTCGTAAGCGCCATGCACATCTCAGCGTCCGTGTTCGTCAACGATCATGAGTCGGGGCTGTGGGATGACATCTTGAGGTGGTTGGAGACCAGCATCGCGCCCTGGGATCCCCAGCGATATCGTCACAATGAAACCGGCGAAGACAATGCGGCGGCGCATCTGCGCAGCCTGACGATCGGTCACGAAGTGATCGTGCCGATCACGGCCGGGAAGCTCGATTTTGGGCCGTGGCAGCGCGTGTTCTACGGCGAGTGGGACGGCCAGCGAAAAAAACGTGTGATCATCAAAGTGCTGGGGGAATGACTATGAACGGCTTGGTCATGGCGATGATGCTGGCAGTGGCGCCGATGCAGGGTCCAGACTCGAGCGCGTTGGTCAAACTCGAAGACGATTGGGCGCGTGCGCTCGTGCGGCGCGACACGGTGACGTTTCAGCGCCTGCTTGCGCCGGGCTTCGTCTACTCGGAAAACGATCAGACCATGACGCGCGACGAAGTGCTGCGCTCTGTCGCCTCCGGCCCCGATACCGTGACAGCGGCTGCGAATGAGGACATGAGAATCCACCAGTTCGGTACGACCGCGCTCGTGACCGGGTGGCTGGTCGTGCGGGGTCGGGGATCGGGCGGGCCCTTCGATCGGCGCTACCGCTACACGGACGTCTGGATGAAGCACGGGGGGCGTTGGCAGATCATCGGCGCGCATGATTATCTCGTGCCGCCGTCACCCTGAGCGGTCACCCGTTCCACTCGCGCTTGCATGCCGAGCCGGCGGATGCAAGGTTAGGTCATGTTCTTCTGGAATTGCGAAGCCTCGACCCCCGTTGACTACGCGCTGATCGTGATCGCGGCGACCGGATGGGTGTACGCCGCGTGGTGCTTGATTCAACTCCGCTACGAACGCCGCTCCCCATTGGTGTGGTGGGAGCCAGTGCCGTTCGGGAATGCCGATCTGACACCGCGTGGCCGCGACTACCACCGGCGCTTCTTTCTATCGGTTTTAGCGGGCACATGCGCCCTGTTGATGGCGGTTGCGCTCTGCGCTGGTCGCTAGCCGACCTCTCCGTCAGCCCTCGATCTTGTAGATCTCGCGGCGGCCATATTCGACGAGGTCATGGTAGCCTTTCATGATCGTCTCGAATTCCTTCTGATCATCCTTGCTCTGGCCCGCGCCCGACATGATTCGCTCGAACTCATCGACGCTCGCCACTTCCATCTCGGACACAATCGTCCAATAACGCTCCGCGCAGAAATCGGTCATCACCTTCATCTTCGGCATGCCGGACTTCTGGCCGAGCTTGTTCATCGCGAGGAATTTTTCGACGAGCGGGCGAACCTTACCGGGCTTGCAGTACATGATGTCTCGAATGAGCAGCATCTCATCTCCTCACGTTGAGGGTGCTAGTCCAAACGCCCAAATTGTACGCGAACGATACTCCGAGCCAGGTCGGAGAATTGTCGAGGGGAACTCAGGATGGTTGGGCGAGTCGGGAAAATGTTGGGTCTCTAGGCAGAACGCGCTGCGCCTGCCATATCGATGGCCGTTTTTTCCTTCGACCTTCCCGTTGAGAAAATTGCCCGTGTACAGCTGCATGCCTGGTTCCGTTGTGTGCACGTCGAGCGTGCGCCCGCTGACGGGGTCGACGACGCGCGCCGCATGGACCAGCTCCGGCGAGTCCCTGCGCTTCAACACGTAATTGTGGTCATACCCTGAGCCGAGCCGGATCTGCGGATTGTCGGCATCGAGCCGAGCGCCGATGGCGATAGGCGTGCGAAAGTCGAACGGCGTGCCGTGCACGGGCTGGATCGCCCCGGTAGGAATGAGGTCCGCGTCCACCGGCGTGAACGCGTCCGCAAAGATCTGTAGCACGTGGTTGTGCATTTCGCCGGCGTCGTGGCCGCGCAGATTGAAATAGGCGTGCTGCGACAGATTCACCGGTGTGGCGCGGTCGGTCGTCGCCAGAAGGTCGATGATCAGCTCGTTTCGCTCGGTCAAGGTGTAGGTCACGCGGGCTGCGAGGGCGCCGGGATATCCTTCCTCACCGTCGGGACTGACGCGACTGAATGACACACCGACTGCGCCGCTGAGATCAAGCGGGACGCTGTTCCAGTTGAACGTGTCGAATCCCTTAATACCGCCGTGGAGATGATTCGGACCGTTGTTCGTGGCGAGTTGGTACGTGCGGCCGTCCAGCGTGAAACGCCCAACTGCGATGCGGTTGGCATAACGGCCCACGACAGCGCCGAAGTGTGGCGTGCCCGCGAGGTAGGCCTCGAGCGTATCACAGCCGAGCGTGATGTCGGCGCCTCGTCCATGCACATCCGGGACGAGGATCGACTGAATGACGGCGCCGTAGCTGATGGCACGAACCTCCATGCCGTTGTCGTTTGTGAGCGTGAATAGCTCGACTGACGAATTGTCAGGTGAGGGCAGCTGGCCGAAGGTCGACTGGGGAATCAAGTCGTATAGCTTAATCGCATGAACGTCTTTAGTCTCGAACGCTCGATCGAGGTCCTGGGCCGCACGCCTCTGGCCCTGGATGCGATGTTACGCGACGTCAGTGATGGATGGACGAAAGGCACAGAGGGACCGGACACATTCAGTCCCTTCGACGTCGTGGGACATCTCATCGACGGTGAGGAAACGGACTGGATTCCCCGGGCCCGCATCATTCTCGCGCGGGGGCAGAGTCTTCGGTTTGAGCCGTACGACCGATTTCGCCATCGCTCGCGCAACGCCTCGCGCACACTCGACTCGTTGCTGACCGAATTCGCCGCGTTGAGAAAATCCAATTTGCAGCTCTTGCGGTCCTGGAAGCTCACCTCGCGGGAGCTGGACTTGCCCGGCGAACATCCCAGCCTCGGCCCGGTAACATTACGACAGCTGTTCGCGGCCTGGGTGGTGCATGACCTCGGCCACATTGCCCAAGTCGCGCGCGTGATGGCAAAGCAGTACCGTTCGGAGGTTGGACCGTGGGTACCGTACCTGCCCGTGTTGACCGATCACGAGGTTCCCCGCTCGTAACGAGAGTCCCCGGCGCTCACTATCCCACTTAACGGCGATTCTTTCACCTTCTCGTTCAGTCCGGCATCGGCTTCAGGCTACTCCATCGTGGCGTTTCGGGCCGAGCGGCGCGGCGACCGGATCGACGCGGCGTTCGCGCTGGATGGCAATGAAACGACGGTGGTCCTCGAGCGTCTGTGAGGTAGATTGGCGCGCATGAAACCTCTCTTCGCGCTCGTCCTGCTGCTCGTGTCGCCGGCCGCCGCTCAGTCGTTGGCTCCGCGGACCCAAGACGTCAGCACAATCGACGGCATCATCAAGGCATTTTACGAGGTCGTCTCAGGCCCGGCGGGTACGCCGCGACAATGGCAGCGCGACAGCACGCTCTACATCCCGCGCGTGCGCTTCGTCGCGATGCACGAAAACGATGGCAAACCCGTAGCGGCCGTGATGGATCACGCCGAGTTCGTTGCGATGTATAACAAGGCCTTTGTCGATCGCGGCTTTTTCGAGCGCGAGATCCATCGCCTGACCAAGCGGTTCGGCAACATCGCGCACGTGTTCAGCACCTACGAGTTCCGGTCGACGGAGAACGGGCCGGTGCTCGGCCGGGGGGTCAACAGTATTCAGTTGTTCTGGGATGGGACGCGGTGGTGGATCGCGAGTGCCATCTGGGATGACGAGCGGCCGGACAACCCGATTCCGGCGGATCTGCGGTGATCCGATTCGGAGTCCTGGCCCTCAGCCTCCTGAGCGCCTGCGGCGGTTGGCGGCGAGCAGCAATACAATCAGACACCTCGTTCGCGCCGCGTCAGCAGGTTCAGGTGTGGCGTGGCTCGCACGCTCGCGTGTTGCACGCTGTCCGCCTGGTCGGTGATTCGTTGATCGGCGTTCCATTTCAGCTCCCGCCCACGTGCGATTCCTGTCGTGTCGTCGTTCCGCGGAGCGATGTAGACTCGCTGCGGTTGGGCAACATGGAAACGCCAGGCATGCTTGTGTCTGCCCTGCCTTTCTTGGCCATCGCATTTCTGGCATGGTCACTTTCACACCTGGGGGACTAATCGCGCCCGTCCGGCTGCTTCTTCTCTTCATGCTGTTCTCGTGCGACGACAATGCGAAGCGCGATTATGTCGTGACGAGGTCTTTCCCGCACGACACGGGCGCCTACACGCAGGGACTCTTGTATCACAATGGCGCACTCTACGAGAGCACGGGCGAATATGGACGCTCATCGCTGCGCCGCGTCGAGATTTCGACCGGGCGACCGACCGACTCGGTAGCGCTGTCGGCGAGTAGGTTTGGCGAGGGCCTCGCGCTCGTTGGCGACCGGTTGTACCAGCTCACCTGGCAAAGCCATGTCGGCTATGTCTACGACCTGGCGACGCTCGCGCGCGTCGATTCCTTCTCCTACGCGGGTGAGGGCTGGGGACTCACGGCCGACAGCGCGTCGCTCATCATGAGCGATGGCACCGACACGCTGCGTTTTCTGGATCCACGGACCTATCGGGTGATTCGCAAAGTCGGCGTTCGAGACGGAAACTCCCCGCTGAAAAAGATCAACGAGCTGGAGTTCGTCCACGGCGTGATACTCGCGAACATCTATCAAAGCGACTTCATCGTGTCGATCGATCCGAACACCGGGCGAATTCGTCGCTGGTTCGACCTTGGCGGTCTGTTGCCTGAGAAAAGCCGAGATCTCGAAACCGACGTGTTGAACGGCATTGCCTATGACAGCGGTCAGGATCGGCTGTTTGTGACAGGCAAGCGCTGGCCCACGCTGTTCGAGGTACGCCTCGCTATCCCGACCGACTCACTCTAGGGTTGGAAGCGCTCCAGCACTCGATTGAACACGTAATCGGAGACGCCGTACTGCTCCTTGATCAGCCACCCCCTGTCGCGCGACACCCACATTCGATAGCGGTCGAAGTCCCAAAGGTGGCTTGCAACCTCGAGTCGCCAACAATCGAATGTTCCTGCCGGGACAGTTACCTGCTCCCTGCCCACAACGCGCAGGTCCAAGGGAGCGACGACCTGCGCTCCCGGCGGTGAGAAGGACACTTGATACAGCGAGCCACGCCAACCGCGCCGCAGCGGAAGCGCTGGAACGAGGACAGCGAGGTGGCTTGTGAACCAATCATTAAGAAAGAGCGCGTTGGCCGGGAACGACAATGCCACGGCACCACGATACGATCTTTTCGTCGGGGCTGTGAGGTCGAAGGCTTCTCGGCCGCTGTCCGTCGAGAACGTCTGCTCGATTTGTGTACGCCCCTTGTTGGCCGTCGCGAAAGCACGCAGGGGTCGCAGCGATGACGCGTCGAGGTAGGTGGTGTCGACGAATTGGTTCCAGATCTCGGCTTGAAAGAGTTTGCTGGTGTTGACCATCCAGGCCATGCGGCCAGCGTAGGTTGCTCGGGTCAGGCGAATGCGGTCCTGATACGGCTCGGTCACGACATCGTCTACTGTTTTTCCGTACCGATATGTCCAGTCTCCCGCCGTCAGGCGCGACGTATCGAGAGCATCGCTTGTAATCAACGCGTACGCAGGTGGAGGTATCTCCCGAGGTGCCCCGGGTTCTTCCCGCGATGGCCAGAGCCTGGTATCGCCCAGCAGATCATTCAGTCGATCGCGGGCAGAGCCCGACTCCCCGAGCTTGGTCAAGAAAAGCGAAACACCCCAGGAGCCGCCGATCAGGAGAGTCACAACGGCAGCGGCAGCAATCCAGCGCCACGCTGGGAAAGCCTCACCGCTAGGCGCGACGAACCGCCGCCCCAGGACCCGGCTGCGGAGAACGCGCTCCAGTAGCTCAGGGCTCGCGTCTGGTGCGGGCAGACGCCGCAGTGCGGCGCTCAGGTCACTATAGCGTTCGGTCATCCATCCCCCCTCAAGATCCGACGCAGCTTCCTCAGCGCGCGGAA
>DATFVZ010000022.1:0-2946 GCA_035259785.1 Gemmatimonadales bacterium
CCCTGCGTAGCGCGGGATCGCTGTCCGCATCGAAGCATCAAGCTGTCGATCGGCCGCGTCTACGACGGAAATCTGCAATGCATCCTGCACGGTCTTCGGTTCAACGGCGAGGGCCGCTGCGTCATGGTGCCGTGGGAAGAAGAGCAGGACGACAGAAAGAAGCTGCCCACGGCGATCGCCTATCCAGCGCGCGAGCTCGGAGGCTACATCTGGGCCTATATCGGCGACACTACCAGGTTTCCCCCGCCCCCACTGGAGAACGAGGTGCCGGAGGAACTGACCAGGCCCGACGAGTTCATCTGGTTCAGGCTTCCGACCGAGATCTGGAATGCGAACTGGCTGCTATCGATCGATGGCAGCGACGCCTTCCATGCTGTGGTGTTGCATGCTTCGTCGCAAGCGGTGACCGGCAAGACCTGGACCGGTGGGAAGGTGGAGCATGCCGACGTGCCCTTGCACGAGCGGCGGATGAAGATCGTCAAGACGTCGCACGGCATTCGCGGAGTGGCCCTCGATGCCGGGGGCAATCCCCTGCACCACGGGCACTTCACGGTCGACGTTAAAGGCGACCGCTTCGTCCTGCCCTGCCTCAACACCAACCCGATCATGCCGGCACCGGGGGCGGCGCCGTACACCTCGCGGCTCTGGCAGTTTGCCGTCGACGAGAATCGCACGCACGTCGCGCGTTACGCGGTTTGGCAGGCGCGCACGGCCGAGGAGCGCGAGAAGGCCACGCGCGTCTTCCACGATTTGGCGCTGCCTCGATTACAGAAGGTATCGGCCGAGGACGCGTTCGCCGCCGAAGCGCAAGGTGATGTTGTGACGGCGCGGCAGAACGAACATCTGCTTTCGCCCGACGTCGACGTCGTGGGTGTTCGACGCTTGATCCGCGGCGCATTCGTCGCGCCGATCGCGGACAACAGACGCGTCGCAATCTCCAAAGAGGCGCTACTGTATCCTCTCTGATCAATAACGCGGTCGGCCAGCAATGCCGCTCAAGCTCAGCATGACCTGCGGTCCGTATGATCGCGCGCGGGCGCTCATCGATGGCAGCGTCAAGCCGGACGGTGTCGAGCTCGAGATCACGGTGAGCGATGATGACGTCGATCGTCAGCTGCGCTCCGCGCGCGGCGAGTTCGACGTGTGCGAGTTCTTCACCGGCACCTATATTGCCGACCTGCCGTTCAAGAAGCTGGGCTTCACCGCGATACCGATCTATGTCAAGCGGATGTTCCGGCATTCCTACATCTATACAAATCGAAAGAGCGCAATCCGCACCCCTGCCGACCTGAACGGCAAGCGCGTCGGTGTGCAGACCTGGATCACCACCGCAGCATTGTGGGCGAAGGGCATTTTAGAAGAGGAGTATGGCGTCGACCTCGCGTCCATTACGTGGGTGGCCTGGCAGCCGGTGCGGCTTCCCGATTGGAAGCCGCCGGAATGGCTCAGGCTGGAATACGCGCCGGCCGGCTCCGAACAGTTCAATCTGTTGGCGGCGGGCGCCGTCGACGCCGGCATCACCACCGAGATCTGGGCGCCGGGACGGCATCCCGACATAGACTTCCTGTTTCCGGATTACGCCGCGCAGGAGCGTGCGTACTTCCAGCGAACACGCTGCTTCCCGATCATGCACACGCTGCTCATTCGAAATTCGTTGCTCGAGCGCGACCCGTGGGTGGCACAGAGCCTCTACGATGCCTGGGAGGCATCCAAACGAAAATTGTACGAGCGGCAGGAGTGGGAGCGCATCCACATGACGTCGCTGTGGTACCGCGCGCTCTGGGAAGAGGAGCGAGCGGCGGCAGGCGACGACATCTATGTGTGGGGCTTCAAGAAGAGCCGGCACGAGCTAGAGATCATGCTTCGGTACGCCTACCGCCAGGCACTCACGCCCCGGCAGTACACTCCGGAAGAATTATTCTGGCCATCGATGCTCGATACTTGATCGTGGCGAGCCCGCCGCGATTTCACCCATCATTCCGACGTCGCGCCCGAGAATTTGACGACTTTGGCCCACTTGTCCGTTTCCTCGACAAGGAGATTGCCAAACTCGGCGGGCGAGCCGGACAGCACCGTGCTGCCCAGATCGGCAATTCGCGCAACGATAGTGGGATCGGCGAGCGCCGCGTTGATTTCCTGGTTGAGCCTTTGAACGACGTCGGCAGGGATGCCCTTGGGCGCCGCGATGCCGCTCCACGAGGTTGCTTCATATCCCGGCAGGACATCGCCGACGGTCGGAAGGCCCGGCAGGATGTCCAGACGCGTTTCGCTCGTCACCGCTAGCGGATGCAGCTTGCCCGCCCGGATGAATTCGATCGAGGCGGGGATCGTGTCGAACATGACCTGCACCTGTCCGCTGATCAGATCGGTCAAGGCGGGGGCCGCGCCGCGATACGGCACGTGCTGCATGTTCACGCCCGCCATTAGCTTGAACAGCTCGCCGGATACATGTTGCGGGGTGCCGATGCCGCCCGACGCCATATTGAGCTTGCCGGGATTGGCCTTGGCCAGTGCGATCAGCTCGGGGACGGTCTTGGCCGCGACCGATGGATTCGCTTCCATGACCAGGGGCGTGCGCGCAAAGCCCGCGACCGGCGCCATGTCGCGCAGGTAGTTGAAACTTAGATTGCGGTAGAGCGTCGCATTGATCGCGTTCGCCGCGGCGGCGAGATGCAGCGTATAGCCGTCCGGCGCGGCGCGCGCGACCACCTCGGCGCCAAGATTCCCGCCCGCACCGGGACGGTTCTCGATGACGACGGGCTGACCGAGCCGATCGGACAACCAGCCACCGATCAGGCGCGCGACGATGTCGGGCGTTGCGCCCGCAACGGTGCCGACGACGATGCGCACCGTCCGCGTCGGATAGGCCTGCGCCCGAGCGATGCGCGTCGCGGCTGGGAGCGCGCCTGCGCCGGCGGCTAAACGAAGAAATCGTCGGCGGGGGAG
>DATFVZ010000023.1:0-2392 GCA_035259785.1 Gemmatimonadales bacterium
GCGATGATCCGGTGCGGGCCCGCCGCGACGCTGTCCCAGTGATACTCGGTTTGTGCGCGTCCCAGATGGATGATGCCGGGAACGCCGGACGGAATCTTCTGGTCGCGCGGCCCGGGATCGACGTCGAGAAATAGATGGTGATGGGCGGTTCCGGGGCGCTCGTCGGCAGCTGGTGCCAGCTCGATCCCGCTAACCGCGAGGGTCACATGCACTGCCGACCCACGCACGGTATCTCCCTCGGCGGGACTGTTGATGGTCGCACTCGTTCGAGAGTCGGTCCCCCCTCCTCCTCGACCGCACGCGCTGACCAACGCGGCGGCAATCACGCACACCGAGCAGCGAATGCTCATGAGCTCCCCTTTTACTTTGCCAACCCTTTTACGACGGCCGCGAGAGCCCGGACCTTCGCCCCATCAGTCGCGCTGGCCGCATCCCGATCCAGCTGCGTGGCGAGTGCGTTCAACGTGGTTCTGCGTTTCGCGACCGGCGCGCTCTCGGCCGTCCCGAGGGCCGCGCGCACCGCGGTGACGCGATCCGCCGCGAGGCCCTTCGAGCGCTCGAGCTGATCCAGATACGCGCGCGCGACGACAAAGCTCGCCGGCCACGTGGCGCGCTGTTGATTCTGCACGTTCTGGTAGTCGACCTTGACCAGTTTCGCCGCATCGAGCTCGTTTTGCGTCAGCAGCGGATTCGGCTGAAGCTCGAGGACGTCGAGTCCACGCCCGATCTCGGAGCTGTAGATGTAGCCGTTGTACCAGTATGCGGACCAGCTGCCCGCCATCTGAAGCTTTGTCGAATCCATGGGACCGCGATCGAAATAGGCAATCTCGGTCGGATGCGCTGGATCGGTGAAGTCCAACACCGAGATGCCGCCCTGATACCACCCTTGCGCCATGATATCGCGGCCGGGGACGGGAATCAGGTTGCCGTTGTGCGCGACGCAGTTCTCGGTGGACGTTTGCGGCGCCGGCAGCTTGTAGTAGCTCCGGAATGTCAACGCGCGTTTGTTGTCGACCGTGAAGATCGCGTCGGCGCCCCATTCGTGCCTGTCGGTTGATCGGCAACGCGCCGCCACGCCACCACCCCACTCGTCGGTGAAGAGCACCTTGGTCGCATCGTTGTTGAACGTCGCCGAGTGCCAGTAGGCGAAGTTCGAGTCAGAAGCGGCGGCAAGGCGTACGGGATGAGCGGGATCTTTGATGTCGAGCAGCAACCCGTACCCGGCGCACGCGCCGCCGGCCAGGCCGACTGCCGGGTACACCGTGATATCGTGGCACTGGTCGGGGCCGAGGCGCACGCCGCCCGGGCCCATCGGAGACAGAAACATGTTGTCGACATGGCCCTGAATGCCGGCGCGGAGCTCGGCGCTATCGGCGGCGGTCGGCGGTCCCGTGCGGCCATGACTCTTCACGATGCTGTCGAGGATCTCGTTCGCGAAATCCGAGGGAACGACAAGCGGCAGTCCCTGAAACGTGATGACGTACGCCCCGGCGGCCCGTGCGGAATCGGCCTCGCGGGCGGCCGCAGCGGAATCCGCGGGGGCCGCACCATGAACGCGCGGATCGGCCAGCGCCTCGAAGATTCGCGGCCGGCTCACGATCGCGGCCTGCTCCGGATGAGCCAGCGGCACGCGAATGATGTCGATCCGGAACTTCGCCGAGGCAGTGTCCTGGTAGGGTAGGGCATTGGAACATCCAGCGAGCTCGTCGACTGGACGCACCGGCGCCTGGCCGGAGACATAGATGTAAACGACCGTCGTATCCTTGGGATCGGTCACGAGCGTGTGCGTGTGCGATCCGCGGCAGGTCTGCACGTTCGCGACGATGCGCGGCTGCGTGAGATTCGATATGTCGACGACGCGCACACCGCGCATGCGCTGCGAGCTGACGGGCTCGGCCACGCCCTGCGTGCCGCAGTCAACGCGCCCGTTCCCCGATTCACCCGACAGAAACAGCAGGTTCCGGTATACCGACACGTCGTTCTGTTGCTCGGGGCAGACCATCGTGTGCGCCAGCCGGGGCTGAGCGGGGTCCGTCACGTCCCACACGGCGAGGCCCTGGAAGTTGCCCTGGAAGACGTAATTGCCCTTGAACGCCAGGTCTGAGTTCATGTAACTGAAATTGCCCGGCTCGGCAGGGATGAACGGCGTCGCCGGTCGACTCGTCGAGACTAGACGGAGGTTCCAAGCCGCATTGGCCGCGTCCCACCAGCCGGCGCGCAGCCCGACTCGGCTATCGGTAGACGGCGCGCCGTTCTGCGCGGCGAGCGACGAGGCTACGAGGACCAACGATGCGAGAGCGGCTCGCTTGAGAAGCTGCTGGCTCACGGTGCTCTTCTCCGGTCGGGGCGGGGCCGATGAACGTACGGCAGCCTCCCCGCATCGTCAACGCGG
>DATFVZ010000024.1:0-2072 GCA_035259785.1 Gemmatimonadales bacterium
GCATCCTTTCCACTTCCATCTCGTGAACGTGCAGGTTCTGGCGCGGCAGCCGTTCGACGTCAAGCGGTATGCGGGCGCGCCGATCTACACGGGGCCGGGGCGCAACCCGGATCCGACCGAGCTCGGATGGAAGGAGACCGTGCGCATGAATCCTGGCGAGGTCACGACCGTCATCATGCGCTTCGACCTGCCGGTCGTACCATTCGCGGTCCCGTCGAGTCCACGGACGGGCGGCGCTGAGTACGTGTGGCACTGCCACATCCTCGAACACGAGGAGCATGACATGATGCGGCCGCTCGTCGTCATCTAAAGCGGTTTCCGTTTCGGTGTAGCGGTCCATGACTCTACGAGTCACCCCAAGGAATGAAAATGGGGTAGGCTCGCGGCGCCGTTCGGTCAGACGTCGCTTTCGCGAGTGGTACTCGTGAGTCCGCGTGTAGCGTGACGTGGGAGCTGAGGCACCCCGAATTGTTGCTGCGAGCACGCCGAGCAGAGTCACTGACTGCAGGCTCCTCCGAACGGCGCAGGAGGACACGTCGATGCAATCGATTATTGAGCGATGCGCGGGGGTCGATGTCCATCAAGCGACGATTGTGGTGACGGTGCGGGTGCCGGACAGCGTGGGCGGGCGCCGATCGGACACGCAGACGTTCGGCACAATGACAAGCGATCTGCTCGCGGCGCGCGCGTGGCTGCAGGCGTACGGGGTGACGCATGTGGCGATGGAGAGCACCGGTGTGTATTGGCGTCCGCTGTATTACCTGCTCGAAGACAGTTGTACGCTGCTGCTCGTCAACATGCAGCATCTGCAGCAGGTGCCCGGGCGCAAATCGGACGTCCGCGACAGCGCCTGGCTGGCGCAATTGCTGGAATGCGGGTTGTTGAAGAGCAGTCTGGTGCCCCCACCGCCGCTGCGCGATCTGCGGGAGCTGACCCGGTATCGCAAACGGCAGATCGAAGATCGCGCCCAGGAAGTCAACCGGTTGTACCGCGTGCTGGAGGACGCCGGGCTCAAGCTGGCGTCGGTCATGACCGATGTGATGGGCCGGTCGGGTCGCGCGATGTTGGAGGCGATCCTCGGCGGCAGCACCGATGTGCACGCGCTGGCCGACCTCGCGAAAGGCCGGCTGCGCGCGAAGCTGCCGGCCTTGCGCTTGGCGTTGGACTGCCAGCTGCGGCGTCGCCACACGTTTTTGATCGCTCAGATTTTGAGCAAGATTGATTTTCTGGAAGCGCACATTGCCGCGGTCACGGCGGAAATCGACCAGCAATTGGTCCCTTTCGAACCGGTCATCGCGAAGCTGACGACGATTCCCGGGGTCGCCCGGCGCAACGCGGTGACGATCCTCGTCGAGACGACCGGTGACATGGGCCATTTTCCGACCGCCGGCCATTTGTGCAGCTGGGCGTCGATGTGTCCGGGTCAGAACGAGAGCGCAGGGAAACGCCGCAGCGGAAAGACGCGCGAGGGCAACCGCTATTTGCGCGGCGCCCTGATCGAAAGTGGCCAAGCCGCGATGCGGGCGAAGCACACGGCGCTGCAGGCGCGGTACTTCCGTGTCAAGCGGCATCGCGGGCACAAGAGAGCGGTCGTCGCCGTCGGCCATCAGATTCTCGAAATCGCGTATTTCATCATGCGCGATGGTGTCACCTATCACGAACTCGGGGCCGCCTATTTCGAGCGCCACAACCGCGATCGGGCCAGGCGCCGTCATGTGAAACACCTCGAGTCACTTGGCTACCGTGTCACGCTCGAGGAGGCGGCTGCTTAGTGCGGCACATTTTCTGAGCAGCGCGAAGGCTTCAGCGAGCGTCGCCGCCGCGGCCCATCCAGTCGCCGGTAGCGCAGCCCTTCAGGGCTGCTGCAGATTCACGCACTCAGGAACGGCAACAGCTCCGCGAGGGTCGCGTCGGGGACTTCTTCCGGGAGGAAGTGACCGCCGGGCAGCGCCTTGCCGCGTACGTCGGTCGCGTACTCGCGCCAGATCTTCATCACGTCGTAGAGGCGGCCGACCGTGCCGCGATCGCCCCACAACACGAGCAGCGGGCACTTCATCTTCTTGTCGCGCGTC
>DATFVZ010000025.1:0-2059 GCA_035259785.1 Gemmatimonadales bacterium
TCGGCCGCGTGCGGATCAGCCCGCACGTCTACAACGACGAGGAAGACATCGATCGGTTTGTCGCAACCTTTCGTCGGCTGGCGTGTTCGTCAGCTTGAGCCTCGTCGCCGCGGGATTCGGTCGAGGAGAAGACGAGCGAAGGGAGCCCGAGGATGACGGAGGAGAATTGGCCGGCGCTGCCGCTCGAGGCATGGGAGCCGACCCGCGCCACGCTGCACATGTGGACGCAGGTCGTCGGCAAAGTCCGGTTGGAGTTCAGCCCGTACATGAACCACTGGTGGCAAGTACCGCTCTACGTGACCGCGCGCGGCCTTACGACGTCGCCCATCCCCTACGAGGGAGAAACGTTCGAAATCGTGTTCGATTTCATCGCGCACAACCTGCTCATCGAGAAGAACGATGGAACAGTGAAGACGCTACGCCTCGCGCCGATATCGGTGGCCGAATTTTATGCCGACGTGATGGCTGCGCTGCGTTCGATGGGTATCGCGGCGAAGATCTGGACGATGCCGGTCGAGATTCCAAATCCGATCCCGTTCGATAAGGACCGCACCCACGCCTCCTATGATCGCGACTACGCCAACCGTTTCTGGCGGATCCTCATTTCGGTGGATGCGATTTTCAAAGAATTTCGCGGACGTTTTATCGGCAAGGCCAGCCCGGTGCATTTCTTCTGGGGCACCTTCGACTTGGCGGTGACGCGCTTTTCCGGCCGCCGCGCGCCGGAAATTCCCGGCGCCGATCGGATCACGCGGGAGGCCTATTCGCACGAGGTGAGCAGCGTGGGTTGGTGGCCCGGCGACGCGACGGTGAAGGAGCCGGCATTCTTTTCCTACGCGGCGCCGCAACCATCTGGATTTTCCAAAGCGCCCGTTCGCCCGGCGGCGGCGTCCTACAATACGGATCTCTTGCAGTTCCTACTGAGATATGACGACGTGCGAGGCGCCGCTTCGCCGCGGCAAGCCCTGCTCGACTTCTGCCAGAGCACCTACGAAGCCGCGGCGACGCTCGGCAAATGGAATCGCGCGGAACTGGAACACAGCGCCTAGCGGGGCGTGATCCACGGGCACAGATGTCGCGCGCGATGCGGCTGCATCAATGATTTAACGACAGATCATCACGCCGAGGTGAGCGCGCAAAAGATCTGAATCACGCTGAAGTGTCCTGAAGATGTGATGGCTATCACAGCGCGGCGGGACCGGAGCCTACATGTTCCCTCACGTAGGCGCTGGCCGAGTGGCCTCGTCGCTGCGCAAATCTAGGACGAATAGTCCAACATGGAGACGTGTCATGAAATCGCTTATCGCTGCTCTCGCGCTGGCCGCGCTGATCGCGGTCCCGACGTTTACCCAGCCTGTGAACGCGGCGCCAGTGTCCCCGGCGAGCTCGTCATTCGGGTCTAACGGTTACTAATCGAGACAACCTGCCATCAGCAACCGAAAGTCCCTGATTGTATTTCGGGCGCGAAGCGGCCGGCGCGGAGCCGGCCGCGCTCGCATCTGGGACGATGGGTTGGCGCGGCGAACCCATCGCGGCCGATCAGGGTCCTTGCGGAAAACCGAGACGCGCAACTCGTTGTCAGCGGCCGAGCGTCGCAGGATTGATGTCGAAACCAAGCGTTGCCGAGAACGTCGCGCCGCACAGGCCCGAGCGCAATCCGAAGGGATTGCTGCCCGGATTGGCCACGCCGCCCGGTAGCGCCCCGAGGTCGCCGGTCAGCACGTAGCAGTTCTCTTTCGAGAGGTTCGTGTCGGTGTAATTGAGGCCGAGCTTGAACACGCGGTAGGTGAACGTCAGCCCGGCGCGCCAGTTGGTAAAGTCCGGCAGCGGAAGCCCGCCGCCTGCCGCGCTCACGCCGCCGCCGCTCGAGGTGGGACCGAACAGCCAGCGCCCGACGTCGAGGGACAACGCCCAGCCCACGTCGGCGGGAAGGAGCTCGCTCGGCAGGTCGAACGAGAGCGTGCCGGCTGCGTAGGTGCCCCAGGCGCCGGTCTGCCAGACGTTGGGCGCGTAGGCGAGGGTCGGTGCCAGCGTGATCTTGTCGGTCAGCTTGTACTAT
>DATFVZ010000026.1:0-30561 GCA_035259785.1 Gemmatimonadales bacterium
GCGGGCGCATAGGTGAGCAGTTGATGGAAACGCGCCTGGTAGACCATCCCGAACACGACCAAGCCGAACGCCAGCGCGCTCATGATGCCGGCTGAGCCTGGATCGAGTGCGTTCTTGAGCACCAGATAAATCAGCGCCCACACGACGCCGGAAACGGTGCCCGCTGCGGACTTCTGTAGACCGGTCACGCCGCCACCCGCGCCTATGAAGCAGGCGAGCCCAACCCACGCGGGCCACAGGTCGAAATTGAGTCTGGCGAGATGGGAAATCGCGGCCCAGGCAGCCGCCACGATTGCCACGCTAAGTGCTCTTGTCGTTGACGTGCTCATCTGTTGGCTCCTCCAAAAAGGGGGAACAATCCGGCCAACATAATGAACGGGCGGTCCGCGGTGCAACGATGTTGGTCTAAACGCGTTGAATTACATAGGCTTCCATCGCGAAGTACTCCGGCAGCCCCAGCCGGTCTGCGCGCGCTGCGGTCTCGAGATTCCGGGCCTCCACGCGCTGCCAGAACTCGCGTTCGTCATAGCCGGGGAAAGGCGCCGTGTCCTTCTGCGACTGATGGCGAAAGATCGCCAGGATCTTGGCGTGCAGCTCGTCCTGCGAGAGCGGGACGAGCACATCCGCTTCGGTGAGCGACCACTCTTGCCATGCCCCGCGATAAAGCCAGACCTCGGGCCGCTGCGCGACCTTGTATCGCGCGAGCGCCTGCTCGATCGCCGCCTTGCAGGTGCGGTGCGTGCCATGCGGATCGGAGAGATCCCCCGCGACGAACACGAGATCGGGACGTACTTCCTCGAATAACTGAAACACGATCCTTATGTCTTCGTCTGACAGGGGGCGCTTGCGCACTTCGCCGGTCTGATAGAACGGCAAATCAAGGAACCGTGCGGCGCCGGGCGGAATACCGACCGCCGCGAGGGCGGCGATCGCTTCGGACTCGCGGATGAACTTCTTCAGGTCCTGCACCACCGGGATATCGACGTCGCCGGGCGCTTTCTGCTCGATGCCGGCACTCACCGTCGCGCGCGCGCGCTGGACGACGGCACTGTCGAGTCCCAATGCCGCCGCCGCACGCTCGACGAAATCGAGGTGCCGGGTGACGTCGTGGTCGAACACCGCGATGTTGCCGCTCGTCATATACGCGACCACGATCTGGTTCTCATTCTCCCACAGCTTGCGCAGGATGCCGCCCATCGAGATCACGTCGTCGTCGGGATGAGGGGAGAACACCAGCACGCGCTCGTGCGTCGGCAGCTTGGCGCGGCCGCGAATCTTGTCGCGCAGCCGGTTGAACACCTGGCCGTTGATCGGACCCGCCGAGCCGGCGCGCGCGAGGAGCGGGCTCATATGGTTTTCGCCGTAATCGCGCGCCGAGAGTTTGAGTACCGCCTTGCCCACGCGCTCGGCGAGCCAGACAACGGATCGCTCGACGATGGCCGGAGTCCACTCGACGCCTCCACCCTCCAGCACCCACGGTGTCTTGATCCGTGTGAGATCGTCGGCGGCCGGCAGATCGAGGTAGACAGTGACCCCGCGGTGGCGCTGCAGGAATGTCGCAGCCACGTCGGGCGAGATGTCCCCCTCGACGGCGCGCGCGACGATGCCCGCCTTGTGCTCGCCCGTCGCCATCAACGCGATTTCCTTGGCGTCGAGAATGGTCGCGACGCCCATGGTGATCGCTTCGCGCGGCACGTTGTCCACGCCGAAGAAATCCCCCGCCGCGTCTTTCCGTGTGAGCGTGTCCAGTGTAACGATGCGCGTGCGCGACGCCGCATCCGATCCCGGCTCGTTGAATCCGATGTGACCGGTCTTGCCGATGCCCAGCAGCTGAAAATCGATTCCGCCCGCGGCCCGAATCGCCTCTTCATAGGCCGCGCAGGCTTCCGCCACCCGTTCGCGCGGCGTCGTCCCGTCGGGGAGATGCACGTTCTCCTTCGGGATGTTCACGAGCGCGAAGAAGTTCTCCCACATGTACCGGTGATAGCTGTGACTGCTATCGCGCGGCATCGGATAGTACTCGTCGAGATTGAACGTGATGACGTGAGAGAAATCGACGTCCCCAGCCTGATGGCGGCGGATCAGCTCTTCATACACGCCCAGAGGTGTACTGCCGGTGGCGAGTCCGAGGACGGCCCGCCCTTTGGCGCTCGTCTCACGCTGAATGACTTCGACAATGCGATCGGCCACAGCGACCGCGAGATCGCCGTGCTCGGGGAAAACGACCGTGCGCAGGCGCTCGCGCTCCCGCGAGCTTTCGATTGTCGGCGGTAAGACACGGCGGGCTGCGGCCTTCGTCATTTACAGCTTCACTTCGATGGTCGCCCCGCGCTTGTAGCGCACGTACAGCCACGCCATGGGCACAATCAGCGTCCCGGCGGCGACGATCGTGAGCGCGAGCAGGACCGCGGAGAGGAGTACCGCCTGCTGCGATGCCTGCGCCGCGTGGAACATCGCCGAGTCCTGTTTGGCGAGCAGCACGATCATAGCCGAGCGGGCATCCAGCGCTTCGCGGCTTCCGGGGGTGGCTCCCGTCAGGCCGACCAGCACATTCTGCACGAGGTCGCGCTCGCGCGCGTCACTCATGGTGTTCGCAAGGCCCGAGAGTTGCACGCGCAGCTCGCGACCGATGCTATCGCGCTGCGCGATGGCCTCGGGTCGCTGGTACGCGGGGTCCGTGCCGGTCGCCATTTGACGCCACACTTCGAGACCGGCGTTGTAGCGGTGCAGCGTTTCGACCGTCTTGGCGCCCCGCGTCACAGTCGTCGCGGCGTCCTTGAGCGAAAAGATCAGCCACAGTCCGATGATGAGCGCGAGCGACAACGTGACGGCACTGATCGTCACGGCGACGCCGGGGCGAATGAAGGTGTAGTCCTTCATTGCAATCGCGAAGGAGGAACGGCCGACTGAGGGGCGGGGTGGCAGAGGGGATGTCGTCATAGACCCTAGCGTACCGCTTGACGGGGCGCACGGCAACCCGCATTTCTAGGTCGCGCCCCCGCGCCGACTAGATCTTCCCGACAATTCCGGGGACCTCGCTGGAGGCGAAGTGGACGCAGGGGAAGTTCTACGGCAGACAAGTGCAGTCATCGGCCGGCCGGTTACCATCTGGGAGGTAACCGGTCCTCATGAGGCCGTTCCCCGCGGCACGTCTTCGGCCGGCGTGCCTGCGCCATTCGATCTCCATACCATACTCAAACGGTGGAAGGTGCCGATTCCCGTCGGCTCGGTGTGGATCGCCGCGCCCGGACCGGCCACCGAAAAACAGGGGTGGCTCGTTGCGCCGGTACGATCACGGCCGGCCTCCGGGCCGCCCGGGGGTCGCGAGCGCCGCAGCAGGGAACGACTCGCCCTTGAGTTGGCCGGCCTGGCGGTGGGATGCATCGCAAACCAGGGCGTCTCCACTCACACGGGTGCGATTTTGCATCAGGCGACCAATCCGCTCACGGCGGCGCGCGCCGGACTGCAACTGGCGATGGAGTCAATTGGGAACTGGAAGGACCTCACCGCCGATCGACGCTCGACATTGCTCGACGAGTTGAGGGAGGTCCTCGATGACATCGATCGCACATCCGAATACCTGCGCGTCATGAAGGAGAGCGCGCGCAGCGGCGCCATGACGGCCCGCGGCGAGCGCGGCGGCAGGTTCGATGCCGTGCGCATCGTCCGTTCATGTCTCACACTCGAGCGGCGTCTCTTGCGCGATCGCGCCATCGAGCTCGAGTTCACAACAGACCTCGAGACGGTTTACCTGAAAGGTGACCCCAACGCGCTGTTCGATTTGCTGGTGACTGTCGTGCGCCACGCGGCCAATCCCGTGGCAGGCAAAGCAGTCGGGGGTGTGCGAGTGCAGCTCGCACAAAAGGGTCTGCAGCTCGAGCTGGTCGTGCGCGGTCGCGGTCGAGTCGATGTCGCGAAGGCGCGCAGCGTTGCCGAAAAGTTCGGCGGCAGTGTATCGATTGAATCGCCCGCCGGGGAGGAGACCACGCTGACGATTGCGCTCCCGCTTCCGCCGCAGCGCGAAGGCTAGCGCTCCTCGAGCAGTGCCCCGAGATCGAGTGGCCGCGTGTGCATCCGGATCTCACCATCGGGCCCACGCGGCCACTCGCTGTCCGGCCGGTCACGGTACAGCTCAATGCCGTTACCGTCGGGATCGCGCAGGTAGATGGCCTCGCTGACCCCATGATCGGAGGCGCCCTCGAGCGCGGTCCCGTGATCGAGTACCCGACGCACCGCCGCGGCCAGGGCGGGGCGGTCAGGGAAGAGAATCGCGAAATGGTAGAGACCAGTGGTCCCCGGCGCCGGCTGCGGCGCGCCACGACCCGCCCAGGTATTCAGACCGATGTGATGGTGATAGCCGCCAGCAGCTAAAAAGACCGCGTCCGGGCCGTAGCGCGCGGTCACTTCGAAACCGAGGACATCCCGATAGAAGGCGAGGGATCGGTCGAGGTTACTCACGGTCAGGTGGACGTGGCCGATGCGTGTGCGTGGGTCGATCATGCTTTCTCAACGAGATTGGGTTCCCCGATTAGATTTTCGCGCATGAAATCAGCCAAAATTCCCACCCCGACAAACGAGCCAGTCTTCTCCTACGCACCGGGCACGAAAGAGCGCAGCGATCTCAAACTCGCCCTCAAGGATCTGAGCGGCCGTCAGGTCGAGATCCCGCTCGTGATCGGCGGCAAGGAGGTTCGTACCGGAAAGACCGTCGACGCCGTGATGCCACACTGTCACCGGCATGTGCTGGCAAAGGTGCATCAGGCTGGGCCCGAGGATGTAGAGAACGCAATCAAAGCCGCGCGCGACGCCTGGCGCGAATGGTCGACATGGAGCTTTCCAGATCGCGCGGCCGTCTTTCTCAAGGCAGCGGACTTGCTCGCCTCACGCTGGCGCGCGCCGGTCAACGGCGCGACGATGCTGGGCCAAAGCAAGACGGCGTTCCAGGCGGAGATCGATGCAGCCTGTGAGCTGATCGACTTCTGGCGCTTCAACGTCCATTACGCGGATCGCATCTACGCCGAACAGCCCTTATCGGCGGCGCAGACGTGGAACGCGATGGACTATCGCGCGCTGGAGGGCTTCGTCTACGCGATCACGCCATTCAACTTCACATCGATCGGCGGAAATCTGCCGACTGCGCCCGCGATCATGGGATGCACGGTCGTCTGGAAGCCTGCGGCGACTGCAGCGTACTCGAACTACCTCCTGTTCCGGCTGCTGCAGGAAGCTGGATTACCGGCAGGCGTCGTGAACTTCGTTCCTGGTCCCGCCACGCTCATCAGCGCGCGGCTTCTGGCCGACCGCCACCTGGGTGGAATTCACTTCACTGGATCGACGGAGGTTTTCCAATCCCTCTGGAAGCAGGTTTCCGGCAACCTGACGAACTACGCCGACTACCCGCGTCTCGTCGGTGAAACAGGAGGGAAGGATTTCATCCTTGCGCATCCGAGCGCCGACGTCGACGCGCTGACGACCGGTCTCATACGAGGTGCGTTCGAGTACCAAGGACAGAAGTGCAGCGCCGCCTCGCGCGCCTACGTGCCGCAATCGCTGTGGCCCAAAGTCCGCGAACAGCTGCTCGGCAAGCTCGCCGACATTCGCGTCGGCGACCCTGCGGACTTCCGCAACTTCATGGGCGCAGTGATCGACAAGAAATCATTCGACAAGATCAAGCAGTACATCGACGGCGCAAAGTCTGACTCCAAGGCAAGCATTCTGTTCGGCGGTGAGTGTGACGATAGCGACGGGTACTTCGTGCACCCGACGGTGATTCAGGTCGAAGACCCCAATTATCGCACGATGTGCGAAGAGATCTTCGGGCCCGTGCTGTCCCTGTACGTCTATCCGGACCGGCAATGGCAGGAGACGCTCGCGCTGATCGATCGGACGTCACCCTACGCCCTGACCGGCGGCGTGTTCGCTCAGGATCGCGGGGCGCTAGCGGAGGCGGACGCAGCGCTGCGGTACGCGGCCGGAAACTTCTACTTGAACGACAAGCCAACCGGCGCGGTGGTCGGGCAGCAGCCCTTCGGTGGCGCGCGCGCCAGCGGTACGAACGACAAGGCGGGCAGCCTGCTTAATCTGATCCGCTGGACCAGCCCTCGCGTGACAAAAGAGAACTTTGTGCCGCCGAAGGACCCCTGGTACCCGTTCATGGCGGAGCCCTGACCCGGCCACCAATCCTCGTGCTGGTATTGGCCGGCGCCTTTCTGTTGCTGGTCGCCTCACTCCTGATCGGCTCCCTCACAACACCGGAGCTCCCGCCGTACCAGCTGGGCCCGTCACCGGCCGGGGGGGGGAACGGCACTTATACGCTGGACGCCTCCCGCGGCGACCGATGGCAAGGGTTCAGCTTGGTCGAGAACCGTGTGGTGGATGGTGACAGGCCG
This sequence comes from Gemmatimonadales bacterium, assembly GCA_035259785.1. Lineage (GTDB taxonomy): Bacteria > Gemmatimonadota > Gemmatimonadetes > Gemmatimonadales > GWC2-71-9 > 20CM-2-65-7. Next base: position 6,390 of record DATFVZ010000026.1, read on the forward strand.
TGGGACATCGCCTTTCGACGCAATCACGTCATCACGGCTCCGGGTGCGGCGGCGCGGGACCTTGGACCAGTGAGCTTCGATTCGCTCACCGAGGTACCCGCCGAGGGTTACGCGGCTACGGCGTTCGCCGGCGACACGGTCAATCCGGGTATCGGGAAGTGGTACAGCTATAGCATGTTGTCGCACTTGCTCACGTCCAAGCATCACGTGTACGCGGTCCGGACCGCCGGCGGCGACTTCTTCGTGCTCGAGGTCCTGGCGTACTACTGTCAGGGGGTTGGCGCCGCCTGCTACACGGTGCGGCACAAAAAAGCACGCCCCCGGGGTTGAACCCGGGGGCGTGCTGATAAAGTCGACCGCGCGGTTACTTCGGCGGTAGAATCTTGAACATTCCGGTCCCGCACACGGGGCAGACACCCTTTAGCGCGGGCCGCCCGTTGGCCATCTTCACCTGCTGGGCGTTCGAGATCTTCCGCTTCGCCTTACACTTCACACAGTAACCTTCGTCCGCGGCCATGGGGGCCTTAGCAGCCTTCGCCATTGTCAATCGCTCCTCCCTCGGGGGGGCACGGGCTCGTTGGGGAACGGGGTACGCTGCAAGCGCCAGACAACATAATACGGTGGCGCTAGGGGGTGGTAACCTGCCCGTCTTGAAACCCGTTTCTTTTGTGCGTTCCGTCACAGAATGGTTTGGTAGAGGAGCCCCCACATCTGCACAGCACAACGACTTCCGCTGGTTTGCCGTCTTTCCGGGGCGGGGGGATCAGTTCTTGCCCATGGGGCGTAACAATCCGAACGGGCCCCTCCACGATTAGCGGGCCATTCGATTTCGGGGTTATGGTCACTGGAGTCATGCGAGCAATATAGGGGTGCGGGATAAAGGATAGCCTATGCGCCTCACCACTCTCGCGGCTGCCGTGACATTCGCAGCATCGTGCGTCGGAAACGCGCGCGCTCAATCCAAGGTGGCAGTCGGTGTTGAGGGCGGTGCGTTAGGCGGGTTTGACGAATCGCTCTTCCAGCTCGGCCTCCGCGCCATGCCGTCCCGCGGTGGATACGGCTCAGTTGATTTCACCTTCGCAACATTTCCTGATCCCTTGCTCAATGGAACATTTGTTTTTCTCATGGACCTCGGCGCGACGTACGGCGCGCCGAGAGACAGCTCACCGGTTTACGTTTTTCCGCACGGCGGGGTGAGCCTGCTGAGCGCCGTCGGACTCTCCAGCGGTGGCGGCGGTGCAGCAGTCGGAATACACGTCGGTGCGGGGCTGCTCGTGCTCGCGTCGCCTCGTCTCGGAGTCACGGTCGACTATACCTACCGCCGCTTCCAGGCCGCCGACGTGCCGCTCTACAGCATCACCTTCGGGCTGTTGTTCACCCACTAGCGGAACGTGCCCACTTACGACCGGGTACTTCTTCGAGGGCGCCCGATGCATAGTCGCTTGCTGGTCCTCTGGGCTGTTTCCACGGCGTGCATGGCCGAACGTGGGCCGTTCACCAATCGCATGGCTCACTCGTCGACCAATTATCTCGCCCGCGCGGCCCGCCAGCCGGTGAACTGGCAGCCGTGGGGGCGAGAGGCGTTTTCCCTCGCCGCCCGGCTGGATCGCCCCGTCCTCTTGTTCGTTGGCAGCGACGTATGCCGCTGGTGCGCCGAAACGGACCGCGCGATCTACTCCGACCCCGAGATCGGCGCGACGATCAATGCGCTCTTTGTTCCGATTCGCGTCGACCGCGACGAGCGGCCCGATGTCGCGCTGCGCTATCAGGCGGCGGTCGAGCGGCTGGCTGGCCTACAGGGCTGGCCGCTCACCGTATTCCTGACCACCGACGGCGCCGCCTTCTTCGGTGGCACCTATTTCCCGGCCGATGATCCCGTAACGGGACGGGGGCTGAAGCAAATTCTGCCGGAAGTCGCGCGTTCCTACCGTGATCAGCGCGCCTTCATCGTGCAACAGGCTGCACTGGTGCGGCAGCTCGTGCTCGCAGGGGGCGAATCCCGGGGTGTGCTGCACACGGCGCTGCTCCGTCAGGAAATCGGCGCTGTGAGGCTCGCGCTCGACCAGGCCGCGCGCCTCAATGCGGTGACCGGGAGCGTGATGCACGCGGAGGCGGTTTCGCTGCTGCTCGCGGTCGCCGCGCGGGAGCGGGACTCGCTGTCGCTTGCCGTGGCGCGTCGCACGCTAGATCTGATCATGGACACCACGGCCGGGAATGCAGGAGAAGACCCTCCATATCTGGTACGCGCCGCCATCACCGGAACACTCGCGAAGGCGTGGGTCGTGACGGGAGACGAGCGCTATCGTGACCTCGGGCGGGCGCTGGTTCGGGTATTGGCACGCGAACTGACCGAGTCGCCGCGCGATTACGCGCTGTTCGCCGATCAGGAGGGATACGTTATCCAAACGGTGATGCTGTCAGCGGCCACGTTCGGTGAGATTCCGGAGGTGCGGCGCGCGGGGTCTGCATTGGACGCGCTGCTCCAGCGAACCTATGCCAAAGGGGTGGGGGTGCGGCACGCGATTTCAGGGACTGGCGCCTCGCAAGCATTACTCCAGGACCAGGTCCAGGTTGCCTCGGCTTGCCTCGCCGCCCACCAGCTGACCGATGAAGCGCGCTATCTCGACGTCGCGCTCGATCTCGCCACGATTCTCGAGCACGGCTACGCCGATTCGGTCGGGGGCTACTACGACACAGCGCTGCCGGCACCCTTCGGCACGGCCTCTGCGTCCACACTCGCAGCCACCCCGTCGACCCTGCCGCTCGCCGACCGCGCAAAGCATTTCCTCGACGACGTGCTGCCGGGGCCCAATGCCGCTGCGGCACGCTTCCTTCTCCATCTCGCTGAAGTGACGGGGGATCTCACATATCGCCGTCGCGCGCAGGCCACGTTGGAGACATTCGCCGGTAGCATCAGGGGCAGCGGCATTCGCGCGTCCACTTTTCTCAGCACCGCCTGGGAGATCAGGGGCGGCCGGTGACGAAGCCCCCTGCCGGTGGGTCACTTTCATGGTGAACGACAGCACCCCCGATGGCGCAGTGGTCGCCCAGGTGTTGGGTGGTGATGGGGAAGCGTTCGGGATTCTCATCCGGCGGTATGAGCCGGGGCTACTTCGCTTCGCGACCCGCATGCTGGGCAATCCTGATGCGGCGGCGGATGCGGTGGCTGAGAGTTTCGTGCGCGCCTATCGCCATTTGGCGCAGTGTCGCGATCCGGCTCGGTTGCGCAGCTGGCTCTACCGCATCACCGGAAATCGCTGCCGCACTCACCTGGCCCGGCGGCACACGAACGACATCCCGTTGAGCGAAGCACCGCCGCTGGCCGATCCGGCAGACGCCTGGGCGGTGATCGAGCGAGGAGAGCAGCTCGCCCTGGTCGAGCGCGCGCTCGCGGCATTGTCCGCGGAGAAACGCGAGGCATTTGTCTTGAAGCAGGTGGAAGGGATGAGCTACGAAGAAATGGCACAGGTGACAGGGGCGAGGATCCCGACGCTCAAGATGCGCGTGCATCGCGCGCGTGAGGCATTGCTCGCCGCCCTGAAGGAGCTCGTATGATCGTGGATCTCGGAGGAGGAATGACCCCAATCGATCCGCGGTTGCAGGAGGCGCTCGACGGCGAGCGCGATCCGGGCGAGTTGCCCACGGATCAGCGGGAGGCGTACGCACGGCTCATGAACGCCGCGCAGCTGCTCGCGGCGCCGCCGGCTCACCCTGTAAGCGTCGCCGACCGGGTGATGGCCGAAATCCGCACCATGCCGCCGCCGGTGGAACTCGACAGCTGGTGGCGGCGTGCGACCCGGTGGCTGACACGGCCGTTCGCCGTCACGCTCCGGCTCAGGCCGGCCTGGACGCTGGGACTGGCCGCCGCCAGCCTCGCCGCGATTCTGTTGCTGCCGGGCCAACGGGACAGCGAGATCACTCCCGGGGCGGCCGAAGGTATCGCGCAGTTCGTGGGCCAGTTTCCCAGCGCGCGGTCGGTCGAGGTCGTCGGCTCGTTCAACGACTGGAGCCGTGGCTCGCTGCATCTGCGCGATGAGAATCACGACGGGATCTGGCACGGCACGGCCGTGCTGCCTGCCGGTCAGCACGAATACATGTTCGTCGTCGACGGCGAGCGCTGGATCGCCGATCCCCTGGCCGGCCGTTATGTGGACGACGGGTTTGGCGCGGGACGCCAGAACTCCGTGCTTATTGTGAGATCGGCCAACATGGTGGACGCGTCGCGTTGAAGCTCGAGCGTTCGCTGCTCCTCGCCTGCGTGGCTCTGAGCTCACCGCTCAGCGCGCAAGACGGCAAGAGCCGGCTCGAGGGGCGCGTGCCGGAAGCCGCCCGTCCGGCGATCGATTCTCTCATTGCGGTGGCCGCGGCAGAGAGTCTGCCGACCGAACCGCTGGTACAGAAGGCGCTCGAGGGGAGTGCGAAGGGAGTCCCAGCCGACCGATTGGTGAACGGCGTGCGGCGCGGGCTGCTCCAACTGCGTGAAGCTCGCACGATCGTCGTGCGCGCCGTGCCGAGTCAGCCGGCGCCGGAAGGGCACGTCGCTGCGGTGTCGGCGGCGCTCGCGCGCGGCCTGAGCCCTGCTGTGGTTGAGCGGTTGCTCACCGTTGCCCCGGATGAGCCACCGGTTCCCGCGCTGCACGCCGCTGCCGACCTGGTCGCGCACGGGTTCGATCCCGACTCAGCCAGTGACGTGCTGATCGAGGCCCACAACAAGGGATTGCGAGGCGACCGTCTCCTCGATGTCGCGCAGGCGGCCGATCATGAGCTGCAGCGGTCGGGTGGAGGCACTCACGCGGATGCGCTTGCAAGGGTGCGAGCGATGCTCCCGAATCTACCGGCTGCGTCCTCCGCCACACCCGTGACCCGACGCGCACCAAAAGGGTCGTAAGAGTGACCTTATCCTGAGACCAGCCATGCTTCGAAAGACCTTGCTACTACTTGCTCTCGCCGCGGCGCCGACGCTTGCGGCTCAGCAGCCGACGCAGCAGCCCTCGGCCGCTAAGCCGACGACCCACGCCAGCAGCCAAACGACGACGTCGAAGTCCAAGCACAAGGCGACGAGCAGCTCCAAGAAGTCGAAATCCGCGACGGCCAAGCCCGCGAAACCGGCTTCCGCCGCTTCGCATGACACCACCAAGGCGAAACCGTAATCAGGACGTGTAGTCGGCGTTGATGCGGATGTATTCCGGTGACAAATCACAGGTCCAGACCACCGCCTCCGCCAGGCCTAATCCCAGGTCAAGTCGGAGGCGGATGGTTTTCTGCTCGAAGACCTTGCGCGCCAGCGCGGCGTCCGCGACCGCCGTGGCGCCCGCGGACGCCAGGGTGAGCCACTCACCATCGCGATCGCCCCGAGTGGCGACCACGAGGCTGATCCGGTCGGGGACGAGTGCGACACCGGCGGCGCCGGCTGCGGCCAGGACGCGTCCCCAGTTGGGGTCTCCTCCGTAGATCGCCGTCTTCACCAGCGACGAACGGGCAATGGCTCGCCCCACTTCGCGGGCGTGCGCCTCGGTCTGCGCTCCCACCACGTGAATCTGCAGCTGCTTGGTGGCGCCTTCGCCGTCCTGGACGATGGCCAGTGCCAAGGTCCGGGCGACGTCCGTAACGGCGTCCTCGAAGTGCTTCCACAATGTGGCATCCCGCGACGGATCGACACCGGTGCTACCATTTGCGAGCAGCAGGACGGTGTCGTTGGTGCTGGTGTCTCCATCCACGGAGATGGCGTTGAAGGTGTGATCGGCAACGCGCCGGAGAAACGGCCCCAGCACGCCCGGCTCCGACGTCGCATCGGTGGTAATTACCCCCAGCAGGGTCGCCATGTCGGGATGGATCATGCCGGCGCCTTTGGCGATACCCCCGATCGTGATTGCTCCGGAGCCAACGCCGGGAGTCTCCAGGCGGACCGCGCAATGCTTGGGACGGGTGTCGGTCGTCATGATCGCGCGCGCGGCTTCCACGCCGCCGGTCGGCGAGAGCTGCTTCGCGGCCTGGCGGAGACCGTCTCCCACCCTATCAACCGGGAGCGGCACGCCGATCACGCCGGTCGAAAGCACAAGCGCGGTCCGGGGTGGCAGTCCGGCTGCCTCCTCGGCGCTGCGGGCCATCGCGCGAGCGGCCTCGAGCCCCGACGCCCCAGTACAGGCGTTGGCGACGCGGGCGTTCATCGCGACCGCACGGACGCGCCCCGGCCGTTCGCTCAACAAATCGGCATCGTAGATCACCGGTGCGGCGCGCAACGCGTTGCGCGTGAACACGCCGGCCGCCGCGCAGCTCGTTGCGCTGACCAGCAGCGCGACGTCGAGCGCGCCATCGGCCTTCAATCCGGCGTGTGCTGCGGCGGCGGTGAAACCACCCGGCGACGTGACGGAGCCATCGGGAACCGGCGCATAGGCGGCGGATGTAGCCGGGGAGGACGGGTGAGGCGGAGGCGGTGGGGAAGGCATCTTGGCGGAAAATAGCGCGACCGGGTCGCTTGTGTAACCGGGTTCTGCTTCTTATCATAGCGCAACTATCCTGGAGGGTCCCGTTCGATGTCGGATCCGTTCCTCAGTTCCGACGAATACGACGAACGTGCGCATCAGCTTTACAACGAAGGACATTACGACGACGCCATAGAGACTCTCCGCGAGGGTTTGGCGCTGTATCCGCATGCCGTCGAGCTGCACGTCGGCATGGGATACGCGCGACTTGCGCGTGAAGAGTTTGCCTGGGCGCGACGCGCGTTCGAAGAAGCCCGCGGTCTCGATCCCGATCACGAAGACACGCTCGCCGGACTCGGCGAGGTATTGCTCAAGTTCGGTGAGCGCGCGGCTGCGCTGGCCTGTTTCGAGCGCGTCGTCACGCTCGGATTTCAGGATGATCACGATCTCATGCTGCAGATCGGGCGGGCGCTGTTTCGTGAGGGGGTGCTCGATCACGCGCGACGGTTCTTCGAAGGCGCGCTGCGCGCGAATCCCGATTCCGCCGATGCCGCGGCGTGCGTCGGCTATGCCGCGCACCGGCTCGCGGACGAGGGCGGCAGCCTGCACTGGCTGCGGCGCGCGCTGGAGCTCGATCCTTCGCTCGCCGAAGCACGCATCTATCTCGCGAATCTGCTATACGACCGTGGCGAATACGAAGCTGCGCTCTTCCATCTCGAGCGGACGGGACCCGAAGAGCATTACGACGCGCTTGCCATCTGGCGGCTCGTCGAGCTGAAGAAGAGCGTCTACCGTCTTCCGGACGAGGACCCCGAGCTCGTGCCATGGCACTCGCGCCTCACCGACCTCGCCGGCGAGTCAGGGCCGGAAGATCTCCTGCTAGCGGAGATCGAAGCCATGATGCCGGACGGCCAGATGCGCGATCCGCGCCAGCTCGAGCTGTTCGGCACGCTGCTCACCGAGCTGCAGGGCATGAAGAACAAGGGCGGCGTCGGTGCGGCCGGCGCTGAGTTGCATCGGGTGAGCACGATATCCGGCGCTACCTACGTCGGTACGTGGGAAGAAATCGTGCGCCAGATGAAGGACGACGCAGTCGAGTGGGCGGGCGGCTCGGTCGAGGAATACATGGAGGCGAGCGCGAAGCGGTGGCGGAAGCAAACCGGCATCGCGATTCCTGCCACCGATCCTGAGAGCTTCCTTCGTGCGGGTGCGGATGCAGGGATCCTGAGAATCCTACACTGAACGGGACCCGTTCCCCCTTTCCCGTTTAGTTCGACGACTGCTTGAATTTCACGGCGATCGAGAGAGGGCCATCGCCGAGGGCAACGAGCGTGAGCGCGCCCGCCAGCAGGAGCGACTCCAGTTCGAAGCTTTGATGTCCGGGGAGCTTCACGGCGATGATCGCGACCACCATGACCGCGCACATCGCCGCCGCCCATGCCCGCGTGAGTATGCCGAGCAGCACACAGAGAGCTCCGATGGTCTCCACCGTTATCAGGATCACCGCGAAGATTGTTGCGAACGGGATGTGATGGGCGCCGAGGAACTCCGCCGTGGCCCCGATCCCGTTCTGAAACTTCGAGATGCCGTGCCGCAAAAACACTCCACCCACCGCCAAGCGCATGATGAACGCTGCGTACGGGGTCAGCGCATTCATGAAGGCTCCGGTTAGAACATGGACATGGCGAGGAACGACCGCAGATTGTCGTTCGTCACCCGCAGCCGCGCGGACAAGTACCGCACGACCGACCATAGGACCTTATAGGCGATATCGCGGTTGAAGTCGAGCAACAGCTCGAAGTCCGAGCGGGAGATCGTGATCAGCGTGCAGCTCGTATTGGCGATGGCGTCGGTGGAGCGCTCGGACCGGTCGAAGATCGACATTTCGCCGAAGCAGGCCCCCGGCTTGAGCACGGCCAGGGCCTCCTCGCCCGAGCCGGGAATCGTCCGCGAGATGCGGACCTCACCCTGGGAGATGAGGAACAAGCGGTTGCCCGGCTCGCCCTCCTTGAAGACGTACTGGCCGACCGTGAACTTCTGTTCGCGGCACACCTCGACGACCCGAGCCAACTCGCCGTCGTCGAGATCCTGAAAGATGGCCGCCTGTTTCAGCAGTTTGACGTCCACGGGGTGCAAGGTACGAAGCACGTAAGTGACGGGCAAGTGAAACCGGCGCTAACGGTCGCGGACGTCGTGACGGCATTGCGATTCCCGCTCGCGATAGTGTTTCCATTTGTGCGATCGGCGGCGTGGCAGCTGGCCATCGTCGTTGTGGTGGCGGTCACCGACATGGCCGACGGCGTGCTGGCGCGACGTTACGGCGCGTCACGGGCGGGAGCGGTGCTCGATCCGGTCGCGGACAAGACCTTCATGGTCGTGGCGTTCGTGACCATCGCCCGCCGCGGGCTGCTAGAATGGTACGAGCTCTTGGGCGTGCTGTTGCGGGACGTGGTGGCGGGCCTCGGTTTTCTCGCGACGCTGCTATTGCGACGACCTGTGGCGTTGCCGGCACGCGCGGGCGGCAAGGCGGTGACGATCGCGCAGTTGCTGACGCTGCTCGCCGCCATCGCCGAGTCGGTGCATGTGCGGCAGCTGGCGTGGGCGACTGCGGCGATCGCGGTATACGCTATCTGGGACTACGGCCGTACCGCACGGCGAACGGCCGGAACGCCACGGTAATCGGGGGCGGAGGACTCGGAATGCGCGGTGTGGCGATAACAGTGCTGTGGCTCCTCGCTGCCACGGTCGCGGAGGCGCAGGAATTCGTGCCACCCAAGAGCTCCAGCAGCGGTGGTACGCGCCTCGGTCTCTTCGGATTCGGCGTGCGCGGCGGTGTGGATCTCCGCGGCGCCGGTCAACTCGTGCTCGGCACGACACTCGACATGGGCGATCTGTTCTCGCAGCGCGTGCGGCTGCGTCCCTCGGCGGAGCTTGGCGTGTTCAATGGGCCCAATACGTACGTCGGCAGCCTCGACGTGTTGTGGCGATTCACGAATGATGAGGAGGTGGCGACCCCGTACCTGGGCGGTGGCTTCTCGATCGCGGGACGGTCTGACTGCAGCGCCGATTCCCAGTGCCCCGATCTCTGGCTCAATCTCACTTTCGGCTTCGAAATGCGTTACCGCTCGACATTCAACTGGCTGCTGGAGTACCGCGCCATGGACGCGCTGGGGCGGCATCGCGTGTTTGTCGGCCTAACGACACGCCGGGGGAACTGACGTGCCGCGCACCGCCGCGGTGACCATGCGCTGGGTCAAAGAGCTGCAGTTCGAAGGGCGCGGGACGGGTGGCGATGGTGCAAACATTCTCGTGGATGCCGATACCCGGGTCGCTACATCACCTGTCGAGATGTTGTTGCTCGCAGCCGCGACCTGTACCGCCTCAGACATCGTGATCATTCTGCAAAAGCAGCGCGTCGGGCTCGAGTCGCTCGATATCGAACTCACCGGAACGCGCCGCGATGAAGAGCCGCGGCGGTTCACGGCACTGGCATTTCACGTCCGCGTGCGCGGTGCCGGCGCCGACGAGGCGAAGGTGCGGCGCGCGATCGATCTGTCGATCGAGAAGTACTGCTCGGTCATCGCCTCACTCGCGCCCGACATTCCCATCACTTACGACCTCGCCATTGCCTAACCCGCTGGTCCCCGTTCTGCTGCCCATTCTCGCACTGCAGTCACAACCGCTGACCGCGACCGAGCTGAGCTTGGGCGCCGCCGCTGCGGTGGCGCGCGAAACGTTCGTCGGCGGCGAGCTCGGTCTGGCGCGGCGTACGAGTACCGAAAGCCGGATCGCGCTCGCCCTGGCGGGCGGCGGTGTCGCGGGCGAAGCGGCGGCGCGCGCGCAGCTCACGTTGCAGCTGATGGTGAATTCTTTCGCGCGCACGGGCGTGGGCCTCTACGGGGGGCTGGGCGCGGCCTTCAGCGCGCGCCGCGGGAGTCCTGGACAGGGATACGTCGCGATTCTGCTGGGTGTCGAGAGCGCGCCGGGGCGGCGGCAGGGCTGGTACGGCGAGCTGGGGTTGGGCGGAGGCTTTCGCGCGGCCGCTGGTTGGCGGGTGCGCTGGTTCCCTAGTTGGTGGAAAGGATAGGAGCCTAAGAGGCTGAAAGACGAAGAAAAAAAGGCGCCCTTTTTTTAAGGGCGCCCACCTCGGGAGACTGGCAAGCGTCAGGCGTTGGCGCCGACGGGAGCGGTGCGCGCGACTACGGGGCGGCAGTACCGCTCGCCCAGGACGCGCAGCTCATTCAATTCAGTCTCGGTCAGGTCGGTGAAGCGATCCGCGAGATACAACAGCGTGTCGTCGAACCATTCCTTCTGGTGCTCAGCAGTGGCTTCCAACACTCCACAGCGCAGAATGTGAGAGAACAGCTCGTCGCGTGCTTGCTCGAAACTCGTGGGCGTCGCGTACTTCCGAGGTTCACTACGCTTTTTCGCCATGCAGGGGTCTTCCTTTCGGTTGGAAGATGGTCGAAACGCGCCGCAAGATAACGGGTTGTGTGGTATAATGCCACATCAGGAGCGCGGGTTCCCGTGTTCCGGGAGGGGATCATGAGCGATGAAGTCTATGGCCCCGAGCGCGCGCAACGACTCGTTGCATTGCTGCGGGCTCTTGCGGAGCGGATTCAGGAGTTGGATCGCGCCAATCGTTTGCTCGACGCCGCGCCCGAGCTGCAGAAGCTGCTCGGCAATGCTCGCAGCGAGCTCTTTCATTATGAGGTCCGCAGCACCTACGATACGCCGGAGGTCGCCGAGAGTCGCCGGATTGTGGAAGAAGCGACGCGTGGCGGCGACCTGTCGCTCGATGATACGGACGACGATGAACCGTGGCGCACCGATGGAACGGGGAGAGGGGGAGATCCGGAGGCATGAGGCGCTTTTACGTGGTGTTCGCCGTGCTTGCCGTCGTACTCGGTATTGGGTTGTTCGTGCTGCTGCGGCAGGGGGGCGGGGCGTCGGCGGCAGCCGCGGGCCCTCCGCCCACCGTGGTCGACGACGGGTTTCGCGGCTATACCATGGGCAGCGATGATGCCGTCGTCGAGATCACCGAGTATTCCGATTTTGAGTGCCCGTTTTGCGCCAACTTCGCGACGATTCAGATGCCCACGATCAAGCAGCAGCTGATTACTACGGGTAAGGTGCGGTGGCGGTATCGCGATTTCCCGCTGCCCGTTCACCAGTATTCGCGCTACTCCGCGCACGCCGCTCACTGCGCCGGCGAGCAGGGAAAATTCTGGGAAATGCACGATCAGCTGTTTTACCACCACCAATGGGCACAAACGGGACGAGACCCCGCGGGACTGTTTCGCGATTTCGCGAGGGACGTTGGACTCGATCTCCAACGCTATGACGCATGCATGACCGCGGGTCGCTACGCATCACGGATCGAGTTCAGCCGGCAAGAGGGCGACCAGAAGCTCGTGAACGGCACGCCGACATTCTTTGTCAACGGCAAGATGTTCAACGCTTCGCGCGCGACATCCGACGCTTTCAAGGCCATGGCGGACAGCATCATCGCGCATACGCCGCCGAAGCCGCGCCCTCGCGAAGATCGTTGATGCGGAGTCGGCAGGCGATCGCGCTGCTCGCGCTCGTCGGCTGCTTCGTCGCGCTGTACCTCTGGCTCCATGCCCTCGGCGTTGGTGGCCCGTTGAAGTGCGGCACCGGCGGATGCGATACCGTGCAGACGAGCCGCTGGGCCGTCTTCCTCGGTTTCCCAGTCGCGTTGTACGGCGTGATCGGCTACTTCGTCATCCTCGTCGTTGCGGTGGCTGCGCTACGGCCGGCCGCGCTGGTGCAGCGGAAGTGGAATGTCGTGTTGGTCGGACTGGCCAGCGTGGGTGTTCTGTTTACGATCTATCTCACCTATCTCGAGCTCTTCGTCATCCACGCGATCTGCCGCTGGTGCGTGGGGTCGGCTGTCATCATTACGGCGATTTGGATAGTTGCGGTGAAGGCAATGCGCTCCGTTCAAGTCTCCTCCGACTCGTACTGATCGCGCAGCTTCGCCACCACGGTCGGATCGGCCAGCGTCGTCGTGTCGCCCAGCGCGCGGCCTTCAGCGATGTCCTTCAGGAGACGGCGCATGATTTTTCCGCTGCGCGTCTTGGGCAGGTCCGCCGAAAACAGAATGTCGTCGGGCTTCGCGAGCGCGCCAATTTTCTTGGAGACGTGGTTCTTGAGCTCTTCGCGCAGCGCGTCGGTAGCCTGCCGCCCTTCTTTTAGCGTCACAAACGCCGCCAGCGCCTGACCCTTCAGGTCGTGCGCCCGGCCGACGACGGCCGCCTCGGCAACGGCTGAATGATCGACGAGCGCGCTCTCTACTTCCATCGTTCCGATGCGATGACCGGCGACGTTGAGCACGTCGTCGACACGTCCCAGGATCCAGAAGTAGCCGTCGTCGTCCCGTTTCGCTCCGTCGCCCGCGAAGTAGGTGTTCGTCCACTTGCTCCAGTAAACGGAGCGGTAGCGTTCATCGTCTCCCCAGATCGTCCGCAGCATGCCGGGCCACGGCTTCGGAATGGCGAGGTAGCCGCCGCCGACCTTCACTTCCTTCCCCTCGCCGTCGAGCAGGACGGCCTCGATGCCGGGGAAGGGAATGGTCGCGGAACCGGGCTTCGTCGCCGTGACACCGGGCAGCGGGGTGATCATGATCCCGCCTGTTTCCGTCTGCCACCACGTGTCCACGATGGGGCAGCGGCCACCGCCGATGTGCTTCTGATACCAGATCCACGCTTCCGGATTGATCGGTTCGCCCACCGAGCCGAGGAGGCGAAGCTTCGAGAGATTGTGCCGGGCGGGAAGCTCGGTGCCCCATTTCATGAAGGCGCGGATCGCCGTGGGAGCGGTGTAGAACACCGTGACCCCATGTTTTGCACAGATAGCCCAGAATCGATCCTTCCCCGGACAATCGGGCGCCCCTTCGTACATCACTTCGGTCACGCCAAGCGCCAACGGACCATACACGACATACGAGTGCCCGGTCACCCAGCCGACGTCGGCCGTGCACCAGAAGACGTCGAAGTCTTTGAGGTCGAACACCCACTTCGTGGTCGCGTAGGCCTGCGTGAGGTAGCCGCCGGTGGTGTGCAGGATGCCTTTGGGTTTTCCGGTGGTGCCCGACGTATACAGAATGAACAGGGGATCTTCCGCATCCATCGCTTCCGGCGGGCAGTGCGGCTCGGCGTTACGCATGACTTCCGTCCACCAAAGATCTCGACCCGTTTTGAACGTCACTGTCTGCCCGGTGCGGCGGAGTACGACGACATGCTCGATGGAGGGCGTCGCCTGCAGCGCGTCATCCGCGTTTTGCTTGAGCGGCACGATAGACCCACGGCGGTAGCCGCCGTCGGCGGTGACGAGCACCTTCGCGCCCGCGTCGTTGATTCGGTCGCGCAGCGATTCCGCAGAAAACCCACCAAAGACTACCGTGTGGACCGCACCAATACGCGCGCAGGCGAGCATCGCCACAGCGACTTCGGGAACCATCGGCAGATAAATGGCGACGCGATCACCGCGCCCGACACCCAGGCGCTTCAGCACGTTGGCGAACTTGTTAACGTCGCCGTACAGCTCGCCGTAAGTAATGCGTCTCACTTGGTCCAGGGGCTCCCCTTCCCAAATGAGTGCGACCCGGTCGCTTTTGCCGGCCTTGATGTGTCGGTCCAGGCAGTTCACCGAGGCATTGAGCTTGCCGCCCAGGAACCACTTGGCGTGCGGGGGTTTCCACTCGAGCACCCGGTCCCACGGGCGGCTCCATTCGAGTTGATTCGCCCAGTCAGCCCAGTAACCTTCGGGATCCCGCCGGGCGCGCTCGTAGATGTCGGTATCCTGGACGTGAGCCTGAGCCTTGAAGCCGCTCGGCGGGATGAAACGGCGCTGTTCGTCGAGGAGGGTTTCGATTCTGTCGGTCGGCATGTTCGAGATATTAAGGAAGAGAAACGGTCTAGCAAGTTGCGCCGGGCCGTTCGCTCTGCGGCAGGCAAACCGCGTGAGGCGGCTCACGTGTCTTGCGACAACCTCTTGACTCGACGCGCGTTAGCGGACCTGGCATTGGAGTGGCTATACACGAGCCACGAGGAACTATGTCACCATTGCCTGTGGAGACCTCGCTGATGTCTACGCGCCTGACCGAGAAGACGATGGCGGCGCCGGAGCGGCTCGATCTGGAGTCTCGTACCGCGTTTCGTCGCGCGGCAGGAGAAGTCCTCGACCAGCTCGCGGAGGGAACCGGCCGTCTGATCATCGATCTGTCGGGGACGCGCTCGATCGACAGCGCCGGCCTCGGCGCCCTGATGCTGATTCAACGCAAGGCGTCCGAACGCCGGCAGGTGGTCTGCCTGCGCGGTGCGAACGAGGAGCTTCGTTTCCTTCTCGTGCTTACCAAGCTCGACGATCTGTTCGAATTGGAGACCGGCGTATCCTGACGTAGATTGGCGCGATGGCGAATGCTCCAGCCCCGCCGTCGTCGCTTCGTAAGGTCCTCTTTGTCGAAGACGAAACCGCGCTACAGTACTCCTATCAGCGTTTCTTCGAGGGGAAGTACTCCATGGCCTACGCGCCGACTGGTGCTGAGGCCATGCGCCAGCTCGAAGCCTTCGAGCCCGATGTGTTGGTGCTCGACATGCGACTGCCCGACACCGACGGCATTGCGCTGTTACAACGCATTCGTGAAAAGCGCCCGACGTTGCCTGTCGTGGTGACGACCGCATACGTGAGTATGGAGCCGCTGATGAACGTTCTCGACTTGGGGCACAGCCGCTACCTCGTCAAACCATATGAACTGAGCGAGCTGGCGGCCGCGATCGATGCTGCGGGCTGAAGGGCTGCGGCACTCGTTCGGTGCTGTTCGGGCCCTCGACGACGTCTCCTTCACCGTGAATCCCGGTCAAACCCTCGCCGTGTTCGGACCGAATGGCGCGGGCAAGACCACACTTCTCAAGGTGCTCGCCGGGCTGATTCAGCCGCAGGCCGGGCGCGCGCATGTCGAGGGCGGCCGCCGCGCGATCGGTTGGATCGGCCATCAGCCCCAGCTGTACGGCCAGCTCACCGTGAACGAGAACCTGCGCTTTTGGGGCTCCCTCTACGGCACCCCGCCCAGCGCCGAGCTGCTCGCGCGGTTGGGACTCGAGGAGCACGCGAATCGGCAGGTCCGTGCGTTATCGCGCGGGCTGGTGCAGCGAGTGGCGATTGCGCGCGCCCTCGTTCACGATCCGCGGGTCTTGTTGCTGGACGAGCCGTTCACCGGATTGGATCGGATTGCGGCGGAGGCGCTCAGCCGCCTGCTGGGTCAACACGCCGCGGCGGGGCGGGCCACGGTATTGGTGACGCACAACGTCGAGGAGGGCACCGAGCTCGCGACCGACGTGGCGTTCATGCGCAACGGGCGCTTCGTACACTTCGCGCCCCGCTCCGGTCGCGGCGCGCTGCAAGTCGGCGAAGAGTATCGCAATGCCATTGCCTGACCTGCTCCGGCACTCCTGGGCCCTCGCGGCCAAGGATCTGCGCATCGAGTTTCGCTCGCGCACGGCGATATTGTCGGCGGTGGTGTTCGTCGTGCTCGCGTTCGTCGTGTTCAATTTTGGACGCGACCCGACAGCGGTTCCCAACGTGGCGCTGGCGCCGAGCATCTTATGGGTAACCTTCACACTTGCCGCGATCCTGGCCTTGAACCGCGCCTTCAATCTGGAGCTCGAGAATCAGGCGTTCGACGGGTTGTTGCTGGCGCCGATCGACCGCAGCAGCATCTATCTCGGCAAGTTGATCGCGAATCTGGTCTTCGTGGCGACGTTCGAGCTGATCGGCGTGCCGCTGCTGATTCTATTCTTTAACCTGCGCCTGCTGCCGTATCTCGGGCCGCTCGCGCTGCTGATTGGCCTTGCCACTCTGGGCTTCGTGGCGGTTGGGACGCTGTTCAGCGCGATGACGGTGCGAACGCGATTTGCGGAGCTGCTGCTCCCCGTGCTGCTGTTGCCGTTCATGATTCTGCCGCTGAGCTGGGGCGTACAGGCCACAGTCCGCCTGCTCGCGGGCCGTCCCTTGAGCGAAATTGCGGGGTGGCTTAACATGCTGGCCGTTTATGACGTCGTGTTCGTCGCACTCGCCCTGCTTCTCTTCCCGGCGACGGTGACCGAATGAGAATGCTCCGCGCCGGCCGGTGGATCTCGGGCGTAGCGCTGGCGCTGCTCGCCGGCGTGTACGTGCGGGTTCTGGCATATACACCGGTCGAAGCATCGCAGGGACTCGCGCAGAAGATCTTCTATCTCCATGTCCCCGCCGCCATCTGGGCCGAGACAGCGATGGTGCTCGTCGGGCTCGCAAGCATCGTCTACCTGTTCACGAAAGACCCACGGCTCGATCGGTTCGCCGCCTCGTCGGCCGAAGTGGGGACCATCTTCTGCGTGATCGTGCTGACGACCGGGCCCATCTGGGGCAAGCCGATTTGGGGCACCTGGTGGACGTGGGATGCGCGGCTCACGCTGACGCTGTTTCTCTTCCTTTTATACGTCGGCTACCTGCTGCTGCGCAGCGCGGTGGTCGACCCCGCCACGCGCGCCCGCTATGCCGCCGTCCTCGGCATCTGCGGGATGTGTGAGGTGCCGTTCATTCACCTGAGTGTGTACATGTTTCCCACGCTCCATCCCATGCCGATCATTCTTCAACCGGGTCGTCCAAAATTGCCGGGAAGCATGTTGACGACCTGGCTCTTGTCGCTTGGCGTCTTTACGCTGTTTTACGTGGGATTCGTGGTGCAGCGCTACGCGCTCAGTTATCTGCGCGAGCAACTGGAAGCGGCTGCGGGAGCAGGGGGGATCGGTCATGCCTGACGCAGTTCCGCAAAACGGTGGTTTCATGATCGCGGCCTACGTCATCGCCGCGGTCATCCTCGGCGGCTACGCGCTATCCCTGTATCTGCGAGCGCGCCGCAGCCTTCGCCCGTAGCTCGGCACGCGCCTCCGACAACTTGCTGTGGCCGTCGGGTACCTGGGTGGCCCACAGGTTGAGTGCTTCATCGGCCGCCGCGTGATCACCGGCATCGTACAACGCTTGGGCATTGTTCCAGAGCGCCGTCGCGCCCCCTCCCGCCGCATGTGCGCGGGCAAACCGTGCGGAGGCTTCGGGAAACCGCCCCATCCGGTGATAGATCGCCCCTGCCGCCATCGCCGCATCGGCGCGCTCTTCGATCGCGAGCGCCTGCTCGAACGCGCCCAAGGCATCGTCCTGCCGAAACACCATTTGCAGTGCTTCGCCAAGCAGCATCCAGGCATCGGCGTGATCGGGGAAACGAATGCTCGCCTCACGCGCGGCATCAACGGCCCCCCAGCGGTCCTCGACTACGCGGGACAGGTGTACGAGCGCCGGATAGAGATCGGCGTAGCCGGGCGCCAGGCGACAGCCGAGCCGCAGCCAGGCGAGCGCCCGCTTAGGCGCCTCACGCTGGGAGGCCGCAGCCCTACGGGCGCAGAAGCGCGCGAGCGCGGCGCGCAGCGAGCGGAGCATTGCTTGATAATGGGGAATGCGGCGGTGAGATTGCAACGGCGCATGACACGCGTCGCTGGCCTGAAAGGTCGCCGCATCGTGGTTACTCGCGCGCGCGAGCAGGCCGGAGAGTTGATCAGCGCGCTGGAGGATCACGGCGCTGAGACCGTGTTGGCACCGGTCATCCGGATTCAGCCCGTAGAGAATCTTGGGAAACTGCGCGTCGCCCTCACGGGCCTGTCCGCTTACCGATGGATCGTCTTCACCAGTCAAAACGCGGTGCAAATCGTGCTCGATCGCCTGGTGGCGTGGGGTCTCACCCCGCGCGTGTTCGCGACGACTGCCATCGCGGCAATCGGCACTGCCACAGCTGACGCGTTGCGCCAGCGGGGGTTGATCCCGGCGCTCGTGCCCGACGAATTCGTCGCTGAAGCCCTGGCCGAGGCTCTGGTAGGTGGGGGGGGCGGGGGGGGGGGCGGTGCAAGCCTGGAAGGAGCCCGCGTGCTCATTCCGAGTGCCGAGGACGCTCGCGATGCGCTCGCGGCCGGCCTGCGGACGCACGGCGCGATCGTTGAATCGCTCCCGGTGTATCGGACCGTCCCAACCCAGATCGATCTGCGCGGCCTCGCGCAGGAGATCAGCGCCGGCCGCATCGACGCGGTCACGTTCACGTCGTCCTCAACGGTACGATACTTCGTCGATCGCATCGGTCGTGAGGTCGCGACGTCCGGTCGTTTTGTCGCCGCAACGATTGGACCCATCACCGGCGGCACGGCGCGCGAGCTGGGACTACGCGAGGTCACGGAGGCCAATCCACATACGGTGCCGGGATTGGTAAACTCGTTGCTGCGCCGGTTCGCATGAAGATCGGGACACGCGGGAGCCAGCTGGCGCGCTGGCAGGCGGAGTGGCTGCGGGCCCGCCTGGCCGAGCGCGGCGTGACGACGGAGTTGGTCGTGATCAAGACACGCGGTGATGCCGAGGTCGACCGGCCGCTGCACGAGCTGGAGGGGAAGGGGTTCTTTACCAAAGAGATTGAAGACGCTCTGCTCGATCGACGCATCGACGTCGCCGTGCACTCACTGAAAGATCTACCGACCGGGCTGCCGCCCGGTCTCAGTCTCGGCGCAATCCCGGTTCGCCACGATCCCCGGGAAGCGCTCGTTAATGGCACATCGATCGGGTCCCTGCCGGCTGGCACACGGGTGGGCACATCGAGTCTCCGCCGCATCGCGCAAATCCGGTTTCTTCGCCCTGAGCTGGAGGTTGTGCCGTTGCGGGGCAACGTTCCCACCCGGGTGCGAAAGGTTGAATCGCGTGAAGGGCTGGATGCAGCGCTCCTGGCGCTGGCCGGCCTCGAGCGCTTGGATCTCGGCGGCAAGGCGTCCCCAATCGACCCTCTCGAGGTCATGCCGGCGCCAGGGCAAGGCGCGCTGGGCATCGAGGTTCGCTCGGACGACCGCGTAACGCGAGACGCTTTGCAACCGCTGCACGATGCGGCGAGCGCCGCGGCGGTTGCGGCGGAACGGATGCTGCTTGCTGCCCTAGGTGGTGGGTGTCAGGCACCCGTGGCGGCCTGGGCCGGGAAACGGGAAACGGGAAACGGGACAAAGCTCTATGGCCGTGTCACAGAGCGGGATGGGGCTGTGCAACTGACGGCATCCGCCGATATCGATCCGGAGCGCCCTGAAGCCGCCGGCGAAGCGGTCGCGCGCTTGCTCGAGGGGGAGGGGGCCGCGAGCTTACTCGCCCGATGAGCTCCGCCCAGTTTCCGATTCGGCGCATGCGGCGACTGCGCCGTACTGCCGCGCTCCGGCGCCTGGTGCAGGAAACGCACCTCGTTCCTTCGCAGCTCATCTGGCCACTGTTCGTCGTGCACGGCGAAGGGGTGCGGCGGCCGGTCGCGGCCATGCCGGATGTGGCGCAGCTCTCGGTTGATGAGCTCGTCAGAGACGCCGAGCGCGCGAAACAGCTGGGACTCGGCGGCGTGATCCTGTTCGGTATACCGGCCACGAAGGATGCGACTGGGTCTGAAGCGCACGACGAGCAAGGAATCGTACAGCGGGCGATCCGGGCCGTGAAACGTGCCGTTCCGGAGCTCCTCGTTGTCGGCGATGTCTGCCTCTGCGAGTACACCGATCACGGCCATTGCGGAGTCCTTCGCGACGGCGAGGTGGACAACGACTCATCGGTGTACCTGCTCGGCAAGATCGCCGTGATGCAGGCGCGTGCCGGTGTCGACATGGTGGCGCCGAGCGACATGATGGACGGCCGCGTGGCCGGGATTCGCAAGGCGCTCGACGCCGGCGGACACTCTCACCTTCCGATCATGTCCTATGCGGCCAAAATGGCGTCCGCGTTTTACGGTCCGTTTCGCGAAGCGGCCGGCTCGACGCCGCAATTCGGCGATCGCCAGAGCTACCAGATGGCGGGGTCCAACGCCGACGAGGCAATGAAGGAAATCCAGCTCGATCTGGATGAAGGTGCCGACATCGTGATGGTGAAGCCTGCGGGTCCCTGCCTCGATCTGGTTCGCCGCGCGAAGGACCGCTTCGGCGCGCCGCTCGGCGCGTATCAAGTCAGCGGCGAGTACGCGATGATCAAAGCGGCTGCTGAGCGGGGCATGGTGGACGAGAAACGAGCGATGTGGGAGTCGCTGGTTGCTATCCGGCGAGCGGGTGCGGACATCATCTTGACTTACTTCGCACCGACTTTGGCAGAGGAACTGTAGGAGCTCAAGCTATCTCCGTCACATCCCTCGGCAGCAACAGGAATCGCCAGAGCGCCGCCGCAGTCACCGCGCCGAGCGCCGGACCGATCCAGTAGGCGATCTGGCCGTGCCAATCCATGGAGATGAGCGCGGGCCCAAAGGCACGCGCGGGATTCATCGCGGCGCCGGTCAGGCTGCCGCACACCAGCACACCGGTAAACATCGCGAGTCCGATGCCGAAGCCGCCGACCTTGGGCGCAAGGGGCGAGACGTACGTTCCGAACACCGCGCTCATGACAAAAAAGGTCAGCACTGCCTCGATGCCGATCGCTCCCCACAGCGAGAGCGCTCCTGAGATCTGCGGCGTCCCGAGGGAGGTGACGCGCGCGACTCCACTCGAGAAAAAGGACTTGATGAGCAGTGCGCCGAGGATTGCACCGATGATCTGCGCGGCCACGTAGAGCGCCAGTTGCCGCCCGTCGATCTTCTGCGCAAGCCATAGGCCGAGGCTCACCGCGGGATTCAGATGGCCTCCCGAGATCGACATCGTCGTCGTGATGAGCACAGAGATGCCGACGCCGTTCGCGAGCGCGATGCCAACGGGTCCGAGCGGAATTCCCGAGGCATTCGCAACTACAGCTCCGGCGGCGAAGAAAACAAACAGCGCGGTTCCGATGAGCTCGGCAACGGGCGCACGATAGGCATGAACGTTCACGCGTCAACTCCGAAGAGTGAGGGCGGCGCGAATCTATCGTCCGGCAACGTCGGGCCGCAACACCAGCGCGGCGTTTACTCCTCCAAAGCCGAATGAGTTCGAGACGATCGCGTCGGGCGAGGCCGTGCGTCCGCCGCTCGCGGCCGGCAGGCAGTCGAGATCGCAGGAAGGATCAGGATGCTCGAGGTTGACCGTGGGCGGCAGCCAGCCGCGGGCGAGCGCGAGCGCGCAAATCGCGGCCTCGATCGCTCCACTCGCGCCCAGGGCGTGGCCGTAATAGCCCTTTGTCCCGCTGATCGTCAGCCGGTACGCGTGATCGCCGAAAACCTGCTTGATCGCCGAGGTCTCGGTCGGATCGTTCAGCGGCGTCGCGGAGCCGTGCGCGTTGATATAGCCGACGTCCGTCGGCGGAACGTGTCCGTCCGCCAGCGCGAGCTGTATGGCCCGCGCGGCCTGGCGGCCGTCCGGGCGGGGTGCGGTCATGTGGTAGGCGTCGTTGGTGAAGGCGTGGCCGACGACCTCCGCATAGATCTTTGCGCCGCGCGCGATCGCGCGGCTGCGCTCCTCGAGCACCAGCACCGCCGACCCTTCCCCCATGACGAAGCCGTCCCGAGACGCATCGAACGGACGGGAGGCTCGCGTGGGATCGTCGTTGCGAGTGCTCATCGCGCGAATGACGCTGAACGCCGCGAACGTCATGGGCGCGATTGGCGCCTCGGCGCCGCCCGCCAGCATCAGGTCGGCCCGACCGTCGCGCACTGCGTGAAATGCCTCGCCTACGGCTATCGTGCCGGATGCGCAGCTCATCGCGTTGGTAGCGTTGGGGCCGGTGAAGCCGAACTCGATCGCGATGTTGCAGCTCGCCGCGCCGCAAAACACCGCCAGCGCCAACGCTGGATCGAGCCCACGCGGACCTTCGGCAAGAAAACCCGGCACCTGTGACTCGGCGAACTGCACGCCCCCGAGCGCGGAGCCCATCATCGCGCCGACGCGATCCGGGTCCTCCTGGCTCGGCGCGATACCCGCGTCGCCCAGGGCGAGCCCGGCGCTGGTCACGGCCAGCTGTGAGAACCGGTCCAGGCGCTTGGAACGCTTCGCATCGAGATGATCCTGCGGGCGGAAATCGGGGATCTCGGCCGCCATGCGGCTGCGAAACCGAGCCGGATCGAAGCGTGTGATGGTGCGCACCGCCGACGTGCGCGCCTGGAGGCCGGCCCACAGACCGTCGACGGCGGTGCCAATAGGAGTAACTGCGCCAACGCCAGTGATCACGACTCGACGGAAATCGCTCATAGCGCTCCCTTACCAGGCATCCTCTTCAGTGTGACGCTTGATCCCGGCCAGTGTGCGGGATGCGATGCCATGAATAAACACAGGACCGATCACGAGGTCTGCGGCGAGGCGTCCGATCAGCGGCCACCTGGGGCCATCCCACGTGTGCTCGACCTCGACGTCCACAAAACCTTCACCGGCTTCTACCAACCTCCACACAACCTCCATGCCTCGCGTGATACCCCGCACGTGCCGGTAGCGGATCTCGCCGGCCGGCCGGTCGATCGTCATTTCGGAGACCCACCATGTGGGATAGTTGATGAGGCCGCCCCCGAAGGGGCGCCACGCAGCCATCTCGACAAGGTGATCGTCGAGCAACCGGACCCAACGGTAATGCGGCAGAATGGATGGCCAGCGCGCGACCGAGCTGGCTGCCGCGAAGACCCTCACGTAAGGCGCGCGGACGCGAATCCGATCGACAGTCCGCATCAGCGGCTGAGGCCGGCGTAGCCGCCTCTATAATAGAGGAGCGGCCTGCGGTCGGTAGCGTCACCACCGACCACCAGCCCGATAAACACCGTGTGATCGCCTCCCGGGACCACGGCGTGTTTCTCGCACTCGATATGCGCCACCGTCCCGTCGATCAATACAATGCCGCGATCGTTCTCGTGATAGCTGACGCCCAGAAAGCGATTCGGTTCGGCGCCGGCGAATCGGCGCGAAAGTGCTTCCTGCTCGGACGACAGGACGTTGAACACCCAGTGTGTCGCGGCGTGGAGGGCCGTATGCATCTCGTGCACCTTCTCCACCGAGACCAGTACGAGCGGGGGCTGCAGCGATACCGATCCGAGCGAGTTCGCGGTCATCCCGATCGGACCGCCATTCGCGTTGCGGGCGGTGATCACGGTGACGCCCGTCGCGAAGCGGCCGAGGAGCTGGCGGAAGAGCGGCGGCTCGACGCCGCGCGCAGAGTGGCTGGGATTGCTCACAATACCAGTCCCGCGAGCACGCGCGGCGTCAGCGCCGCGCGCGCCGGCACGCAGTTCCCGGTCGCGCGCACCAGCAGATCGGCGAGATGCGGACGTCGTGTCAACCGTCCGACCACCCGCTCCATGAGCGCGGGCCAGCCCACAGCGATGCCGATCATGCGCTCGAGGATCCACTTCCCGGCGAACTCCCGCCGGCGCGCGCGGGCGTAGCTGCCGAGACTCTCCCCCACGATCGCCGCGGCGGCAAGCTCGGCGCCACGCAGGGCGCTGTAGATGCCCTGTCCCGTAAAGGGGTCAAAAAAGTCCACGGCATCGCCGACGAGCAGTGCGCCGCCTCCCTTCGCTACCGGTCGCCGCGACCAGCGCGCGAATGG
The DNA here is from genome assembly GCA_035259785.1 of Gemmatimonadales bacterium. Classification (GTDB taxonomy): domain Bacteria; phylum Gemmatimonadota; class Gemmatimonadetes; order Gemmatimonadales; family GWC2-71-9; genus 20CM-2-65-7. The sequence continues at coordinate 30,344 of DATFVZ010000026.1, forward strand.
CCCAGTGGCGAGCACGCGGCGCACAAGATGTCGGGCCTGAAATCGCCCGCGCACGCCCGGAAAGCGGTCGAGCTCCTCGAAGAACCGCGCGCCGCGGCGCGCCTCGCGGAACGGGACGACGAGGGCGACCGTGGTCACACCGTCGCCGATCGGCCCGAAACCCACGTATCCCGACCTGCCGACATGCATCTCGCCCAGCTCTTGGACATCGCGGACAT
>DATFVZ010000027.1:0-3591 GCA_035259785.1 Gemmatimonadales bacterium
CCATACCGCCGGTACCCGACGAGGTCGATGACGAAGTCGCCGTGGAATTTCTCGCGATACATCATCCCGAGACGCACAGCCGCGAGACATGCTTCGGGGTCGTCGGCATTCACGTGCACGATCGGCGCGTCGAACCCCTTCGCAAGGTCGCTCGAATAGTCGGTCGAGCGTCCCTCGCGCGGATCGGTCGTGAAGCCGACCTGATTGTTGAGAATGAGGTGGATCGTGCCGCCCGTGGTATAGCCGCGCAGCCGGGCCAGATTGAACGTCTCGGCCACGACGCCCTGGCCCGCGAATGCGGCATCGCCGTGGAGCAGGACGGGGAGGGCGACGTTGCCGTCGTGCTGCGGGCTGCGGCCGGTGCGGGTGGTCTGCTTGGCACGCGCGCGCCCTTCCACGACAGGATTCACCGATTCGAGATGGCTGGGATTGGGTGAAAGGGTGACTGCGACCTCTTTTCCATCCGCGGTGCGATAGGTCCCTTCCGCGCCATGGTGATACTTCACATCACCCGTCCCGGCATTCCAGCCTTCGGATTCCGCTGTCTCTTCGCGAGGCCCACCCTCGAACTCCGCCAGAATGGTCTCATACGGGACGTTCACCACGTGCGCCAGGACATTGAGCCGACCGCGATGCGCCATCCCGATGACGGTTTTGCGCGTGCCGTGCGCGGCCGCAAGCTCCATCGTGAAATCGAGCATCGGCACGGTCATATCGAGGCCCTCGATGGAAAACCGCTTCTGGCCGAGGTACGCCTTGTGGAGGAAGCGCTCGAACGTGTCGACGGCGGTCAGGCGCGCAAGCAGTTGTCGCTTCCCATCGGCCGAAAGCGGGCGACGGTGCTGGCCAGATTCGATCACCTGTCTGAGCCACACGCGTTCCTCGTGACTGCCGATGTGCTCGACCTCGTAGGCGATCGTGCCGCAGTACGTCGTGCGGAGCTGTGGCAGAGCCTCGGCGAGCGTTTTGCCCGGGACGTAGATGCGCAGCACATCCGCGGGAATCCGCGCCATGATCTCCGGGGTGAGCCCGAGCCGCCCGGGATCGAGGGACGGATCGCCCGGCGGCTCCCTGCCGAGGGGATCGAGCTTCGCCGCCAGATGTCCGAAATTCCTGTGCGCTCGGACGAGGGCGTATGCGGCGGCGACGTGTTTTAGTTCCTCTACACCGACCGTGGTGTCGGCGAGTGGAGTGGGGGTGGTACTCGGCGGTGTAGGTGACGCTTGCGGTGTCGGAACCGATGCATCCGGTTCGACCATGCGAACCATTGCCCACTCCGCACTCCCTCTCTTTCCCAAACTCGCTGTTATCAGTTCGTAAAACCTTTCCTCTCCTTGGAGGAGTCCGTCCAGATACCGGAGGAACGATCCGGATTCTGCTCCCTGAATGATCCGGTGGTCGTAGGTGCTCGTGATCGTGATGACCTTCGCGCCCGCGATGTCCCGGATGGTACCGGTCGCGATAATCGAGCCCTGGCCTTTCATCAGTCTCGGGACCGAGGCCACGGTGCCGAGTGTGCCGGGGTTCGTGAGTTGAATCGTGCCGCCGGCGAAGTCGTCAGGCATGAGCCGGTTAGTCCGGGCCTTTTCGACGAGTGTCTCGTACGCGCCGTGAAAAGCGGCGAAGTCCATCGACTCGGCATGCTTGATCACGGGGACGACAAGCGCGCGGCTGCCGTCCTTTTTCTCGACATCGACGGCCAGGCCCAGCCCGATCGCCCCGGGGTCCACGCGATGCGGTTTTCCCTCGATCTCTTGGAAAACGTGGGTCATGACGGGGAAGCGCTTCGCCCCCTGCACGAGGGCGTAGCCGATGAGATGCGTGAACGAGACCTTTTTCCCGCTCGAGGCGAGCTCTGCGTTTAGTGCTTTGCGCCGAGTGTCGAGCGTCGTGGCCGGAATATCGCGGAACGATGTGGCTGTCGGGACCGAGAGCGAATCGGTCATGTTTGCCACCAACCGAGCGGCTGGACCCGTGATCGGGCTTGCGCCGTGGGGGAGTGGGGAGTGGGGAGTGGTATTCTGCGGTGCAGTCGATGGCGGCTGTGGCAAAACTGCCTGCGGTGCATCTGAGCGAACCACTCCAGACTCCGTACTCCCCGGGATGATGGGGAGCTCCGCCTGCCGCCCGTTATCAAACAGCTCCCGCCACTCCGGCCCGACGGATGCCGGATCGCTGAGGTACTGCTCGTACATGACTTGTACGAACGCAGCGTTGTGCGTACCGAAGACGAATTCGCTCACGGGCTAGAATCTACACGGTATCTTATTTCGAAGTATGTCACTGCTCACGCTTCCGCTTTTACTCTTGGTCGTGCAAGCCTCTGACTCCGCGAGTCTCCGAAGCCGCGTTGAGGCGCGCATTGGGCAAGCGCCTGCGCGCGCGGTCGGGGTCTATTACCGGGATCTGACCACCGGCGACTCCCTAACCGTCGGGTCGGCGCTGCGGTTCCACGCTGCCAGCACGATGAAAATCCCGGTCATGATTCAACTGTTCCGAGACCGGGACGCCGCGCTGCTCTCGCTCGACGATTCGATCACGGTTACGAACACGTTTCGCTCGATCGTGGACAGCTCGCCCTATCAACTCGACGTAACGGACGACTCTGATTCGACCCTGTACAAGCGGCTCGGACAGCGCGCGTCTATCAGGGAGCTGGTCGAGCTGATGGAAACGGTGTCGAGCAATCTTGCGACCAATCTCCTTATTGCGAAGGTCGGTTCCAAACGCGCCAACACGACGGCGCACGCGCTCGGCGCCGATTCGATCCTCGTGCTCCGTGGCGTCGAGGACGGGAAGGCCTATCGCGCCGGTCTCAACAACACGACAACAGCGCGGGATCTCGGGGTGCTTTTCGCCGCCCTCGCGAACGGAACGGCGGCGTCGGCGGCATCGTGTCGGGACATGCTGGCGATTTTGGGACGCCAGCAATTCAACGAAGGCATTCCGGCTGGGCTGCCCGCGGGCACGCGGGTGTATCACAAGACCGGATGGATTGAGCAGGTCGTCTATCACGACGCTGGCGTAGTCGAGCCTACGAGTCGCGGCCGGTATGTGCTGGTGGTGTTGACGGCGGGCATTCCGAAGAACGACGATGCCTATGCGCTGGTGCGAGATGTCTCCCGGCTTGTGTTCGAATCTCGATCGGGAAGGATAGGGAAATCGCCATGAAGCTCATTACCACGATCGTGCGACCAGAGCGTCTGCCCGAGGTCAAAGCGGCGTTGTTTCGCGCCGGTATCACGGGCATTACGCTGAGTCGCGTCAGTGGTCACGGCGGAGAGCATGAGATCGTGAGCCAGTACCGGGGCACGACGCTGGTCATGGAGTTTCACGAAAAGGTGAAGATCGAAATGGTCTGCTCCGAGCCGTTCGTGCAGCCGTGTATCGACGCGATTCTGTCGTCCGCGCGCACCGGCGAGGTGGGTGACGGCAAGATCTTCGTACAGGCGATCGAGCGGGTGATTCGCATCCGGACGGGCGAGCAAAACAACGATGCGCTAACGGCTGTCAACGCGGACGAGGTACAGCAGGCGGCGTTGCGGGCCGCCGACACCGAATGAGTCAGGCGGCCGCGCCGGCGATATCGGC
>DATFVZ010000028.1:0-15819 GCA_035259785.1 Gemmatimonadales bacterium
CGGATCGTGCCGCTGAAATCGAACAACAAGCTCGTCGCCGCGGGATCCTTGAAGTTCGCCGCACCCGTCACGTTGAACATCTGCGCGATCAGTTCCATACGGCCGCGGCCCAGGCTGAACGGCCACGTCAAGCCCAGGTCCAGCGAGAAGTACTCGTTGTCCTTGCGCATGGTATTGCGCTGGAGCACGGAGCCGTCGGCGCAATTGCGATCGGCGGCTGAGGTCGCGCGCTGGCCCTTCGCTGGGGCGAAGGGGCTGAAGGGGCTGGGGCCGCAGCTCTGAGAGATGGGCTGCGCCGAGTAGTAGCTGAGGCGGCTGTTGAGGAACAGGCCGCCGCCGATGTGCTTGAGCACCCAGCCATTGAACCGGTGGCGCTGGTCGCGATCGCTGTAGCCGTACTCGTGCTGCAGCGAGTCGGCCCGCGCGTATCGGAAGCTGAACGGATCCCGCTCGTTGTCGTCGTCCGACTTGTCCCACGACAGCGTGTAATTCGCCTGGAATTGGAAGTTGGGGTCGAGCACGCGACGCAGACCGACCGTGACTCCGTTGTAGTTGGACTTGGCGCTTGCCTCAACCGTCGTCAGGGTCCCGAGCGCGCGCGGCCCGGTGCCGAACGGGGTGCCGAAGACGGCCGCGTTGCGGTCAATGAAACGCGTGTTGTTATCGGTTTTCGCGTGCGTGTAGCTGAGCAGCAGCCCGAGATCGCCCGCGAGCTGGCGCTCGTAGCCCAGCGTTGCGGTGATGGTGCGCGGGTTCGAGAAGTTGCGATCGAACACGAACACCGACGGGAATGCGACTGACGCCAGCGGCACGTTGGACGGGAAGAGGTTCGGGAACGACGGCGGCGGGAGGAATGCCCCCGTCGCGCTCGAGCCGAATAGCGTGACGCCGCGGTAGCCGTCCGTCGACCGCGTCGAAGCGAGATTCAGTCCAGGGATGCGCGCATAGTAGATGCCCGCATTGGCCCGCCACACCTGACGGCCGTCCCCTTTGGGGTCGAACGTGACGCCCAGCCGCGGCTGGAACATGGTCTTGTCAGACGGGATCGTGCCGTTCGACGGGAAGCGGAATGTTCCGTTTGCGTTGGTCACCGTCGAATCGTAGTAGACGGCGTAATACGTTGAGTCGATCGGCGACAACAAGCCCGGCTGGGCCTGCGATTCCCAACGCAACCCGTAGTTGAACAGCCACCTGGAATTGGGCTTCCAGGTGTCTTGGATGTAGAGCGCAAGCTCGGTCTGCGGGATCTCCTGGGTTCCCGCCTCACGCACCGACCGGTTCACGCCGGCCTGTTGCAGATACAGCAGCACGGGGCCGGTAATCGTGGTGCCCGCGGGGCAGGCTCCGGTATTGTTCGACGACCCGTTGGAGCATTCGACGTAGAGGGAGTCACTCCCAACATAGTTCAGGAATCCCTGTACCGAGCTGAAGATGTACCGGCTGTTCGAGAACCCGATGAACGTCTGCACCGAGTTCACCCGGTTGTACTCGGCACCCACCTTGAAGAAGTGGTCCCCCTTCTGAAACGAAATGTTGTCCAGGAACTGAAGCCGCGTGTCGTAGTAGTCGATCGGCAGGAAGAACGGCAGACCGAACCGATAAGCGCCCGCGAAGTCCATTGCGACGTCGGGGAACGGCCGATCGCCCGTGCCGGTCGGGTCGGGTCCCAACAGCGTGCTCCGGGGCCCGCCGTAGGGACGTGGCCGGTCCTCACGCGAAAACTGGAAGCGGAACTCGTTCGAGACGCGCGGCGACAGGAAAGACATGAGGCTGCCGTTGATCGCGTTCGAGTGATCCCGCTCCAACCCGTTGGAGCTCCGAGCCCAACTGTCAACGTCGAAGGTGCCGTTCACCTGCTCCGACCAGCTGTAGTTGTACTTCAGCGAAGCACGGTGCCGATCCGACAGGTTGAAATCGAGCTTCGCCATGAGCGCCCGCGCATCATTGGTCCGCGAAATCGGACCGTAATCACCGGCCAGTGCCCCGGCGAAGGCCGTGTCCATCCAGGCGCGTAACGCGGGATCGATGCGGTTGGGGTCGGTCTGCTTTACCTCGTCGAAGATCTGTTGATCGTAAGCGACAAAGAAGAATGCCTTGTCGCGCTTGATCGGTCCGCCGAGCGTGAAGCCAAACTGATGCTGCGTGAAGTCGGGCGACGGCAGCGTGACGTCCTGGAAGTGCGGCTGGCCGGAGAGAGCGCCGTCCTTTCCGTAATAGTGCAACGATCCATGGAGCTGGTTGGTCCCCGACTTGGTAACCACGTTCACGAAGCCGCCGCCCGAGCGCCCAAACTCGGCGTTGGCGCCGTTCGCAATGACTACCATCTCCTCGACCGCGTCGAGGTTGAATGTGAAGGGCGGACGCTGACCTCCACGCTGCTCACCGAAGAATGGATTGTTGAAGTCGGCCCCATCGACCGACACGTTGTTATGAATTCCCTTCTGGCCGGCGATGGAGATCTCGTCGCCGTCCGGACCTTGCACGATCGCCACGCTCGGCGTCAACAGCGTGAGGTTCAGGTAGTTGCGCCCGTTATTGGGCAGACGCGCCACCGCTTCCTCGGGGAGGCGGGTCGAGCTCTCCACCTTGCTCGCCTCGACGATGGGCTGCGTTGCTTCGACGACCACCGCCTGCAGCGTCACCGCCGCCAGCTGCAGGTTCAAATTCACGGTCTCGCCGACGCCTACGCGAACCCCAGTGCGGCGCGCCTCGCTGAAGCCGACCGCGCGTGCCGCGACCTCGTACGTGCCGAGCGGCAGCAGCGAAGCGATGAAGACTCCACGCTCATTGCTCGTGACCTGGCGTTGAAAGCCGGTTTGCGTTTCGCGCAGACTCACGGTAGCGCCCGCAACGGGCGCGCCGCCCGGATCCGTGACCGTACCGCGAACAACGCCGGTTGTAGCCTGCGATTGCGCGGCGAGAACGACGGGAAACGCGAGAGCCAAGAACGCCGGCCCCAGAAGCTTGCGCAGCATGCGTCGGCCTCCGAAGGGATGGGGGTGTGTTTCAAGAGCGGCTAGCGTATCACGTGAAATGCGAGATGGCAAGAAGGCTAGTTTTACGTATGCAGAACGCCGATATCGCTCGCTTGCTGGGAGAAGTCGCCGACCTCTTGGAGATCTCGGAGGGGAATCCCTTCAAGGTTCGGGCGTACCGTAACGCGGCGCGCACCGTCGCGGATCACCCCGATCCGCTCGCCGAGCTGGTGAAGGGTGCCGAGTTTGACCTCACGGATTTGCCGGGCATCGGCGGCGGGATCGCCAAAGAGATTACGGCGCTTGTCGAAACGGGGGAGCTTCCGCAACGCCAACAGCTGGTCGCGACTATTCCACCCGGGCTACTCGATCTGCTCAGGATCCCCGGCCTCGGCCCCAAACGGGTGAAACTGTTTCACGACCAGCTGAAGGTGAACAGCGTCGCCGATCTCAAAGAAGCGCTCGAGCAAGGCAAGATTGCCAAGCTGAGTGGATTCGGACCGAAGCTGCTGGACAAGATTCGTGAGGGCGTGGCCGGCGCCGCCGCGGGCGATGGGCCGAAGCGAATCGTCCTGCACGTAGCCGAGCAGTATGCGCGCGCGATCGTGGAGTATTTGAAGGCAGGCGGCGGGATTACGGACATCGATGTCGCGGGCAGCTTCCGGCGGCGCAAAGAAACTATCGGGGACCTCGATATCGTCGTCAGCTGCACCGATGCAGCGGCAGTTATCGAGCGGTTCGGGAAGTTCGGCGACGTCACCCACGTCGCGGCACAGGGCGACACCCGGTCCACGGTACGCCTTTCGGGCGGACTGCAGGTCGATTTGCGCGTCGTCGAGCCCGGCTGCTTCGGCGCGGCGATGCAATACTTCACCGGCTCTCAGGCGCACAACATCGAGCTGCGCAAGATCGCGCAGAGCAAGAATCTCAAGCTCAACGAGTACGGGGTGTTCAAAGGTGCGAAATGCATCTCTGGCCGGACCGAAAAAGAGGTGTACGAGACCCTCGGACTCGATTGGATCCCACCCGAGATGCGCGAGAACCGCGGCGAAATCGCGCTAGCTAAAGCGCACCAGCTGCCCGAACTGGTGGCGTTGGACGATATCCGCGGGGATCTGCAGATGCACACCGATGCGAGCGACGGCAAAGCGACGCTCGGCGAAATGGTCGAGGCCGCGCGGTCACTCGGGCTTGAGTTCATCGCGATCACCGATCATTCGCCGCGGACAGCGATGGCTGGTCAAAGCCCAGCCGAGCTGCGCGCGCAATGGAAGGTGATCGATCGATTGAACAAGGGAATGCGCGCGTTTCGCGTTCTGAAAAGCGTCGAAATGGACATCCTGGAAAGCGGGAAGCTCGATCTCCCCGACGATGTGCTCGCCGAGGCTGACTACGTGGTGGCGACGATTCACTATGGCCTGAAACAGTCAGAGCGACAGCTGACCGATCGTCTGCTCGCAGCCATCGAGAATCGCTGGGTGGACGCGATCGGCCATCCGACGGGGCGGATCCTTCCGAACCGGCCTTCCTACGCGCTCGACTTCGACGTGGTAGCGAAAGCCGCAGCAAACGCGAATTGCCTGCTGGAGATCAACGGCAGTGAGCGGCTCGACTTGCCCGATACCCTGGCGGCGGCAGCCAAATCGCACGGTGTGCGGTTCGTGCTCTCGACCGACGCGCACAACACGCACGAGCTCGGCTTCATGCGGTTTGCCGTCGGGAACGCCCGCCGCGCGTGGCTGACCGCGGCCGACATCCTGAATACGCGGCCGCTGCCGGACTTTTTGAAGGGTCTACGTCGCGGTCGAAACCGTTAGCAGCTCGAGTTGCGAGACCGGCTCGAAGCTGAAGCGGTGATGGCGCGTGGGACCGAGCCGCTGAATTGCGTCGAGATGCTCGGGTGTCGCGTATCCTTTGTTGGTTTCCCAGCAATAGCCGGGATGCCGCATGGCCAGCCGGTCCATGAGGTAGTCGCGCAACACTTTGGCGATGACCGAGGCTGCCGCGATCGAATGGCAGCGCGCGTCTCCGTCCACGATGGCCTCGTGCTCGCAGCCCAGCTCGGGACACGGCAGGCCATCGATGAGAACGTACGCCGGCGCGAAGCCGAGCCGGTGCAGTGCGCGCTCCATGGCGAGGATCGACGCCCGGCGAATGTTCAGGCGGTCGATTTCACGCACGCTCGCGGCGCCGATGGCGACGGCAAATGCCCGCTCGCGGATCTTCGTGACGAACCGCTCCCGCTGCGCAGCGGTGAGCACCTTGGAGTCGTTGAGACCGCGAATCGGCTTGACGCCCACCGGAAACACGACGGCCGCGGCGACCACTGGACCGGCCAGTGGACCGCGGCCGACTTCGTCAATCCCGGCGACGCTGATTCGTCCTTCACTCCACAACGCCGCCTCGCGTTTCAACGACGGGCGGCGGCGTCTCACGCCTGCGACTGCTCCTGTTCCAGCGTTTCGGGGACGGTGATCCCCTGCGCCCCCGCCGCACTGCCCCGCTTCTCACGGATGCGGGCGGCCTTGCCGGCCAGACGGCGTAGGAAATACAGCTTGGCGCGCCGCACGCGACCCTTGCGGGTGAGGCCGATCTCGGCGATCGACGGCGCATGCAGCGGGAAGATCCGCTCGACGCCCACGCCGGCCGAGATCTTCCGGACGGTGAAGGTCTCGTTCACGCCGCCGCCACGCCGGGCGATGCAAATGCCCTCGAACGCCTGGAGGCGCTCTTTCTCACCTTCGCGCACACGCACCATGACGCGCAGCGTGTCGCCAGGAGCAAAGGCTGGGATGTCGGTCTTCAGCCCTTCACGCTCGACTGCCCGTAACTTCTCCATAACTACTCTCCATGTTGCGACCAGAGATCCGGCCGCCGTTCGCGCGTCAGGCGTTCGGCTTGCGCCTCCCGCCATGCCGCAATCTTGTCGTGGTCGCCACTCAACAATACGTCCGGGACGTCGAGCCCGCGATAGCTCGGCGGCCGCGTATAGCTGGGCGGCGCCAGCAGTCCTTCATAATGCGAATCGGTCGATGCCGATTCATGATCTCCGATCGCGCCAGGCAGGAGCCGCACCACCGCATCGATCACACACAGCGCGGCGGGCTCACCGCCCGACAGCACGAAATCGCCGATCGACACTTCTTCTGCGCCCAACCCGTCCGCGACGCGCTGATCGACGTCCTTATAATGCCCGCACAGCAACGTCAACTCCGCCCCCACCGCATATCGTACCGCGCGCTCATGCGTGAACGGTGTGCCGCGCGCTGAGAGCAACACGATCGGCGGTTTGGCTCGCAAATCCTCCACGGCTTCAAAGAACGGCTCGGGCTTCAGCACCATTCCAGCGCCGCCACCGTACGGCGCGTCGTCCACCGTCTGGTGCCTGTCGTGCGTGTAATCACGTAGCTGCACGACCCGATACGTCACCAGCTTCGCCTTCGCCGCTCTTCCCAGAATGCTCGAGCCCAGCGGTGCCGCGAACCATTCGGGAAACAGCGTCACCACATTGATCCGCAACATCTATTCATCCACCGCCACGAGTTGGTCGCGCCAGCTATCGACCGCGGCCCGCGACGTCACGCCCTCGAATCCCAGCAGCCACTCACGGTGATATGAGCGGCGGCGTGCCACCACCAGCGGACCCGCCACCACGTCCCGCGCGTCGTTCACGATATACAGCCGCGCCTTGGGCACGAACACCGTCCCCGGGTTCTCCACGAGGGGGATCACCGCGACTTCCCCCTGCTGGCCGTGCGGCTTGCGCAGCCGCCCGACTACTCGGCGGGCGCCCGTTTGCCCAGTACGCCGGCCTTTTTGAGGAGCGAGCGCACCGTGTCGGTCGGCATCGCGCCCTTCTCGAGCCAGGCGCGCGCCTGCTCGGCGTTCACCTCGATCACCGCCGGTTTGGCCTTCGGGTTGTAGTTGCCGATCGCGGCGACGAACCGACCGTCACGCGGCGACGTGGAGTCCGCGACCACGATGCGGAAGTACGCCTGACCCTTCCGACCCACGCGACGCAGCCGAATACGAGTTGCCATAACGTGTCCCTACATCCTTTTCATGAACTTGCTGAGCTTGCGCATCTGCTGGAACTGTTCCAGCAGCCGATTCACTTCCTGGACTGTCCGTCCCGATCCTTTGGCGATCCGCAGCTTGCGATTGCCGTTCAGCATGCTCGGATCGGCCCGCTCCGCAGGGGTCATCGACAGGACGATCGCCTCGACATGTTTGAGACGCTTGTCGTCCATCGAGACACCCTTCAACGCCTTCGCGTTGATCCCCGGCAGGAGTCCGAGCACCTGCTTGAGCGGTCCCATGTTCTGCATCTGCTTGAGCGCCACCAGGAAATCCTGAAGGTCCATGCCCTTCTTGGACTTGACCTTCTGTTCCAGGCGCTTGGCAGCTTCCGCATCGACGTTCGCAACAGCCTTTTCCACCAGCGCGACGACGTCACCCTGCCCCAGAATCCGTCCCGCCATGCGAACGGGATCGAACGGCTCGAGGGCATCGGTTTTTTCCCCGACGCCGACGTACTTGATCGGCACGGCTGTCACGCCGTGAATGGACAATGCGGCGCCGCCACGCGTGTCGCCGTCGAGCTTCGTCAGGATCACGCCGGTCAGGCCGACACCGTCGTGAAACCCCTTGGCGATCTTGACTGCGTCCTGTCCCGTCATGCCGTCGGCGACGAGCAGGATTTCGCGCGGCTTCACCGCTTCCTTCACCGCGCGCAGCTCATCCATCATCTCGGCGTCGATCTGCAAGCGGCCGGCGGTATCGACGAGGACCGTGCGGGCTCGCGCTGATTCCGCCTCGCGCAACCCATCCTGCACCAGCTTTACCACGTTTCCCGTTTCCCGCTTCCCGAAAACCGGGACGCTGATCTGAGCTCCGAGCTGTTGGAGCTGCTCGGTAGCCGCCGGGCGGTAGATATCCGCCGCGATCAGCGCCGGCGCCTTCTGCTCCAGCTTCAGCCGCCGCGCGAGCTTCGCGGCCGTCGTCGTCTTGCCCGAGCCCTGTAACCCCACCAACAAAATCACCGTTGGGCCTACGGAGGCGAAATCGATGGGGACGCCATGGCGGGCCGCGACACTGGCCGCCAGATCCACATCGGTCGCGCCCAACATCCGCGCGAGCTCGTCATGAACGAGCTTTGTAACCTGTTGCCCGGGGCTGACGGCTTTGACCTGGAGCGCGCCGATCGCCTTTTCCCGCACCCGATCGACGAAACCGCGCGTCACTTCGAAACTGACGTCGGCCTCAAGCAGGTGGCGACGGATCTCGCGCAGCGCATCAGTGACGTCGCCTTCCGAGAGCACCCCCCGGCCTCTGAGCCGGGTCAGTACACCGTTCAGCTCGTCGGAAAGGGCCGTAAACATAAGCACAGCAAGCTAAATGGCGAGTACCCCTAAGCCAAGAGGGGGCCTTATCTTGCCGTCTATGAAGGGTGAGATGAGCGAGACGCAGCAGGCGCAACAGGCGCAACAGGTAGGCACGCCCCAGTGGTCGCGACCCGACGACGCGGAGCGCCAAGCCCGGTTAGATGCGATGAAGTGGCGGGCGACCGGGTTGCTGGGCGTCGCGCTCGTGGTCTTCATCGTGGCCATGATCTTGGAGCCGCAGTATCCCTGGCTCGGCTACGTGCGCGCGACCGCGGAGGCGTCGCTGGTGGGCGGCCTCGCAGACTGGTTCGCGGTCACCGCGCTCTTCAAACACCCGCTCGGTATTCCCATTCCCCACACCGCTATCGTCGCCACTCGCAAGGAGCGGATTGGGCAAATCCTCGGGACGTTCGTGCAAAAGCACTTTCTGTCGCGCGAGGTCATCAGCGCGAACCTGCGCCGCGTTCATCCCGCGGAGCGCGCTGCAAGCTGGCTGTCCGACCGCGAACACGCGCGCCAGATCGCGGGGCAGTTTGCGAGCGGGCTGGCGAAGACACTGGAAGCGTTGCCCCGCGCCGAGGTGCAGGAGCTCGTCGGTCAGGTTGTGCGCAACCGGGTGCGCTCGTTCCGGGTCGCGCCTGCGCTGGGGAAAACGCTGGCCCTTGCGCTCGCCGATAACCGGCAGGAAGAACTGCTCAACGCTGCGGTGCGACTGGCCGCAGACGCAGTGCGGAACAATCGCGATGTGATTCGTGATCGCGTCCGCGAGGAAACGCCCTGGTGGGTTCCGCCCGTGGTGGATGACAAGATCTACCGGAAGATCATCGCGGCGGTCGAACGGCTGCTGGGGGATATGGTCATGGACCCATCACATCCCCTGCGCACCGCGTTCGACGACGCGATCAAAGACTTTATCGATCGTCTTCAGCACTCGCCCGAAGTGATTGCCCGTGCCGAAGCGCTGAAGGAGGAGTGGTTGATGGACGAGGGCACGGCGGAGCTATCCAAGCGGTTGTGGGACGGCATCCAAGAGGCCGTCACGCAATTTGCCGACGGGGCGGGGGCGACCCGTAACGCTCCTGCCGGCACCCCAACACCGATCGACAATGGGCTCAGTGAGTTCGGGCGCGCGTTACAGTCGAATCCGGCCATCCTCGCCGAAATCGACGAGCTGCTGATCGACCTCACGGCCGGCGTGGTCGAGAAATACCGGATCGAGATTGGTGATCTGATCGCGCAGACGGTGGCAGGTTGGGATCCGGAGGCGACCTCGAAGCGGTTTGAGCTGGCGGTGGGAAGAGATCTGCAGTTCGTCCGGATCAACGGCACGCTGGTGGGCGGCCTCGTCGGGCTCGCGATCTACACGATCACTCGCTTGCTGCACTGAGTCGAACGGCTGGCAGCGCGCGCCATCCCGTCCAACTCGCCGGCGCATCGACGAGTCGCACAGCGGGCCGTCCTTCGATCGTGAGTTGTTTTATTTCCGACCGTCTGTCCGACGGACCGCCTGCCCGGCGTTTGGCCCAGGCGCGCTCCAGGCCACGCGCGAATCGCGTCGACGCCGCGGCGTCATCCCAGACGCTATACCACACCAGCACGTCGGCCTTGGGACCGAGCACCTGATACCGATCGCCGTCCCACCCGTCGGTGAGTTGCGCCGCCTCGACCTCGTTGCTCAAATGCTGCTCGAGGAGCAGTCGCGTTTCGAACTCGCCGAGATTGTCTTCGTACCGCACCGTGTCGACGCGCGCGCCCGTGAAGATGAGGTCCGTCGGCTCGTCCTTGGCGGCGTAGCGGTCGGGATGCAGAATTTGCTCGGTCGACGTGGGCATCCGGCGTGGGTCGAGTATCGATTCATCGAAGTATTTGCGCCGGTACCACACGATGAAGTCGGCACCCCCGAGGTAGGGAAAAAGCAGCCCTTCCCGCAGCCACAGCGGCGCGCGCGAGAACTCCTGCATGCGCGCCTGCTGTTGCGCCATCACCTCGCGCTGCTTCCAAAACCACCCGAGAGGAAATGTGTCGGGCTTCTGCTCGGGCATGAGGACGGGGATCTGCGCGACGGTTGCCTGCCCTTCGAGAATTGCCTGCGCCGCCGAGCGCCGATCGTTGCGGCGCCGCTGCGTGATGATGGAGTCGAGCTTCACGTATTGATCCTGCAGCGCGTGCACCAGCTCGTGCGACACGACGATGCGCAGCTGAAACGGCTCGATATCCGCCGGGATGTAGAGCGCGTTGGAATCGGGATCGTAGTAGCCGGCAATCTGCTCGGTCAGGAGATCGATCATCGTTGAGCGCAGCTGCAGAGAATCGGGAATCAGCCCGAACAAGCGAAGCGACGATTCGAGCCCCGCGAGATCGGCGGGCGGAAGATCCTCATCGAACTTGTGAATGACGTAGTCGCGCACCTGCGCTCGCGAGCGCCGCAACACGGTTGGTTCATGCTTGAAGGGAAGGCCCGCCGCCTGACCGACGAGCGGCATCATGCGACGTACCATGTCTTTCAACTCCGCCTCGCTCTGCACTGCCTGAGCACGCTCGCGACAAGCGCCCGCGGCAGCCATCGCGACGAGCATGCCGCTGAACGACGCGAGCCGGATCAGCCGGCCCACTCGATGCCCTTCCCCACCGACGCGGCGACGACCCGAGCGATTTCCTTGCCGGTAACCACAATGCCCTGGCGTTCGAGCTCCTGACGAAGCTTGCGATCGAGCTCGTCGCGCTGCTCCTCCAAGGGCGGGCGAGGGCGGTCGACGGCGGGCGAGGGCGGGGATGAGTCAGCGGATCCACCCTCAGCCGCCCTCGCCCGCCGTCGACCGCCCAGCAGCTCTTCGATCTCCTCCCCAAACCGCTGCAACACCGTTGCCAGATCAGGCAAAGGTTCTGCGGGAGCCCGCGTCTCTTCTTCCGTCGCTCCGCGCCGCATCATCGCTTCGAGCTTCTTGCGGTCGCGAATCAGCTTGTCGAGCTCCGGCGATACCTGAGCAGTGGCCTGCGCGTGCGCGCAGGCCTCATCCAGCACGTCGATGGCTTTATCGGGACGAGCGCGCTCCGGGACGAACCGGTCAGTCAAGACAATCGCCGCCTTGAGCGCATCGTCTGAGATCGCGACGGCGTGATGCCGCTCGAAGCGCGGCCGCCGCGCGACGAGCACTTCCCACGTTTGAATGGCGTCCAGCTCCTCGATGGTGACTGGTTGAAAGCGGCGCTCGAGTGCGGGATCGGACTTGACCCACTTGTTGTACTCCTCGCCGGTGGTCGCGCCGATGACGCGAATATCTCCACGCACGAGAGCGGGCTTCAGCATGTTGGCAGCGTCCATCGCCGCCCCCATCGCCGTCCCCTGCCCGATCAGGTTGTGGAGCTCGTCGACGAAGAGGATGAGATTGCGATCGGCCTGCAGTGCCTGCACCAGACGCCGGATGCGGTCCTCGTATTGCCCGCGGAACGACGTTCCCGCGAGCATCGACACATGGTCGAGCCCCAGCACGCGGGCGTCCTTTAGTGCCGGTGGGACGTTGCCCGCCGCGATCCGTTGGGCCAATCCCTCGACCACGGCGGTCTTGCCGACGCCAGCGCGCCCTACCAGCGCGGCGTTGTTTTTTCCCTGCCGCAGCAGGATATCAATGACGCGCGCGATCTCGGCGTCCCGGCAGCGCACCGGCTCGAGGTCGCCGCGACGCGCCTGTGCGGTGAGGTCGATACCGACGCGCTCCAGCACGTCGCCGGAGTCGAACAGGCCTTCGAAGGGGTTAGCCACCGATGTCAGTCGCCTCTGAGAAAATGCCCATACCAGGTGATGATCGCCTCTCCAAACACAAAGGCGACCACCGCACCAACCGCGAGGAATACCCCGAACGGCACGAGACGCTTTTTCTTGAGCGAGAGCGGCACGAAGATCAGCGAGCCCAGCAACGCGCCCGCGAAGACGGTGATCAACACACCATGCCAATGTACGAAGCTGCCGACCATCGCCATCATCTTGATATCGCCGCCGCCCATCGCTTCTTCCTTGAACACCCAGGCGCCCGCCGTGCCGACGAGCCAGAGTAGCGCAAATCCCACCGCGGCACCGAGTAGTGCTTGCAGGAATCCCTGCGCGCCGCCACCGAGCGCGATCAGCAGACCGATCACGAGCCCGCCCCAGGTGAATTCGTCGGGGATGATGTAGTGACGGGCATCCGTGATCGCGATGCCGAGCAGGATCGTTCCGAACAACGCGGCGGCTACGGCGTGCAATGTCAATCCGTAGACGAACAGCGACACGCCGAACAACACACCGACCAGCGCTTCAATCAGAGGATACTGTACCGAGATCGGCGTGTGACACCAACGGCATTTGCCGCGCAGCCAAAGCCACGAAAAGAGCGGGATGTTGTCGCGCCAAGCGATCGGCTGCTTGCAGTGTGGGCATGTCGATCGGGGCCGCAACAACGACTGATCGCGCGGGAGCCGGAGGATGCAAACGTTGAGGAAACTGCCGACGCAGAGGCCAAGAAGCACCGCGCCGGCGAGGAGCAGTGGATCAACGCCCACGCAACACCTCGTAGAGCAGGATGCCCGCGGCGACGGCGACGTTGAGCGATTCCGCGCCACCGGCCAGGGGAATGGCTACGCGCTGCGCGGCGACTGCATTCAGGTGCGGTCGGATGCCAGCCCCTTCGTTCCCGACCATCACCGCAATCAGCTCCTTTTGCGTCCGTCGCGATTCCAGCGCGCGGAGCAGCGGCACACCGTCCGCGGCAGCGGCCCAGAGCACCACGTCCTGCTCGCGGGCCCAAGCAATGAACGGCCCGTCGTCCAGCTGGACCACGGGGTGGCGGAACGTCGCGCCCATCGCGGCCCGCAGCGCCTTCGGGTTCATGGGATCGGCGCTACCGCGTAACAGGAGACTCGCGGCCGCGCCAAGCGCATGCGCCGTGCGAATTAGCGTGCCGACGTTTCCCGGATCCTGCACTCCATCGACGACGAGAATCGGTCCGCTGGTCACCTCGGTGAGGGTCCACGTCCGCGGCTGCACGATTGCGAGGATGCCCTGCGGCGTCTCGGTCCCGGCGAGCTCGGCGAACGTGCGCGTGCCGACCTCTTCGACCGTCACCGCGTGGCTTGCCAGCTCAGCGGCGAGGGCCTGGCCGCGCGTGGTGCGCGCGAGCTCGGGAGCCACGAGAGCGCCCCGGAACTCGAGGCCGGCCGCGAGCGCCTCCTCCACGAGGCGCACGCCTTCGACAACGGCGAGGCCGCGCCGTCCGCGCGCCTTGCGCCGTTGGAGATCGCGAACGGTCGACTGCAGATTATTGGCGATGTGCGTTCTCGTACCGGCCATGGGTGCTCCTAAAATTGCCTGCCCCGTTGCTTTCGCCAAGGCACGAGTGTCTGCATGAGGATTGCCCTCACCATTGCAGGCTCCGACTCAGGCGGCGGCGCGGGGATTCAGGCCGATCTGAAGACGTTTCACCAGTTCGGCGTGTTCGGCACGACCGCGGTTACCGCCGTCACCGCGCAGAATACCGTCGGGGTGCTCGATTGGCAGGCTCTCCCCCCTGCCCTCGTTGGCCGCCAGATCGATGCGCTGGCAGCGGATCTGCCACCCGAGGCATTCAAAACGGGAATGCTCGGCTCAGCGGACATCATCGAAACGGTGGCGCAGCGGATCACCGAGCACCGTCTGCCCAACTACGTACTCGATCCCGTAATGGTCGCGACGTCGGGGGACCGGCTACTCGATCGCGACGCGGAGACGCTGATTGCCCGGCGACTGGTGCCGCTGGCCTTGCTCGTCACGCCGAATCTCAACGAGGCGGAGATTCTGGTTGGGGATCGAGTGCGGACACCGGATCAGATGGAACACGCCGGGCGCAGGCTCGTCGAGCTCGGCGCGGGAGCCGCGTTGATCAAAGGCGGCCACCTCGTGCACACCGATGGCATCGTCGACGTGCTGGTGCAAAAGAGCGCCGTGCGCCGCTTCACGCACGAGCGGCTCGATACAACCTCGACACACGGGACCGGCTGCACGCTGTCGGCGGGCATTGTTGCCGGTCTCGCGTTGGGGCGCTCCCTCGAACAATCCGTCAGCGACGCCCTGGCCTTCGTCCATCGCGCGATCGCCGCCGCGCCCGGGCTTGGACACAGCAGCGGCGGCCACGGACCGCTGAATCACTTCGTTCCGGGGCCGCCACGGCCGCCGAGCGAGGGGCTGTGAGGCGTTGTCAGTTGCCGGACGCGGCCGCCGTGGCGAACGACGTCTCCACGAAGGAGGCGTTGCCTCCTCGTGCGACGGCCCCAATCGACAGCGTGTACGACTGGCCGGCTCGCAACACCCCGTCGGGCACGGCAAATGACGTCGCGGAGCGCGGGAGGGTGACCGACAGCTCGAAGCCGGTCGTCGGCTGCTCGATCAAGACGCTGTAGGATGCGATGTCGGGAACGGCGGTCCAGGTGATGCGCAGTCCACGAACTGGGACGTTCTGCGCCTCGTCCGCCGGCTTAATGCCGGTAACGCCGGACGGAAGCCGGTGGCTCAGCGTCACCTCGCTGTTGTAGCGCGTCCCTCGTGCGGTGGTCCCGGCGAATCGATATACGCCCTCCGGGTAGGCTTTCTGCATGCGCGGGATGTCGGTGGGCTCCGGGGACTCGAAGCGATACTGACGCAAACCCATAGTGGACGTATCGGGCGACGTGGCCGACATCACGGTGCGCTCGTCGGGTGCCGTAACGGTCAAGCTGGTCAGCCCGTCGTTACCGCCCATAGCCTCGAACACGACTTCCACGTCGCCGTCTGTGGCGTTCTGTTCGAAATGGACGGTGGCGATCGCGAACCGTGCCGCCTGCCCTTGCGGTGGAGCCCCGCTGCCGGAGCTGCACGCCACGGCCGCCAGCACAGTCATGCCAACCAGGAACCCGAGCCCTCGCTGCATTTGTCCCCCCGGTGACTTGCGTTCGCCTTCTGAAAGGTGGTGTCTGCCCCCGACATAATAGTGGGCCCCGACCGAAATCCACAGCACCCGTCGGTCATGCAGGCTCCGAGGAGATCGCCCGGGGGTAGAATGCTACGATGGCGACGCGCTTAATCACGCTCGACTTTCGGAAGCGGAAAGAGTGGCGGCAGTGGCTCTTGAAGAACCACGCGTGGAGTCCTGGCGCCTGGCTCGTCCGCCACAAGCAGCACACCGGCGTTCTTTCGATGCCGTATGAAGAGCTCGTGTGCGAGGCGCTCTGTTTTGGATGGGTCGACAGTCTGGTCAAACGCCTAGATAACGAATTCTTTCAGCAGCTGGCACGGACGTATCGACGTGACTTCGTGGTGTGGACTCACATCGCGGAGCGACCTGAGACACGGGAAAAACGCATTCGTGAGTCGATCGCGCTGCTCGCGGCCGGCAAGAAGCTTGGCCTGAAGTGAAGCCTACCTCACGGATTCCACCAGTACGTCGCCTTGATCATGAAGATGTTCGTCGCGGGCG
>DATFVZ010000029.1:0-2767 GCA_035259785.1 Gemmatimonadales bacterium
AAGCAGACCCAGGTCTCTTCCTGTAGAAACTCCCTCGATTGTCGACTCGCTTCACATCGCAGTGACCCAGTGTCTTGAGTCACGGCTCGGCGCGCGACCGAGCCGTTATCCTGCGCGCGCTAGTATCGCGCCCCTGTAGGAGAACGCTGCACAGAGCAAACCCGCTGAAAAGCGGCGACGCAAAGCTTCGGAGCTACCGCGGAGTCTTCTTCGCCATGCTCGCCGGGCCGCCAGCGTCGGTCGTGATGGCCCCCCGTCGTCTGCCCTTCGGGCCGCATCGACCCTACGCGGGGAAAGTGTCCACCTTTAGTAGGAGGGTGCCCGATGCGTTTCCTTCCCCACCTCATCGGGGCAGGCGCCGCCGCGTTCGCGCTGGCTGCCTGTCAGAATGAAGTCGCCGCGCCAAAAGGCGAGAACACTCCGCCGCCGTCGTTCGCGAACAGCAGCACGGGTAACGGCGCGCCGAGTGGCACGCACTTCAATCTCAACATCATCGGCGTGCCGAAGGACAAGACGGCCGACATGGACGACAACAACGGACGCCGCATTTTCGTGCAGCTGTTTGGCGGTGATTCCGCCGGCGCGCTGAACGGCAAGCTGTTCAAGGAAATCTCGAAGATCAACAAGATCTTCCTGCAGCCGGCGCCTGCCGGCGAGTCGTTCAACGTCCTCGACGCCAACGCAACGGATGCGGACGGCGCGCGGTTCCAGCTCCCGGCCGATGTGTCGACCACCTACGCGGTGTACGCGCGGGCGCTCGGCAAGCCCGGCGGCATCTCGTTCACCACGACCTGCGCGACCGAAGCCGGCGCCGACGGCATCCTCGGCACCGACGACGACGAGGTGATTTGCTCCACGGCGACGCTCCGGATGGAGCGGACCAAGGGCAAGCAGTCGTTCACCAACGTGTCGGCCGAGCTGCTGTTCATCACGATCACCGTGGATCCGGCTACGGACCCGGTCCTCGCCGCCTGCCTCGGCATCACCACGACCCAATCGGTGATGCTGCCCCTGTTTCATGCCTGTCTCCAGAACTTCTTCTGGAACTACGACAACCACGGACTGAAGCTGTTGCAGCTGCGGTTCTACCCGATCGAAAGCTGAGGTTGACGAAGGGAGAGGGGCGGAAGCCCTTCTCCCTTCATCCGGGACACCTAGGGCGGCCATGACGCTTCGAGCGCGCTGCGCGCACGCGCGAGCAGCGTGTGCGATGAGATCTTATGCGCGGGGATAGAGGCGCTGTATCCGGAGTGCACTTCGATGCCGTTGCCCTGGTAGATCGCCCGATCGAGGAGGCGATCGACGAGCCGGCCCGCCGCCCAGCTATTGTTCGCCGGCGCAAACACAGCGAACTCGGCGAGCCCGGTGCGACCGACGGCATCGGACGACCGGCGCACGGATTTGAACGTCAGCGCCAGGCGATCACTGCTCATACGACTGGTGGGCTGGGCCGGTCGAAACACCATACACGCGAGCGCCAGGCCGTGGCGCGTCGCGAGGGCGGCGAGCTCATCGGCGCGCTTGGCGAGGCCGAGGGGGGTGTACAGGCCGCTGACCCGATCGACGAGGCATTCCTCACTGACACGGTCGAGCTCGAGTTTCGGCTCGATGTAGGCGCCGAGGCGCACGATCAAGTCTTCGAAATCGAGCGGCATGCCGCGGAGGTCCCACGCGCCGGCGCGCACGGCCTCGAGGACGTCGCCACGGGTCGGCTGTCCGGGGCAGGTGAGCACGATCGGGGTCCCGAGCGACACGGCGCGCACGGTCCGGCACAGGCCGTAACCGGGCGGCGCCATACCGACGTCGAGCACGATGCCATGGGGGCGGTGCGTCTGCGCTTTGTCGAGTGTCTGCTGCTCATCGTGGGCGGTGATGACGCGAAAGCCGTCGGTGAGGAGGGCGCTCGACAATTCCTGCACCAGCGACGCCTCTTTGCTGGCGAGGAGAATCGCCGGTTGGCGGTGGTGGCGATGGATCTCGTTCGGCATAAACAGGCGAAAGGTCAGGGATCAACGTAGGACGGAGGACCTGGGACGACAACCGATCCAAGGGGCGAAGCGGATCTAATGATGAAGGATGAGTTCTGCTACTGCGGTTGCAACATTTCGTTGAGAGCCGCACGCGGAAACCATTTGCCCCGCAGCATCACGCCCGCGATGCGGCGCGTGTTCGCGATATTCTCGAGGGGGTTCGCGTCGAGCAGGATTAGGTCCGCTTTCTGCCCCACCGCGACGGTGCCGCGGTCGCCCGGTTGACCCAGAAACTCGGCACCGTTCACGGTGGCGGCGTGCAGTGCTTCCCAGGGCGAGAGGCCCGCCGCCACGAGATCGGCCAGCTCGTCGTGCGCCGAGAAGCCGGCGACGGTGCCGGTGTTCATGGCGTCGGTGCCGAGGAGCAGGCCGACGTTCGCGACTGTGGTGAAGGTGAGCACGAGTTTTTCCAGCAGCTTGTAGCGCGCAAAGAGCCCGGAAGCGCTGAGTGGCGGATTGCGATTCGTGTAGGGATTCGTCGCCGGTCCCCAGCCCACCTGGTTGGTCCGCGGCATGTAGCGCATTTCGGGGCGGGCGAGCATCGAATCGAGATTCAGCAGCATCCCGCCGATATTCTGGTACGCCGTCAGGTTCGGCGTCACCCAGATCTTCGCTGCAGCCGTGCCGCGAGCCCACTTGGGGAAGCTGTCGGCGATCGTCGCGAGCGATGAGTCGGTCGAGCGACTCAGCGTGTCGTATAGAAACTCCTCGCCGTGCGCGATCATGTACTGATGCTC
>DATFVZ010000030.1:0-6507 GCA_035259785.1 Gemmatimonadales bacterium
GACGCCGCCGAGAGTGTCACTTCTTGCGGGACGACGATGCGGGGCAGCGACGCGATGTCGGCCAGGTACTCGCCCAGCTGGTCGTAATGGCCGTACACCTCGAGCCGGTAGCGATAGGTGTCGAATGGCGAGCCCGGCTCGGGCGCCAGCGGCTGGATCTTGCCGAGCGTCACGCCACGGACCTTGGCTTTGGTCGAGATGTCGTCGATGAGCGTCGGGACTTCGTTCTTGTCGGGCACGAGACGCCGCATCAGCTCGAGCGCGCCCTGATAACTCTCGACACGCCGTTGCAAATCGGCTGTGCTACCGCTCTCGAGGTCCCGTTTGGCCGCTTCGACGATCCGCTCCAGGCTGTCGGCTTCCTGGTTCGCCGCGGAAATCCGCGCGCTCTGGGGCTCGTGCACTTTCGTCCAGAAGAAATAGCCGCCTGCCAGGGCGACGAGGACGAGGAGCGCCATGATCTGACCGCGTTGGTCGGTCGGTAACCCAAGTGCCATGGCGCCCTACCTCATCGACTGCACGAAGGGAACCGTGCGGATGTAGACGGAATCCGCCGGACGATAGCGCACCGTCACGTTGAACGCAGTGACCGGGCGATCGGCTTCGATCACCGTCTGGGAGCTCGCCGGCGTCACGTCAGTGAACCAGGGCGACGCGGCGAGCTGGCGCAGGAAGGTGGTGTAGGCCTGGATATCCACCGTGCGGCCGTCGATCGACACGCGCACGAGGGTCCCGCCCATCGAGTCCGTTTCCTGAGCGACCGGACCGCTGGGCTGCCCCGGCGTCGCCGCGACCAACGCACTGACGGACTGCATGCGGGTGATCCAGGTATAGGGCGGCAGCGCCTTGGTCGTCTGATCGAGCACGTGAGGCCAGATGTACCGATCGGAGTCGATCTGACGGATCACGTTGATCTGGTACAGCAGCGAGTCTCGCACCTTCTCGAGCTGGCGCTTCTGCGCGATCACAATGTCGTAGCGGCGCTTTTCGGTGCGGATGGCCTCGAGACGCGACTCGGCGCGGGCGAGCCTCGCGCGCTCGGTGATGAACAGGAGCGCGCCGCCGCCACCCACGATTACCCACGCTACGACCGCGGCGATGAGCCAGGGATCCTTGACCTGCGCGAAGAGCCCCTTGAAGTCGGGCATGGACAGCTTCATGCCCGCTCCCTTGACGGCCTTCTTCTTCCCCGGAAGTAGGTTTATCTCAATCATGCGGCGCGCCTCAGCGCCAGACCCACGGCCAGCATCAACAGTGGTGCGACCTCGTCCACCGGTACCGTCTCGAAGACGTCGTCCTTCACGCGTAGCCGCTGCACCGGGTTCGCCAATTCGATCGGGACTCTGAGTCGCGCGCCGAGGACGTCATTGAGCCCCGGGACGCGCGCGCCGCCACCAGTCGTGTAGACGCGCGACAGACCGCCGGCATTGCGGGAGGCGGTGGCGAGGAATGCCGCGGCCCGCTCCACGCCGACTGCGATCTCCTCGCCGCGCGCGCTGACGTAACCGCCCAGATCGGCGTGCTGCGCCGCGCCCTGGATGACTCGCTCGGCTTCCTCGCTCGCGAGCCCCTTCTCGCGCTGCAGATCTTCGCGGAAGCGCCGGGTGCCCACCGACAGATCGCGTGTCAGCACGGGCACGCCATCCTCGAGGACGTTCACATTGGTGACTTCGTGACCGATGTTGACGAGACCGACGACGCCCTGCATCGCGTCGGGGTGATTCAGCTCGAACGCGTTGTGGATGGCGAACGCATCGACGTCGATGACCGAAGGATCGAGACCGGCTTCTCCGAGGAGAGCGACACGACTCTCGACCAGCTCCCGCTTGGCGGCGACGAGCAGCACGTTCATCTGCAGCCCTTCGGCTTCGGGATCGAGGATCTGGAAATCGAGCTCCACGTTGGCCATGTCGAACGGCACGTGCTGCTCGGCTTCCCAGCGGATCACCTCGCGGGCGTCCGCTTCCTTCATCCGATCCATCTGGATTTTCTTGACGATGACGTCGCGGCCGCCGACGGCAGTGACGACGGATTTGCGTTTCACACCGGCCGCCTCGAACAAACCCCGAATGGCCTCGGAAACGAGTCCGGGGTCCATGACTTCACCCTCGACGATCGCGTCGGCGGCGACCTCGGTCGTGGCGACCTTGGTCAACTCCGGCTCACTGCCGCCGTGGTCCACGACGACGAGCTTGATGATCCCTGATCCGATATCGAGACCAACCGAGGTTTTTTTGCCACCCAAAAAGCCAAAAAGGGCCATTTGCGCCTTTTCTTATGAACAAGAGGGGGGCGAGGGCAAACTACAATAGGCCCCGCCCCTTATCCTGTCAATCTTCGAATCGACTTTAGCCCGAAGCAACAAGTAGCGTCCCCGCAGTTACTTAGGCCGCCTTTTAGAAGAGCGCGACCCACCCTCGTTGGCGCATCATCGAGATCGGACTGGTCGCTTGCAGCGCGGCTAAGATACTGCAGCTAGAGAAGTTGAGTGTTGCCTTGCCGCTGATGTTCTGCGAGGACAAATCAGCGTTCTTGGCCATCACGCCCCCCCAGAAGTGTGCTTCTTCGGTACCACCGCCGGACGTCTTGAGATCACCCTGTATGATTGTGATCCCGAAAAACTGGTAGGACCCTTGAACGTCCAAGTTGCCATCTACCAATAGGATACCTTGCCCCTGGACACCGTTGAGCGTTAGCGAGCCGGCGACGTGAATGATCGGGAAATAGTCCTGACACGGCTGGCCGGGGTTCATGCCATCGCCCCAGTTCGTCAGCACGTTCCTGTCGCAGGTACCGCTGCTTACGACAGGGGCAGTCGTGTAGGTGCCGCCGGGCAGCTGGATATTGGCGCGCGCCGCGAGCTGGTCAAACGTCGCGCCGCCAAAGACCGTAAAGGTGTTGTTGGTGATCGACGGATCATTCAGGACGGGTGGGTTGCCGGCGACGTTGGCATTCCCTGTTTCGGTCACGTTGCCCCCCTGGTCGCGAACGCCCGCCTGCGGGGGACCCGGAGGATCACAACTCGCCCACCCTGGGGGGATCTGGTCGACTCCGTCGACCGTGGCGTTTCCCGACATCGCCACGGAGCCCTGTGTCGTCAGTGACGCCTTGATGCCGAAATCGACCGGGGCGATGCGGGCGATGATGCCGACGCGCTGGCGCGCGCCGCCGCCGCCGGCGATCGGGCCGCCGGCGCTGGCCTGATCCAGCCCGGTGACGTCCAAGAGCCAGAGGTTGGGGCCCACCTTGTAGCTGTAGCCCCCGTAGCGACCGGTGCCGCTGGGGGCGGGGTTGGGACCGATGAGGACGGAATCACGTGGCCACTGCGGCCGCTTATTCATGATGACGGGGTCCCAGGACAGAACTCGCTCCTGGGCGCCTGCTTCCGCAACACCGAACGCCGCCTGGACGCGGCGCTGGTTCTCTCCAACTCGCTGCTCCTGCGTGCCGGCGAAAAAGGCTCCGGCGATCATCGCTCCCACAACCACCAAGACAAAGATCGCGATCGCGAGCGCCATGCCGCGCTCGTCTCTCAGAATCGCTTTCATTGAGGCTCCCTCAGGGCGCTACGTGAGCCGGTCCGGTCCACGCGACCGGCTCACGTTGCGTTTTCCTCAGGGCGCCTGAGGCATTACGACACTGCAATCAACTAGTACAACTGGACCCAACCCCGCGAGCGCATCATGGAAATTTGGCTCGTGGCCTGCAGCGCCGCGAGAATGGCACAACTCGAGTAGTTCAAGGTCGCATGGCCGCCGATCGTTTGTGTCGACAGGTCGGCGTTCCTGGCCAGGACCCCGCCCCAAAAGTGTGCGTCAGCATTACCACCACCCGCAGTAATCAAGTCTCCCTGAATGATCACGATGCCAAAAAAGTCGAATGAACCGTTGATCTGCAGGTTCCCGTCCACTAGTAGAATGCCCTGCCCCTGCCCGACGTTGATCTGCGTGTTACCCGTGAGGCGAACAATCGGGAAATAGGTGCCGCACGGCTGGTTGGGATTCTGCCCGTCACCCCAGTTCGTCAGCACGGTCCTGTCGCACATGCCGTTGGTTGTCGCCGGCCAGATTTGGTTGTAGGTACCACCGGGTAGCGTGACCGTGGCGCGCGCCGCCATCTGTGCGTAGGTCGCGCCGCCGAAGACCGTAAACGTATTGTTGTTGATCGACGGATCGTTGAGAACTGGGGGATTCCCCTGCACGATCGACGAACCCTGCGTCGTAACCGTGCCGCCGGCGTCGCGCACGCCCGCCTGGGCGGGTCCCGGCGGGTCGCAACTCGTCCACCCGGTCGGAACCTGATCGGATCCGTTCACCAGGGCCGTACCACTCACCGACACTGAACCTTGCGTGGTGAGCGATGCCTTGATGCCGAAATCAACAGGTGCGATGCGCGTGAGCATGCCGATGCGCTGACGCGCGCCGCCGCCACCGGCAAGCGATCCTGAGGCACTGGCGCGGTCACGGCCCGTGACGTCGATCAGAAAAAGATTCGGACCTACTTTGTAGCTGTAGCCGCCGTACGAGCCCGTGCCGTTCGGCGCAGGCGCGTCCGGTCCGATGGCGACCGAGTCCTGCGGATACAGGTTCCGCTTGTTCATGACTGCGGGGTCCCAACTCAGCACACGCTCCTGGGCGCCTGCTTCCGCAACGCCGAACGACGCTTGCAGCCGGCGCTGGTTCTCACCGACCCGCTGCTCCTGCGTGCCGGCGAAGAACGCTCCGGCAATCAGGGCCCCAACGACGACCAGGGCGAAGATCGCTACTGCGAGCGCCATCCCGCGCTCGTCTCGCAAGATCCGGTTCATGCTACTCTCCGTCATAGGGTTCCGGTCGGCCTTAGAACCGCCGGTTATTCCGTAATGCCACACTGGTGACGACGCTGTCGATGATCGTTGCCCGGGGCGCCTGGCCGCCACTGCGAACGGCAGCGGTGGTGCGGCCACGGACCGTGATGTCGATTCGCGCCACGTTCGTCCGAACCCCCGTTACGTTGCCGTTGGCGTCGAAGTACTGGAACGTGAGACCATTCGTAAGCACAGGCCCGAGCAGCGGCTGCATCGTCCCGACCGCCCCCTGGAAGCCGACATACCACGAGGTGTCGCCGGCCGGCTGATAGAGCTGGTAGACCACATGCTCGTAGCCACGGATCGGCGCGCCGACGGGGATCGCCCCCGCCACGTTCGGGCCGAGGCCAAGCAGGTTGAGCGAAAAGTTCACGCGCACCGCGGGCTGCGGGCCGGGCGGGTTGGGATCCGGGCATGTCGCCGGCGCATTCGGAATGGCGTTGAACGTGCCGCGCGCCCAGAAGTCGTCCTGGCGCGACGTCGGATCGCCGTCATAGTAGATCAGCATCGTGTCGGTCTGGATGTTCGGCTCGCGCGAGCCAAAGAACATCGGCTGTCCCGGCGCCCCGCCGCGGATCGTCATTTGTAAACCATTCAAGCCCGCGCCGCCCAGTCCCGGCGGAATGCAGATGAAGCTCAGCCACCGCATGACCCGCAGCTCGAGCCGTGTCGGCGTCATCGTGATGATGTCGCCATCGAACGCGTCGAGCTCGCGAAACTCCGCCGGCAGAATCGACCCCGCCGCGCGGATGTTCTGCGCCAGATCGATGCGCTGTGTCTGCGCCATGTACAGCCGCTGATTATTCACCAGCACGCGGTACAGCGCGGCGCTCACCAGGCCCAGGAGCACGAGGGCCACGATCAGCTCGACCATCGTGAAACCGCGGCGCGCGCGGATCATAGGAAGTTGTTGCATGTGATCGTGGTCTCCGTGGAATCACGGCGCACGTTGTTCTGAGTCGTTTTGTATCTGCTCACGATCTTGAGCCGGTAGTTCAGGTTGCCGAGGTCCGTGTACGTCCACTGGTTGATCGAGGTCCACGTCGAGCCGCGGTACAGTGTGTCGGTACCGTTGACGCGCTGTGCAGGTACGCACGCCGCGACACGCATCCGCTCGAGCCGTCGCTGCGCGAAGGCGGTCGCGGCCCCCGAGCGCTGGCCGCGCGCGATCATACGCGTCACCAACGCCGCCGTCGTCACCATGCCGAGCACGCCCACGGTCAGCACGATGATCGCGATAATGATCTCGACGATCGTGAAACCTTTGCGGTCCTTGATGGTTTTCATTGGCGCTTCACTCTCCCGAGCTCGTTGATCACTACCGAGTCTTGATAATTCGGGCCGATGACACGAATCGTGGTAGGTTGGAAGACCGTCGAGATGCCGCGCGGATCGTACACGATCGAAGGACTGCTCGAGCTGAGCTGCACACTGTATGTGCTGCCGACGAGCTTCTTCGTTCCCACCTGGACCAAGGCGGCAGGCGGATTCACGCCGCACGCCGTCACCCAGACACTGTCACCGGTGATGTTGAGCGTCGCCGAGCAGCCGCGCTGAATCGCGGTGCCCCGCGCCGTCGCCGCCAACGTGGCGATCATGGCTTTGGAGCTGCGCACGTTTTGCTTCTCGAGTCCCCGCTGTAGCCGGGGAAACCCGATCGT
>DATFVZ010000031.1:0-22789 GCA_035259785.1 Gemmatimonadales bacterium
ACGATCACGTCGGTGTCGAGCCACCCTTCCTTGATCTTCGCGATGTACTCGAGCCCGACGAAGTCGGCGCCGGCCGCTTCGGCCTCTTTTACCTTTTCACCCTGTGCGAGCACCAACACGCGAATCTTCTTGCCGGTTCCATGCGGCAGCGACACCGTGCCGCGCACGATCTGATCGGCGTGCTTGGGATCGACGCCCAGGCGCACCGCGACATCCACGGACTCGTCGAACTTCGCGAACGCCGCGCTCTTCACCTGCTCGACCGCGGCCGGCGGCGCATACAGCTTCGGCTCGAGGGTGGCGGCCGCGGTGCGGTATTTCTTGCCACGCGTGCGCATCAGCCCTCCACCGTCAGGCCCATGGACCGCGCCGTCCCGGCGATCATGTTGATCGCGCCTTCCAGGTCCGTCGCGTTCAGGTCCTGCATCTTGATTTCGGCGATCTTCTTGAGCTGGGCGCGCGTGACCTTACCGACTTTCTCGCGGTTGGAAGTCGGCGAGCCCTTCTCGATTCCCGCTTCCTTCTTCAGGAGCACCGATGCCGGCGGCGTCTTGGTGATGAACGTGAACGTGCGATCCTTGTAGATCGTCACGACCACTGGCGTTACCATTCCCGCCTGGCTCCCGGTCTTCGCGTTGAACTGCTTCACGAATTCCATGATGTTGACGCCGTGCGGGCCGAGCGCCGTGCCCACGGGCGGGGCCGGCGTGGCCTGTCCCGCCGGCACCTGCAGCTTGACAACTGCTGTGATTGGCTTGGCCATCGTTTCCTCTATTAGCGTCCGTCAGCGACGGACTCCCACGCATTCCGTGGTTAGTGAGCCTTCAGCTGCAAATAATCCAACTCGACCGACGTCGGCCGGCCGAACAACGCGACCGACACGCGCACCTTTCCCTTATCCGGCAGCACTTCCTGCACGGTGCCGCTGAAGTCCGAGAATGGTCCCTCCGTGATCTCGACGACCTGGCCCACGAGGAACGGAATCGCCTCGGCGGGCTCTTCTTCTTTAATCGCCTCTTCGACGCCTAGCAGCCGGTTCACCTCGTCGGGGCGCAGCGGCATCGGCAGCCGGCCCGTGCCCACGAACTTGATGACGCCCTGGATGCCGTTGATCGTGTGGATCGTTTCCTGGTTGAGATCCATCTCCACGAGCACATACCCAGGGTAAATCTTCCGCTCGACGTTCACCTTCTTGCCGTTCTTGATCTCCACGACTTCCTGTGTGGGGACCAGCGCCTGGCGGATCGGTTTCTCCGCTTCGGGCCGTGCATCTTCGGCAATACGGCGCGCGACCAGGTTGCGAACCTTGTTCTCGTGCCCAGCCGTCGTCTGAATCGCGTACCAACGGAGCTCGGCCATTAGAACAGCTTCGCGACCAGCTTCACGAAGATCTGCTGGAACAGCGCGTCCATCAGACCGATCAGTAGGCCAAGCAACGAGACGAAGATGACGATGACCGTCGTGGCCTTCTTCAACTCATCGAAGGTCGGCCAGGTCACCTTGCGCAGCTCGTTGCGCACGTCGCGCAAGAACTGGATGAACCGCGCGATTCGTCCGGGAGAAGACCGCAGCTCGCGATCGCCACCCGTCATGACTTCGCCCGTCGCCATTACTTCGATTCCTTATGCGCCTGCTGCTTGTTGCATCGCGGGCAGTATTTCTTCCACTCCGCCCGCTCGGGGTGCTTGCGCCGGTTCTTCGTGGTGAAGTAGTTCCGGGTTTTGCACACCGTGCATTCCATGATGATGTTTTCTCTTGGCATTCACGAATTCACGTCGGCACGTCGGCACGAGTGGCACGCAGGCGTGCCGACGTGCAGACGTGCCACTCGTGCCTCTATTTCAAGATCTTCGTTACTACGCCCGCGCCAACCGTCCGTCCACCCTCACGAATCGCGAAGCGCAACTGCTCCTCCATCGCGATCGGCGTGATCAGCTCGATCGTCATCTTCGTGTTGTCGCCCGGCATCACCATCTCGACGCCGGCGGGCAGCTCGACCGACCCCGTCACGTCCGTCGTGCGGAAGTAGAACTGCGGCCGGTAGCCCTTGAAGAACGGGGTGTGCCTGCCACCCTCTTCCTTGGTCAGGACGTAGACCTCGGCCTCAAAGTGCGTGTGCGGCTTGATCGAGCCGGGCTTCGCGAGCACCATGCCGCGCTCGATCTGATCCTTCTCGATGCCGCGCAGCAGCAGACCGACGTTGTCGCCCGCCTGGCCGTCGTCGAGCAGCTTACGGAACATCTCGACGCCCGTAACGACCGTCTTCTTGTCCGTGCCGAAGCCCACCATCTCGACCTCGTCACCGACCTTGATTTTGCCGCGATCGATCCGGCCCGTCGCCACCGTGCCGCGGCCCGTGATTGAGAAGACGTCCTCAACGGGCATCAGGAACGGCTTGTCGACCTCGCGCTTCGGCACCGGGATGTTCTTGTCGAGAGCATTGAGCAGCTCTTCGACCTTCGCCGTCCACTGCTTGTCGCCCTCGATCGCCTTCAGCGCCGAGCCGCGGACCACCGGCACATCGTCACCGGGGAACTGGTACTTCGAGAGCAGCTCCCGCACCTCGAGCTCGACCAGATCGAGCAACTCGGCGTCATCGACCAGGTCGCACTTGTTCAGGTAGACCACGATGTAGGGCACGTTCACCTGCCGGGCGAGCAGAATGTGCTCGCGCGTCTGCGGCATGGGCCCGTCCACCGCTGACACCACGAGAATCGCGCCGTCCATCTGCGCGGCACCCGTGATCATGTTCTTCACGTAATCGGCATGGCCCGGGCAGTCGACGTGCGCGTAGTGGCGTTCGGGCGTCGAGTACTCGACATGGCTCGTCGCGATGGTCAGGATCTTGGTCGCATCGCGCCGGCCCTGGCTCTCGCTCGCCTTGGCCACCTGATCGTAACTCACGTACGTGCCGAGACCTTTATCGGCTGAGACCTTCGTCAGCGCCGCGGTCAGGGTCGTCTTCCCGTGGTCCACGTGTCCAATTGTTCCGACGTTTACGTGCGGCTTGGTACGCTCGAATTTTGCTTTTGCCATTCGCTAACCTCATTCTTTCAGTAAAACGTCGAATTGACTTCGTCGAATTACCTTCGTCGAAATCAGAATCGTCGAATCAACGTCGTCGCAAGAATCGTCTAATGAACGTCGTCACTACGTTGTTGTTTCGACGTCGTCTGCGACGCTTTCTTTTGACGTCGTAGATTTGACGCCTCTGCTTCGACGCTGTTCTTCGACGTCTTTGCATCATCCCGCAGAGCTCGCGACCGGGATTGAACCGGTGACCTCGTCCTTACCAAGGACGCGCTCTACCGACTGAGCTACGCGAGCGTTCGTCCTTCACTAGATCCCTCGGTCTCTGCGGGACCTCGGGACAAGGAGCGGGCGACGGGGCTCGAACCCGCGACCCTCAGCTTGGAAGGCTGATGCTCTACCAACTGAGCTACGCCCGCGTGCCCGCGCGCCACACAGTGGTGGGGGAAGGATTCGAACCTTCGTAGCGCTAAGCGCGGCAGATTTACAGTCTGCTCCCTTTGGCCGCTCGGGCACCCCACCGCGCCCCGCTCCCCCTGACAACAGACCCCGCGTGTCTCCGCGCGCGGGGTTTGTTGGTTCCTCAGTTTCTTCGGCAGTGAGCTGACGAAGGGACTCGAACCCTTAACCTGCTGATTACAAATCAGCTGCTCTACCATTGAGCTACGTCAGCTGGTCAAGGCTGAATCCAACAGACTCGTATCATAGACCAGGTGCACGACTATGGCAAGGGAAGGACTTCGAACGACTTAGGCCACGTCAGCGCGTCTTCCACTTCGTCCCGAGTGGGGTGTCTTCGATCTCCACGCCCCGGCCCGCCAGCTCGGCCCGGATCGCGTCGGCGGCCTTGAAATCCTTGGACTTACGGGCCTGGGCGCGCGCCGCGATACGCTCTTCGATCCAGCCGGCGAGGCCGGTATCGACCGCACGCGCAGTCGGCAGGATGTCCAGCAGCCCTTGGCTCGCTACCCGCTCGAACGCGGCGAGCGCCGCGCCCGCGCCCGCGGCCGGTGCGGGCTTGTCCAGCTCGCGATTTGCCGCCCGCACGAACTCGAACAGCGCCGCCACCGCGCGTGGAGCGTTGAGATCCTCATTCAGGGCGCGCGCGCTTTCCGTCTCCAGCGTTGTCGCCAACTCTGCGAGTACTCCGTTTCCCGTTTCTCGTTTCCCGTTTCCCGACAGACGCGCATGAAACTCTCCCAGTCTCCTCACGCCTTCTTTTGCCGCCTCGAGGGCCTCGTCGGTGAAATCCACGGGCTGCCGATAATGCGTCTGGAAGAAAAGCAAGCGCACCGCAGCCGCGTCGACACCCTGCTCTCGCAGATCGCGCGCGGTGAGAAAATTTCCGTGACGCTTCGACATTTTTGTGCCGCGCACGTTGAGAAACTCGCCATGCACCCAGTGTCGTGAGAACTGCCGGCCGGTCGCGCCTTCGGACTGCGCGATTTCGTTCTCGTGGTGCGGGAAAATCAAATCGATCCCGCCCGCATGGATGTCGAGCGTCTGTACGCCACAGCACTTTGCGATTTCCGCGAGCGACATCGCCGAGCACTCGAGATGCCAGCCGGGACGCCCGCGCCCGAACGGCGCATCCCACGCAGCGCCCACCGCTTCATCCTCGGCGTCAGCTTTCTTCCAGAGTGCGAAGTCGCTCGGATCACCCTTGGCGTACTCGTCGCTTGCAACGCGCGCGCCGACTTTGATCTCGCGCTTGTCGAGCTGCGACAGCCGGCCATAAGTCGGGAACTTTGCAATCGCGAAGTAGACCGAGCCGT
This sequence comes from Gemmatimonadales bacterium, assembly GCA_035259785.1. GTDB lineage: Bacteria > Gemmatimonadota > Gemmatimonadetes > Gemmatimonadales > GWC2-71-9 > 20CM-2-65-7. Next base: position 4,806 of record DATFVZ010000031.1, read on the forward strand.
CCTCTCCCTTATATGCGACCCCACGCTCGAGCAGCTTCGCGACGAGCGCGATCATCTGCGGCATGTACTCAGTGGCCGGCGTGTAGACGTGCGCCGGCTTGATGCGCAGGTAATCGCGATCTTCAAAAAACGCTTGCGTGAAGGGCGCGGTGTGTTCCGTGAGTCGCTTGTCGGCCTGGCGGGCAGCCTTGATGGTGCGGTCGTCGACGTCGGTGAGATTCATGATATGGAAGACGTCGTAGCCCGACTGTTCCAGCCAGCGGCGCAGCAGGTCCTCGAACAGGAACGTGCGGAAGTTGCCGATGTGCGCGAAGTTCCAGACGGTTGGACCACAGGTGTACAGCGTGACGCGCGGTGGCGCGAGCGGCTGCAATGGCTCGACGCGGCGAGTCAGGGTATTGAAGAGAGAAAGCGACGTCATGAACGGCGAAACGTACTAGTGGGCGTCGTGGGTTTCCAGCACGATCTCCTCCAGCGATTTGACGCGTACCCGCGAAGCCCGCACCGGCAGGTGATGGGCACGACACAAGGCGAGAGCCGCTTCGACCGTCCTGCCGTCTAACGGGGCCTCAATACCGACTTCGGTGATCCGAAAACCCGGGGGCGCCTCGCGCGGCGGTGCGTCGAGAATGACCTCCAGGACCCGCTCGCCCAGCAAGGTGGGCAGGGGCCCGGCGCGCACGATCCGCCCCTCCCGCAAGACGAGAACGCGCGCCGCGAGCCGCTCCACCACGGCGGCATCGCGGGCCGCGATCAAGATCGCCACTCCGGCTGCCGCAAGGCTCGCGATCCTGCCGCGCAGATCGCGCCGCGCCACGGCATCGAGCCCGCACAGAGTTTCGTCGAGCAGCAACACGCGCCGCTGACCCAGCGTCGCCTGCGCAACACCGAGGCGCTGCACGTCCGCGCGTCCCAAGGCGCTCACGGAGAGGTCTGCGGCGGCGGCGAGTCCCGACGCATCAAACGCCTCCCGAACAAGCCGCCGTGCCACTCGTTCCCCGTTGCCCTCGGCGTGCAGCCGGGCGTAATACATGAGCACTTCGCGCACGGTGAGAGCCGGCGGAAATGCCGCCCCGTCCCGCGCATATCCCACGAGCCGCCGGGCCGCCGGATGCGTCGCGCGAATCCCACAGACGCGCGCTTCACCACGCGGTGGTTGCAGGCACCCCGCGGCGATCTGCAGCAGCATGCTTTTCCCGGCACCGGCTGGGCCGACTAGCCCTGCGATTTCGCCAGGCAACAACGCGAGCGAGACGTCGAACAGACTGCCGCGCCCGTGTCCCCGCGGAAACCGACAGGAGACGTCGCAGAGCGTGAGCGCGTACTCAGCCATCGGCTATCAGCCCTCAGCCGTCAGGATGCCGCGGCGCGCTGGCGCGCGACGAGGCCGCTCGCAAGGAGAATCCCGAGGCCTGCCCACGCGAGCGCGTGCACCAGCGCGAGGACATCTCCGCTCCCGATGTCGCGGTAGTGCCAGAGCGCAGGCCCCAGCTCGAGCGCACTGGCCGCGGCGAGGCGCACCATTCCAGGGTGCGCGAGTCCCACGAGGTTTTCCGGTGCGACCGCTCCGGCGATCGCCATAAAGAGGAAGAGAGCCACCGCGCCCCCGTTGCCGACCAGCAGGACGGTCGCAAGCGCAAAAGCGGCGACGGCCGTAGCGGTGACGATGCCGGCTGCGGCGGTGGCGACCCCGGCGCGCGTTGCCACGGCGCACATCGTGGCGAGCAGCGCGGCCGGGAGCACGATGGCCACCCAGCGCCCAGTCGCGATCGCAAGCGGTGTTGTCGGGTGCGTGAGCGCGGTGGCCAGCGCGGCCCGGTCGCGCGCGCTGCCGGCCACCCACGCGGCGCCAATCACGGCACCGAGCGCGCCGGCCTGGAGCACGGCCGTGAGTGGATCGAGTCCTCGCGAGCGCAGCCACATGAGCGCGAGCCCCAGCAGCAGGAGCGACGTGCCTAATCGCGTGCGCGTGAGGCGTGGCGAGAGGAGCGTCACTTCGGCGACGACACGGCGCAGGAATCGCATGCGCGCATGATATGAAAGGCAACGGCGGCCACCGGTACCCGATCGCCGCCGTATGAATCAAATGGACGCAAAACGTAGGAACGCAGCATGCTGCGCCCCTACCCTATCGCGCGACCGTTGCCTCGCGCACAATCGCATCCACCAACGGGGTCGAGTCGAATCGCACAGGATCGGTGGCGGGCAACCCGGTCTCGTCCGCTGCGCGCGCGACCGCTTCCCGCGCCGCTGCTTCATCCATGTCGTAGGTGTTTAGACAGATCCCGATGACTTTGGTTGGATGCACGGGATGCGCCGCGCGTTCGTAGATGTCGATCATCTCGGTATACGACGGAATCTTCACCCACGGCTCGCGGCCATGGTAATCGCCGATCCATTCACGCGTGACCTGATGACACAGGATCAGCGCGTCAGGACACGAACCGTGCAGCAGGCCAAGTGTCACACCGGAGTAGCCGGGGTGAATCAGCGAACCCTGCCCTTCTACAAGTACGATGTCGTGATCCTTCGCCCCCTGCACCGTGATCTGCTCGGCGGCGCCCGCGATGAAATCCGCGACCACCGCATCGACGGCGATGCCCCACCCTTCGATGAAGATTCCCGTCTGCCCGGTCGCGACGAAGCTGGTCCTATGGCCGCGTTTCACGAGCTCGTCGCGCAGTTGCAGCTGCGCCGTCATCTTGCCCACGTTGCAGTCGCTGCCCACGGCAAGGATCACGAGCGCGTCGACTTCTGCAGCGCGACCGTCGGCAATCGGGAGATTCGGCGGCGGCTTGCGAACGTCGAGAATGCGCACGCCTTTGGCACGCGCCAGCGGCCCCAGCTCCGGATCGTCGCCGATGAACGTGTGGAGGCCACTCCAGATCTCGAGCCGGCGCTCGATGGCCATGCGGAGCCACGCCTTCCATTCGTCGGGCAGACGGCCGCCAGCCGGCGCGATACCGATCATGACCGCCGTGGCGCCCTTGCCGAGGGCGATCCCTCGCTCGAAGTCAGCGACGACAGGTATCCTGCCGCCGAATCCCAGGACATCCTGAACCGTCTTGCCGGCCTGCTTGCGGTCGAGGACGGCGACAATGCGCTCGGGGAAGTACCGAATGCACGAGTTGGCCGTCTTGGATGTGAGCGGCCCGAAGTCGCCGTCGGCGATGATGAGGAAACGGTGCTGTGGAGTCGTCACGGTGCGGTCTTTACGGTGCGGCGGCGCTCCACTCCCGACCACGGTTCGGTCGGAACGAGTACGGCGGGCTTTAGGCGACCCGGCTCTCCATAAATCTCGCCATGCAGAATATGCCGGACCAAGACCATTGTCACGCACAGGAATGGGACCGCCACAATGAGGCCGATCGGCCCGAGGAGCGTTCCCATCACCAGCACGCTCGAGATGGTGAGCACCGGAGGCAGATCGACTCTGTGCTGCATGATGCGGGGAACCACGACGTTCGCCTCGAACACGTGAACGACAACCCCGAGCAGAATGACCAGCAATACCTTGATCCAGTCGCCCGACGCCACCATGAACAGCGCCGGCAGCAGGGTCGACACCAGCGTGCCGAAGAAGGGCACGACCGCCACGAGTCCGGTAAAGATGCCGAACGCGAGCCAGTAGGGCACTCCCAGAATCCATAGCCCGACGGCGGTCAACACCGCCAGCACGGCCATCGCAAGCAGTTGGCCCACGACCCACGCGCGCAGCGTGTCGGCGGCGTCATTGAAGACGCGCGTGGCGATGAGGCGGTGCCGCGGCGCGAACAGCGAAATCAGACCGTCGCGATACAGCAACGGCTGTCGCGCGATGTAGAGCGCCATCACCACGACGCTCGCGCCTTCGATGAACAGGGTGCCGCCGCCGCGGACGTAGCCGAACACCGAGCCACTCAGGAAGCTGACGGCATCGGCGACGAGCCCCGACACGACACCGGACGACGGATTCGCGAGATCGGTCTGGTCGAGCACAGGATATTGGCTCGCCCATCGCGCGAGAACGTTCTGAATGTTCGTGAGCGTCTGTGGCAGGCCAAGGATCAGCGCTCGCGTCTGCTCGATGACGGGCGGGAGCAACAGAATGCCAATGCCGGTGACCGCGGCGAGCGTCGTCACCACGGCCACGGTGAGGCCAAGCCACCGGCGCAGCCCGAAACGCCGATCCATCCAGTCCGTGATGGCCGAGAGATAGACCGCAAGCAGGAGCGCGAGGAAGACCAGGAGGAGGACGTCGATGACACGGAGGATGAACAGGACGAGCAGTGCCGCAACAAAGAGCGCCACAAACGTGGCGCTCGACAATCTACTGGGTGAAGAACTCCCGGACTCGTTCAGCTCTTGTGCTCCGTTTCTTCATCGTCGAGCAGCTCGGCGTCCTTGGCGCCTTTCCCCAGCGCCCGCGCTTCCTGCGCGCTCGCTCCGCCCGGCAGTAAACCCATCTTGCGCTTCAGCGCCAGCAATTGTTGATCGGCGTCCGCTTTCACCTCGAGACCCTGGAACTGCTTCATCAGCGAATCACCCGAGAGGTCCTCGTTGACTTCGGCGGCGGCGATGAGCTTGCGCTCCTCATGTTCGATCTGCTCGGCCATCCGCTCGAACGTCTCGAACGCGCTCTTGTCCGAGATCTGCCCCATCGTCTCCTGAATGCGCTTGTGCGCCTCGGCGCGCTTCTGACGGGCGACCAGGATGTTCTTCTTGCGCTTGGCCTCTTCGATCTTGTCGTTGAGCTGTCGCAGCGAAGCCTTGAGCTTCTCGGTTTCTTCGCGGTGCTTGGCCCACGTTTCGTGCAGCTGCACGGCGTTCTGGACGTGCTCGTTGTAGCGGAGGAGCGCCTGTTTGGCGAGATCGTCGCGGCCTTCCTGGACCGCCAGCACCGCGCGCTTCTCCCAATCCTCCGACAGCTTTTTTTCCTGCTCGGCTTGCGCGGAGAGGCGCTTCTCGTCGGCAATGGCCGCCGCCACCTGCTGCTTGGCCTTGGCGAGCTGACCCCGCATGTCGATGATCAGCTGCTCGAGCACCTTTTGCGGATTCTCGGCGCGCGAAATCAGATCGTTGATGTTCGACCGGATCAGCGTGGACAGACGATCAATGATCCCCATCTAGGCTCCTGGCAATGCGCGCTCGCGCTTTTGGGCGAGCAGTCGTTCGGCGAAATCTAGGCGCTCGGCCATTTCGTTCAGTTGACCCTGCATCTCGACCACCCGCTGCTCCAGCTCCACCACATGCTCGGCATCGACCCCGTCGACCGCGGACTTCTTGCGACCACGGATTCGCTCGGCAAGTGCCGACGCTAGATCCGATTTGATGAACGCGTACAGCACGACGCCCGCGATAATCATTCCACCGATCATCCCGATCAGCGGAATCAGCTGATTGGGATCGAACGGAATCATCGGCGGCCCTTGCAAAAGCACGAGCGCTCTCAGGCTACGCTCCTGGCAAAGCCCGCTCGCGCTTCTGCTGCGCGAGCAAGCGTTCCGCGAAATCCAGCCGCTCAGCCATCTCCGTTATCTGGCCCCGCATGCCGACGACCTCCTGCTCCAGCTCCGCGACATGGGCCTCGAGACCTTCAATCGGCTGGCTCGACTTCCTGCGACGGCGTAGCCGTTCGGCCAGCGCCGCTGCGAGATCCGACTTAAAAAAGCGATACATCACTACACCCGCCACCACCAACGCTACGACGCCGAGGACCAGCGGAGTAAGCGACCCAATGATCGTATCGAGATCAACACCTGGCGGCGGTGTCGCTACAGGAGGAGGGAGCGGTTGCTGAATCACGTTTCCTCCTACGCCCATCACGCGTCGCCCGTTTCAGCAGGCAACGTCATGTCCGCGGCTTTCCCAACTGCCCAGTCGCCTGCTGCTGGCCCAATAGCCGTTCGGTAAAATCTACTCGCTCAGCCAGTTCCGCCACTTCCCGGCGTAGCTGCTCGACGCTTTCGGCCAGCTCTCCCTGATCCTCGCCACCGCCAGCCGGCCGTGGGCCGTGCATCAGGCGCTCGGCGATTGCCTTCCCCACGGGGGAGAGCGCGATCATCCAGGCAAAGAATCCCCCGACGGCAACGATGGGAATGAACACCCCGATCACGCCCGGGTTGATCATGGGGCCAGCCGTCCTCCCTCATTCTGCTTTGCCAGCATGCGCTCCGCGAAGTCCATCCGTTCGGCCAGCTCGGTGAGCTCGTCCCGCACCTGCTGCAGCTCGTGCAGAATCTCTTCCCGCTCCGCCGGCGCCATTCCGGGAGGGCGGTGCTCCCCAGCAATGCGTTTGGCCACTGCCGAAATTACGGGGCGGATCACCCAGAACCCGCCGCCGAAGATGAAAAAGAACGCCGCGGTTTCCGACGGACTCATCGCTGCTCCGACTTCTTTACGAGCAAGCGCTCGGTGAAGTCGATGCGCTCGTTCAGATCGCCGAGCTCGCGACGGGTCTGCTGCAACTCGCCAAGAAGATCTTCGCGCAGCGACTGCAGTTCTTCGCGCATTCCGGAGTCGACCTGTCGCGGGCGAATCCGCTCCGCAAAAGCACGCGCCAGCGGATACAGAATGATCACGAAGCCGGCGACGACGGCCATGAGCGACACGACTTCGTAGCGGCCCACGTCTATCGCACTGGCGGCAGCCGCTCGGCTTCGCGCTGTTTCGCCACCATTCGCTCGAGAAAGTCGACGCGCTCACCCAGCTCGCTCATTTGCTCAGGTAGGTGGCGCAGGTCTTCCACCTCGCGCCGTAGCTCGTTGACCTCGGCCATCGATTCCTCGTCCCCGGCAGCCTTTTTTCCCAGGATGCGCGCGGAGATTGCCTTGCCGATAGGAGTAAGAGAGATGAAAAACACGGCCAGCGGACCGAAGATGAGCAGGACCGCGGTCAACCCGACCACATCACCGCCCATGAGCATCTCCACCCTTGGGGAGCGCGCCGGCCCGTTCGTCCTGCCGCGCCAGGAGCCGCTCCGCAAAATCGAGCCGCTCCTGCACTTCGTACAGTTGATGACGCAGCTCGTCGACTTCGCCCTTGAGATCCTGCAGCTCACGATCGCCAGCGTCGTGCCGGGCACCAATGCGCTCGCCGATGGCGCGCCCCAGCGGCCCGCGCAGAACAAAAATCGCCGCGAGCGACATGAAGAGAACGATCATGGGGAGTTCCGGACCGTGAAACACGGGTGCCTCCTCGCTGCGTCCAACCTATGGCCTAGTCCCCGGCCTGCAACACCTTCCTCAAGAACTGGCCCGTGTGTGACTCCTTGGACTGGACCACTCGCTCGGGCGGCCCTGCGGCCACCACGCGCCCGCCCAACTCGCCGCCTTCGGGGCCGAGATCGATCACCCAATCAGCCGTTTTCACGACATCGAGATTGTGCTCGATGACAACCACGGTGTTGCCCTTGTCCACCAGCCGATGCAGCACCTCCAGGAGCAACCGCACGTCCTCGAAGTGCAACCCAGTGGTCGGCTCGTCGAGGATGTACAGCGTGCGGCCCGTATCCCGTTTGGCGAGCTCGGTGGCGAGTTTGACGCGTTGTGCCTCGCCCCCCGAGAGCGTCGTCGCCGATTGGCCGAGGTGGATGTATCCGAGACCTACGTCATTGAGCAACTCCAGTTTCGTCCTGATACGCGGCTGGTGCTCGAAGAAATCGAGGGCGTCGGCCACGGTCAGGTCGAGCACGTCCGCGATCGACTTTCCTTTATATCGGACCTCCAGCGTCTCGCGGTTGTAGCGCCGTCCCTTGCAAACCTCGCACGGGACATAGACGTCGGGCAGGAAGTGCATCTCGACCTTCACGAGTCCGTCGCCCTGACACGCCTCACAACGGCCGCCCTTCACGTTGAATGAGAAACGGCCGGGTCCGTACCCACGCAACTTGGACTCGGGCAGGTAGGTGAACAGCTCACGAATGGGCGTGAACAGGCCGGTGTAGGTCGCGGGGTTCGATCGAGGCGTGCGGCCAATGGGACTCTGATCGATATCGATGACCTTATCGATGTGATCGAGCCCTTCAATCCGCTCGTGCGCCCCCGCCACCACTTTGGCACGATAGAAATGGCGCGCTAACGCCTGGTACAGAATGTCGGTCACGAGAGTCGACTTCCCCGAGCCGGAGACGCCGGTGACGGCCACGAACACACCGAGCGGAAAGTCGACCGTGAGATTCTTTAGGTTGTGATGGCGAGCTCCGGCGACGCGCAGGACCCGGTCTGCAGCCACGATGCGACGCCGGGGCGGAACCGGGATGCGCAGCTCGCCCCGCAGATAGCGCGCGGTCAAGGAGTCGCGGTGCCGCAGCACTTCGTCGAGTGGTCCCGCGGCGACGACCTCGCCGCCGTGCCTGCCCGCGCGCGGCCCGAGGTCCACGACGTAGTCGGCCGAGCGAATTGTCTCTTCGTCGTGTTCGACGACAAGAACGGTATTGCCGAGGTCGCGCAGCTCCTTCAGCGTGGCCAGGAGCCGCGCGTTGTCGCGCTGGTGCAGGCCGATCGACGGTTCATCCAGGATGTACAGCACGCCTACGAGGCGACTGCCGATTTGCGTCGCCAACCGAATTCGCTGCGCCTCACCTCCCGACAACGTGGCCGCCGAGCGATTCAAGGTGAGGTAGTCGAGTCCCACATCGACCAGAAACCGGAGCCGTTCGGTCACCTCTTTGAGGATAGGCTGCGCGATCTCTGGATCGAGGCCGGCGCGGCCGTTGCTGCGGAAAGGAATACGCGAGAAGAACTCCAGGGCCTCACGCACCGGCAGCGCCACCACGTCGCCGATGCTCTTGCCTGCCACGAGCACGGACAGACTCTCCGGCTTGAGACGCCGGCCACCACACGTGGGACAGGGCTGTTCCACCATATACTGCTCGAGCTGTTCGCGCACGGCGTCGGACGAGGTCTCGCGGTAGCGCTTTTCGACGTGGTCGAGCACGCCTTTCCAGCCGGACTCGTAGGAGCCGTGCCACCGCTCGCTGTCGTACTGATAGGTGATCGTCTTCCCGGGCGCGCCGCGGAGCAGCGTTTTCTGTACCGCCGGTGTAAGCCCCCGCCACGGCGTATTGAGATCGAACTTGTACGCGCGCGCGAGCGCCGGCAGCACCACCTTGCGCAGGTACCCGCTGGGCTCACCCCAAGGCAACACGACCCCCTCGAGAATCGAGAGCCCTTGATCGCCGAGCACTAATCCCTCGTTGACCTCACGGCGCGTTCCGAGTCCCGAGCAGTCCGGACAGGCCCCGTACGGTGAGTTAAAGGAGAACTGTCGCGGTTCGAGCTCGGGCAGCGACAACCCGCACTTGGGACAAGCGTACCGCTCCGAAAACAGGCGGGAGCGCGGACTGCCGCTTTGTCTCACGACTTCGACAACGCCCTCGGCGGCCTTGAGCGCCGTTTCGATCGAGTCCGCGAGCCGGCCGCGATCCGCGGGACGGACGATGAGGCGGTCAACGACGACGGCAATGTCGTGATTCTGGCGCCGGTTCAGCTTCGGCACATTGGACAGATCGTACGTCTCGCCATTGATGCGCGCGCGCACGAACCCCTGCTTGCGCATCGCCTCGAACACGTCCCGGAACTCGCCTTTCCGGCCTCGCACGAGCGGCGCGAGCACCTCGATCTTGGTGCCCTCCGGCCACTCCAGCACCAGATCCGTGATCTGCGACGCAGACTGGCGTTCGACCGACATTCCATCGTTAGGACAATGAGGAGTCCCGGTGCGCGCCCACAACAGGCGCAAATAGTCATAGATCTCGGTGATGGTGCCGACCGTCGATCGCGGATTCGCACCGGCGGTTTTCTGCTCGATCGAAATCGCGGGGGAAAGTCCCTCGATCGCGTCCACATCGGGTTTGTCCATGAGCCCGAGGAACTGGCGCGCGTAGGCCGACAGCGACTCGACGTACCGACGCTGCCCCTCGGCATAGATCGTATCGAAGGCCAGCGACGATTTGCCCGACCCGGAGAGGCCCGTTATCACGACGAGCGCGTTTCGGGGAAGCACGACATCGATGTTCTTGAGGTTGTGTTCGCGTGCGCCGCGAACGACGAGGGCGTCACCGGGCATAGACCCGTAGCCTAGACAGGTCAACGCCTTGCGGTCAACTCTCCACTTTCCTACGTTAGCATCCCTCACATGGCGACCGATGCGTTGCTCGTCCTCACGACGCTTGGCTCTCCCGGCGACGCGCGGGTCCTGGTCCGTGGCCTGGTCGAGGACCGTCTGATCGCCTGTGGAACCATGGTCCCCGCGGCTTCGATCTACCGGTGGGAAGGCGCCGTGCATGAGGAAGAGGAGGTTGTGGTCTTGCTGAAAACCGATGCCTCCAAATGGAATGCGTTGTCCACGGCGGTTCGGGACCGGCATCCCTACGACGTGCCCGAGCTTCTCGCCTTTCCGGCTGAGGAGGGCTCGAGCGCATACCTCTCCTGGTTGAAAGCCGAGGTTGCGCCATGAATCGGGGCGGCGACCGAAGTGGAGGTCTGGGCGGACCAGGGGGGCCCAAGCGCGAGCGACGTTGGCAAACGTCCCAGGAGCGCGCGCGTGTGGCAGCCGAGCTGATCGAAGAGGCTGAATCGCTCACACAGACCGGCGCCATTGCGAGTCCGGACGATGTCGCGCGCGATCAGCAGCCGCCACCAATTCGCGTGCAGCCGCTGGCAACTCCCGCGCCCCAGGCGCCCCAGGCACCTCAGGCGAAACTGGATTCAACTGAGTCCCCGGAGTTCCCGGAGTCCCCTGAGTCCCGCGAGTCGCCCGAGTTCCCGAAGGCGCCGGAGGAGGTAGCTTCTCGACCGGAGAGTGCGGGTCCCGTCTCCGACGATCCTTTGTATGTCGCCGCGCGGGAAGCGAGTGAGCGCGGAGAGATCGACCGGGCCGCGGCATCGTATCGAGACTTGCTGGCGCGCGACCCCAAACACGTGAAAGCCCGCAACAACCTGGCGCTGATCCTGGATGCGCGCGGCGACCGGGATGGTGCCCTTGTCGAGCTCGATCGCGCGCTGGAAACCGAGCCGGACAATGCGGCGCTGCTGCTGAATCGCGCCGCGGTGCTCGGAGCGTCGCTGCGCTACGCGGCTGCCCAACGCGATCTGCAGCGCGTACTCCGCGCCGACCCAACCAATGTCGAAGCGCTGTTCAATCTCGGCATCGTGCTGACTCGGCGGGGCATGTGGCGCGAAGGAATCGATCAGCTGCGTCGCGCCGTCGAGCTGGAGCCGGCACGGGCGGCGGCGTGGTTCTATCTGGGCGAGGCGCTGAATCACGTGGATGACCTCACCGGGGCGCTGGCGGCGTATGAGCGGGCCGTCGAGGTGCAGCCGGCGAATCCGAAGGCCCTGTACGGTATCGGCAAGGTACTCGACCGCCTGAACCGCCCCGACGAAGCAACGGCCATGTATCGCCGCTCCCGGGAAATATCCGGGAGGTGATTCGCGTCGTGGTGGACGATTTGGCGTCCCTTTCCGCCGATGCGATCGTCCGTCCCGCCACGACTCGACTCGATCCCACGGCTGCAGCGCTGCGCCGGATAGAGATTCTCGGTGGCGTGGAGTTCCAGAACCGCATCCGCTTAAGTCGTGAGCTCGCGGTCGGCGCGGCGGTCGTGACCGCCGCCGGTGGTGACCTGCCCGCCGAGTTCGTCATTCATGCGGTGATCCGCAGCGACGACGAGCCCGTTTCGCGCGTCAATGTCGCGCGAGCGTGGCAATCGGCACTGCATCAAGCGCAGGAATGGAGATTCGTCCACGTCAGCGTGCCGCCGCTCGGAACGGGCGCTGGCAATCTCACGCTCGAGGATGCAGCCGAGATCATGGCGACGGGCCTGCAGGCGCATCGCACCAGGAGTGGTGGGGGAGGTGGTGACGCCACGTTTCCCACTGACGTCTCGTTCGTCGTGGAGCGGCCGGAGGATCAGCAGGTGTTCGAGGCAGCGATCCACCGACAGGGACCAGCAGCGTGACGCGCAAGCGGTGGATGATTGCGATCCTCGCGATCTGGGCGCTCTCCCTCGGATGGCTGGTGAAGCGCGAGGTGTTCCGCCCTACCGGCGCCCGCTTGGCCCAAGCGGCTCTCGCCATTCCCCCGGGCGCGCTGTTCTACCGGCTCGACGTCGGGGATCAGCAAGTCGGCTACTCTTCGACCACGATCGACACCGTTGCAAACGGCAGCGTGATCCGCGTGGAGAACGTCTTGGTGCTCGACGTCCCCGCGCTCGGCAAGCTCCACCGCACGACTGCGCGCAGCACGACCATGCTGTCGCGTGCCCTCCGCGTGGAGAGCGTGTTCGCAACATTCGACGGCGACCTCGGTCAGTTTGCGGCGCGTGGCCGAGTACTTGGGGATACGATTTTGTCGGTGACGATTCTTTCCGCCGATGACTCACAAGTCACGCACATCCCGCTCGAGGGGCCGATCACGCTGCCGGCGTTACTGCCCCTGCGGCTCGCGTTCGGCGGCGAGATCAAGTCGGGACGCTCGTACAGCGCGCGTCTCTTCGATCCCCTGCTGCTCGCCGATCGTGATGTTACGGCGCGGATTGCGGCGGAGTCGACCTTCGTCGTATCGGACAGCGCAGACCTCGACTCGACGACCATGCGGTGGCTGCCGGAGCATTTCGACACGGTGCGCGCCTTCGGCATCGATCACGACGCGAACGGCGTGCCGACGCGCAGCTGGATAGACGCGCAGGGACGTCTGGTGTCGGCGACCACAGCGCCCGGCTTCGACACCGAGCGCGGGCCGTTCGAAATCGTCTACGAGAACTTCAGGAATCGTGACACGGCGCGGCTGGCGCGGGCCAGCGCAGTTCCCAGGTTGGGCGACATCGTCCCGCTGACTGCCTGGGCCGCCGGCGTGACGCTCGACCCTCGCCCACGCCCGAGACTGCGGGTGAGAGTGAACGGCCGCGATACGCTCGAAATCCACCAAACGGCCGCGCTGAACGCCAATGCGGCGCCCTACCGGTTGCCTGCGAATGACACCGGGCTGGCGCGCTGGCTCGCCCCGGAACCGCTCATCGAGAGCAATGACCCGCGAATCGCGGCGCAGGCGCGGCAGATCATCCGGCGCGAGCGCGGGCCGGCACGCGCAGCAGCGTTGCTCACGCACTGGGTGCACCGCTCATTGCAGCGGACGACTCCTGCCGGCGGCCGCGCGCCGAGCGCAGTGAAGGTGCTCGAGCATCGGAGCGGTGACTGCAATGAATTCACGACGCTGTACGTGGCGATGGCACGCGCGGCTGGATTGCCGGCCCGCACTGTCTCGGGGCTGCTCTACGTCAGGGGCCGGTTCTACTATCACGCCTGGGCCGAGATCTATCTGAACGAGTGGATTCCGGTGGACCCGACATTCGACCAATTCCCAGCCGATGCCGCGCACCTGCGCATCGCGATCGGCGGACTCGCTCGGCAGGTCGAGCTCATTCCGCGGATCGGGCGGCTCAAGCTCGAGGTCCTATGATTCGCCTGGAAAACCTCACGAAGCTGTACGGCAGCTTTGTCGCGGTGGACGACATCAGCCTGCACGTGCCGCGGGGCGTGCTCTACGGCTGTCTCGGGCCAAACGGCGCCGGCAAGACGACCACGCTGCGCATGATCGCCGGCATCCTGCGTCCCAGCCAGGGACGCGTGCTGCTGGGCGGCGATGACGTGCACGCAAATCCGCTATCGGCCAAGATGCGGCTGGGATTCATCCCCGACCGGCCGTTCGTATACGACAAACTCACCGGCGCGGAGTTTCTGCGATTCGTCGCGGGACTGTACAGTCAGGAAGGGGACGTCGTCGAGCGGCGGATCGCCGAGCTCTTGGAAGTGTTCGAGCTGACGAGCTGGAAGGACGAGCTGGTCGAAGCGTACAGCCACGGCATGCGCCAGAAGCTCATCATCTCGAGCGCGCTGATTCACCGGCCCGAGTGCATCGTGGTCGACGAGCCGATGGTGGGGCTCGATCCGAAGGCCGCGCGGCTCCTGAAGGACATTTTCCGCCAGTTCGTGGAGAAAGGCGGCACGGTGCTGATGAGCACGCATACGCTGGAGATCGCCGAAGCGATGTGCGATCAGATCGCGATCATCCAGCACGGCAAGATCATCGCGGCCGGCACCGTGAACGAGGTGCGCCGCCAGCACAAAGCCGGCGACGCCAGCCTCGAAGAGTTGTTCCTGAAACTGACGGGCGGCGCGCAGATGCGTGAGCTCGCGGAGGTGCTTGGGGGACGCCGGTGAAGCAACCGTCGCTCGCCCACGTGCTCCAGCCCAAGTGGCGGACAGCCCTGCAGCGGCTGCGCGAAGAGCGCGCGAGCGGCGGCAGCGGCAAGCTCGTCCTTTTGCTCATCGTGGGCGGGGCGTTCTGGGCAGGTGTGTTTGGCGTGCTGTTCATGATCCTGCGGTTCCTGCGCAAGGTAGAAGAGCTGGGACCGCTGATTCCAGGCAAGATCCTCGGGTTGATCCTGCTGTCGTTCATCTTCATCCTCGTCCTCTCGAATGTCATCACGGCCCTGTCGAGTTTTTTCCTCGCCAAGGATCTCGATCTGCTCGTCTCGGCGCCGGTGGACTGGCTGCGGCTGTACCTCGCGAAATTGAGCGAGACGGTGCTCCACTCGTCGTGGATGGTGGCGCTGATGATCGTGCCGATTCTCGCGGCCTACGGCGTCGTGTACAAAGGCGGCGTGCTGTTCGTCCCGTACGCGATTCTCGCCGTCCTGCCAATGCTGATTCTCCCCGCAGTCGTCGGGAGCGCGGTCACGCTGGTATTGGTGAACATCTTTCCGGCGCGCCGCACGCGCGATCTGCTGTCAATCATCGCGCTGGGCGCGGGGGGCGGCGTCATTTTGCTGTTCCGCATGATTCGGCCCGAGCAGCTCGCCCGGCCCGAAGGATTTCGCAACCTCCTCGACTTCGTGATTCTGCTCGGCGGCCCCACATCTCCGTTCCTGCCGAGCGAATGGGCATCACAGGCCATCATGGGCTATCTGCGAAATCAGATCGACCTGTTGCCGCTCGTCCTGTTGTGGAGTACTGCCGCCGCTTTTGTGGCGCTCGGCGCGGCTCTGCACGGCGCGCTCTACTCCCAGGGGTACACCAAGGCGCAGGAAGGCGCGGAGCGGTTCATCCGGGGGACACTGTGGCGTTGGACCGTGGGCTGGGCGCTCAGGTGGTTGCCGGTCGCCAGGCGCGAATTCGTGATCAAGGACATCAAGCTGTTCTTCCGTGACACCACGCAATGGAGCCAGCTGATCCTGCTCGGGGTCCTCGTGGTAGTCTATCTCTTCAACATCCAGGTCTTGCCGCTGCGACGGGGCGAGCCGGTGGGATTCTTCTACGTCAATCTGGTGTCGTTCCTGAACCTCGGCCTTGCGGGATTCGTTCTCGCCTCCATCGCAGCCCGATTCATTTTTCCAGCTGTCTCGCTCGAGGGGCGCCAGATGTGGCTGCTCCGTTCGTCGCCACTCGATCTGCGGGCATTGTTGTGGTCCAAGTATTGGGTTGGCACCCTACCGCTGCTCGTCCTGGGATTGCTGCTGACGGGCCTGACCAATGCGCTGCTCGAGGTCACGCCGTTCATGATGATCATGGGCCTGACGACGATGGCCGGATTGACACTCGCGATTGCCGCGCAGGCGCTCGCGTTCGGTACGGTGTACCCGCAATTCGAGACGGAAAACGCCGCGCAGATCCCGACGTCGTTCGGGGGACTCGCGTTCATGATGACGACGATCGCGCTCCTGGCCGGCGTGATCGTCTCGCTCTGGCAGGCGGTCTATCAGTACGTCCGGGCCGCCTACGAAGGCCAGCCGGTCGTCATCGACTCTTGGATGTTTTTCTGGTTCGCCGTTGCTGCCGCGCTGTGCGCAACGGCCACGGTCGTGCCGCTGCGCATCGCCCGCAAGAAGCTGGAGACGTTCGAGTTCTAGCTCAACGCCGCCAGCTGATTCCCCCCACCAGCTGGAACAGCGTGTTGTTGCCGAGAATGAATTTCCCCTCGATGTACGGACGCATCGTCCCGTGCCGGTCTTCGAGTCCCGTCAACAGATTCAAATGCGAATCGGTCCCGCCCGCTCCGTGCAGCAGATTGAGCCCACCGCCGAGATACCATATGCGATAGCGCGTCTGCGGCCGGAACTTGAGGTCGAAGTTGAGTGCCCAAATCGAGCTGGAGCCGTTCACGAAGTAGTAGTCGAAGCTGGGGTAGAAATCGAGCTGCGTCGCGATCGGCAAGGAGAACTGGGCGCCGAGCAGCATGTCATCGGTGTCGAAGCTATAGCCGAGGTGCCCACCATACCGCGGCCCGGGGGACGTCGCGATGGCGCGTCGCCGCGATCGCCGCTGCGCATCGGCGGTCGACGTCATCAATGCGAGTAACAACAGGACAACCAGCAGTCGCGCGGCCAGCCCCCATCGGTTCACGACCGACTCCTCGGATTTTGGGATGGAGACTGATAGGAAACGAGTACGCGAAATGCAAGAGGCTAGGCGGCTACACGCGCTCCGCAGCGATTGCAGTACCGTGCGTCGACCTCGAGCGATGTGCCGCAACGCACGCAGTATCCCGGAGCCGTTCCGAGGCGCCTGCCGCATTCGGAGCAGAATTGGGCGTCTTTCTCCGGGCGCGCGCCGTGATCGGGACAGGCGGGATGCGGGATACGAGATGCGGGATGCGCGGGTGTTAGGCTTCCCGCATCCCGCGTCTCGTATCCCGGCGTCCCCCGCAAGGCCGCCAGCGCCTCGGCCGTATACTTGGCTTTCAAGGCTGCGTAGTCCGAGTCGGAAAGTTTCCCCGTCGCGCGATCGAACTCGATCTCTTTCAGCGCGCGCAGCGCAACAGCTTGCGGACTCAGGTCATCGTCCGGGTCGTCGCCTTCATCGACGTTGGGATCGAGCGCGGTTTCGACGGGCGGATGCAGGATCGGGACCAACACGAAGTAGACCGCTCCCGCCGCCAGCAGGATTCCGACAATCAGCTCGAGAATTTGAATTGGCTAGCCGCGAAGGCGGTCGAGCTCGTCGCGTAACCGCTGGAGCTCGGCGGGTGACGCATCCGGGACTTGTGGAGCCACTGAGCCCTCCCCTGCTGTCGACTGCGCGACCTGCGCTTCCCTCGTCCAGCGGCGCAGCACACGGATCAGGAACACGGCTGCCACGATGATCGCAATGGAGGGCACGAAATATCCGGCGAGATTGAAGCCCCGGCGCGGTGGCGCCATCAAGACTGCTTCGCCGTACTGCGCCACGAACTCATCGATGATCTGGTGATCGCTTTTCCCCTGCTCGCCGAGCCGCACCACCTCTTTGTGCAGCGCCGGGCTGTAGGTGCAGGTGAAATCGGTGGTCCGGCAGGTGTAGATGTCCAGCCCGCACCCACAACTGCACTTGAGCCGTTTCTCGATCGCCTGAATCGCGGCGTCGTTGTCGGCGGCCGTGGTCGGCTCGCGCGAGCGGCCCGCCCGG
The DNA here is from genome assembly GCA_035259785.1 of Gemmatimonadales bacterium. GTDB lineage: Bacteria > Gemmatimonadota > Gemmatimonadetes > Gemmatimonadales > GWC2-71-9 > 20CM-2-65-7. Next base: position 22,229 of record DATFVZ010000031.1, read on the forward strand.
CCCGGATCGTAGACTCGTCCGACACTGTCAGGCTGTTGGACACCCTGCGTGACGGACAGAAGACCTGCTCCGATGGCTCCGAGAAACTCGCGACGCCTAAGCATGGTCCGACCGTCCGACCGTCTCCGGTTCCAGCCTCACGCCATAGCCGGCCTGGCGAGGTCCCTTTACTGCGAGCGGTGCGCCGCCCGGCCAGAGCACGATGAGTCCGCCGATCACCAGGACGAATCCACCGAACCACACCCACCAGACCAACGGGTTGATCGTGAACCGGAACACCGCCTGTTCGGTCCCATCCACGAGGCCGGCGAGCACTCCATAGAGATCGAGACGCGGGCCGCTGATGATCCCGACTTCGGTGGAAGGCTCGAACGTGGGCTGCCCCAGCGCATCGACGTGCTGCCGCTTCTCCGTGCGCATGCGACCGATCGGGACGCCATCGCGCCGGACGTCGACCAGCGCGGCGGTGACCTGGCGATTCAGCGCGTTGTACTGCGAGATGCCGAGATGGGTGAACGCGTACACATGTCCGTCGGGACCCGCCAGCGTCGCGGTTTCGCC
>DATFVZ010000032.1:0-5073 GCA_035259785.1 Gemmatimonadales bacterium
GGGTGTCTGATCTCCAGTTCCCGTCCCGGCGCGTCGCGGGCACGTTCAGCGCCCATTGGGTTCAACTCGAGCTGCTCTGCGGGTAAGCTTCGGTAACACCTTTACACCGGTAGGCCCTCTGCAAAAACTGGCGCGCTTTGCGATGATTGTCGGCGCAATCGGCTCGCTCGTCTTGATGTTTCTCCACGGGCGCCCTTCCGTTTTCTTGCTGATCCTTTTCACCGGCTGGGTGCTCGCACCCTTCATCGGGCTCGCGTGGGCGGACAAGCTGGCGGCTCGGTGGCCGTCCGGCGCAAGAATCGCGGTGTACTACTTGATGCTGGTGGTGTCGGTCGGATCGCTGGGCGTTTATGGATACGATGTGGCAACGGGCTACGGGCGGGCCGTCTGGTTCGTGCTGGTTCCCGGCGTCGCGTGGCTGTTGATACTCCTGGTCCTTCCATTTGCCGTTCTTGCCGGACGACGCTCAACGCCGAGAGTCTAGTCGATGACCGAGCTTCCACAGGATTCGGCAATTCCGGGCCTCGCCGCGATCCGCGCCATGGGGACCGCTGCGATGGTATCGTTGGGAGTCTTTGAGGATCCTGTAGAACTCCGGCTCCGCGCCCACAAGCACGAAGTGAGGGCCACTGTCGAAGCGCGGGCTGGGACCCGCCACTTCGCTATCAAGCTCTATGCTTCGGACCCCACTCCGGTCGTCGAATTGCACCAAGCGCTTGCGGGCGCCGGCTTGACCGGCGATTCCCCTGTACGCGTCCCGCCCCTCCTGACGTGGGATCGGGATCTCCGCCTCATGGTCGTCGGCTGGCTCGAGGGTCCGACCGCGTTCGACCTGATCAAGCGCGGTCAGGGCGAGCGCGCCGGCGAACTGGCCGCCGCCTGGCTGGTCCGAGCAGCAACGCTGCAGGTGACGCTCGGTGAGCCGACCGGGCGCGATCGAGCGCTGGAACAGACCCGCAAATGGATCGCGGGGCTGCAGGACACCGATGCCTCGTTGGGCAGTGCCGCGCAGGCGGTGGCCGACCGACTGGCGCGCTCGACCGCGAAAGACGGCGCGAGCCGACTCATCCACGACGCGTTCCACGATCGCAATGTGATCGACCTGGGTGACGGTCCGGGCGTCATTGATTGGGAGCGCTTCGGTCAGGGACCCGCCGAGGCCGAGGCGGGCATGTTTCTGGCTGGCATCTTCGCCAGAGGGCTGCGGGAGTCGCGCGCAACGAGCGTCCGTCAGGCGCGGCAGGCGTTCCTGGATCGCGCCGGCCCGCTACTGGATGAGCAGGCCCTCGAGTGGTACCAGGCGGCGTGGTTGCTGCGGAAAGCCTACCTCAACCGCAAACGAGGGGATTGGCAGGGCCAGCCTCGCGCGCTGCTGGCCCAAGCCCGGGAGCACGCCGAGCGGCTTTAGCGGACCAGCTTGAAATCCCACACCCATTTGTAGGTGCCCAACTCGGTCGTGTTGGTAAGCGAACCCTTGATGGTCCCGAGCGGGGACGGGCCACGGCGGTCATCGGCCGCGGGTGCCCCCCACAGGGATTCCCCGTTGACCAACGTGGCCCCGGGCGCGTGAACCCACCAGCCCAAAAATGAATAACCATTGCTCGGAAAGGATGTATTAACGTCCCCGTTGTGGCACTGGTACATGAACCGCGGCTGGTACTCGTCCGGCCATGGGCCAGTTTGCACGGAGTATTTGAGGTCCCCGGTGCTCGAATCGGGCTCGATCCAGATCGAACCCCACGGGATTCCGTCGCCGCCGAGGATGATGGGCGCGCTGCCCGACGCTGAGGTCGTGCACTGGCCGCCGGTCGCGTTGACCGTCCAGTTGAGCACGCCCCCCGTTGTCTTCCAGACGATCCAGGGATCCTTCGGGATGTCACTCCCCGGTAGAAAGTGGAAGAAAGTCGAGTCGATCTCGAACCGCGCGGTCGCGACCTGAGTCTCCTTGAGCGTGCCGTACCCGGCACTGACGTGGGTAAACTCGGTGGTGACGGTGCCTTCCCACCGATCACCCATTATCCGGCAGCCGCAGTCGGGGATCTTCCAACCCGCCGCGCCCACTGTGTTCGCCCACTCCCGGGCGTACGTGACCAGCTGCGCATGAGGAACGGGAGGGCGTTCGGGCACCATCGCGTGCCCGGTTTGTTCTTGCGAGACCGCGCGGCCATGCGCGTTGAGGTTGCGATCGCCCTGGTAGGCGGCTTCGGCGAACTGCGAGTCATCGTTGTCGTTGATCATGTGGCCAATGAACAGCTCGGGGTTCGGCGTGTTGATCTTGAACTGATTGCAGAGGTCGCGGGAGCTCCTTCCCTTGAAAAACAAGGGAGCGGGCGGCGTGGACCACTGACGAGTAGAATTGTTGAGATTGCGCACGCCGACGTGGCAGTCCAGACAGTCGTTCGTACCGACGTCTCCACCGAGGTGTCCGCCATCTTCGGCGGGCAGCGTCTCGTTCACGCCCCCGTGACAGTTGAAGCAGCGCGGATGCTTCAGCACCGGCATCATCTTCTCGAAGGCCTGGCCGGCCTTGAGCTGCTGCGGCAGCGAGAGCGGGCATGACTGGACGCTCGACACGTTTTCTGGACTGACGGGGGTGCTTCCCGCAAAGACCGCGACAGCGACCAACCCGCCGAGAAACAGCGCCGTGATTTTCGAACGCATCATTGCTTCACGATCTCGACGCGCCGGTTCTGTGCCCGTCCCGCCGCCGTCGTGTTCGGCACGGCAGGTTTCGTGTCACCGAGGCCCTTGGTGGTGATCCGGCCTGCATCCACGCCAAAGTCCGATACGAGCGTGGCCTTCACTGCTGCCGCGCGCGCGTCGCTCAACGTGAGGTTCGTCGCCGGCGATCCGACGTTATCGGTGTGGCCCTCGATCAGGATCTTGAGATCGCCGTACTTCTTTAGTGTGCCGGCGATCTCCCTGAGCACCGGGCGCGACTCGGGTTGGAGGTCCGCCTTGCCCGTGGCGAACAAGATCCCCTGGGTGATCCAGCGACCCTTGGTCGTCAGCGCGTCGTACATCACGTCGGCGTCGCTCTCGGCGACGCGGATGCTCGTCAGGAAGGTGGCCTGGTTCTGCTCCTCGCCGCCTTTCACCAGGACGCGGATAACACTGTCGCGCCGGAACTGCAGGACCGGAATGTTGTAGAGCCGCTTCTCGTTCGCGTACATCTTGAAGTAGGCGCTGTCCATGAGAATACGCAGGTGCGTCACCTGCCCCAGTGCTCGCGCGGCTTCGGCTTCGGGAACGCGCTTCTCGCTCGTGCCAACGTCCTGACCACCGCCCATGATCAGCGAGCCCTCCGGAGTCCAATTGACCTCGGCCGATTGCTCGCCGCGGTCGAGCTCCGATCCACCTTCGATAGCCACGTAGTCATAGCCACCGATTGCCTCGGTGGGGGCGATCACATCGATCTCGAGCGTGAAGCGCTGTGGCAGCGCCCGGCCGACGGGGATGAGGAAGGTGGACGGTCCGGTAGAGCGCAGCATTTTGACGGCGCCGCGTTCGACGATTTCCGCGGGCCCACTGACGTACTTCAAGCCGCGCGCGAAGTTGCCGACGCGATCTTCGGAGAAATCGGTATAGAAGATGACTTTGCTTCCCGGCACGAAGTCGTAGTTCTCCCAGATCTTGGAATCGGACTTCGCGGCCCCGCCCTGCGCTCCAGCCGTCGCCGGCACGAGAGCGACGGCCGCAAGTACGGCGACCACCAAGCGGATGATCGACACAATCTCCTCCTGTCAGCGGGAACCGCGCACGGTGGTGATAGTGGAAGCGAGGGCTTACATCATACCGCGTGAAGGGTCAACCTGATAGGTAACGGGAGCCGTCCCGGGCCCTGGGCCAGCTGTTAAGGTCTGGTAGGGCGCGGAGATTGCTTGGTGTCGCGTTTAGTAGTTGATCTCCACGTGCAGACCGGGTCTAAACCCTCCCCAAAGTGATACAGCTCAGAGTGTTGACACCTCGTTGATTCGCAGGCCTTATCTCTATTGCGAATCATTAAAACGCGTGTGGGTGGGTGGCTCACCATTTTCTGCTGCACTGCCTTGGTGGTCCTGCCCTGTTCACCGTTGCCGGTGAGCAGGTGCGTTTTCGTACGCGCAAGCATTTCGCCCTTCTGATTCGGCTCGCGCTCGACGCTGGCAAGCAGTTCACCCGCGACTACCTCGCTGATCTTCTGTGGCCTGACGCAGCGCCCAAGTTCGCCAATCACTCGCTCGCGCAGGGTTTGTCTGTCATCAAGGCCAAGATCGCCCGCGAGGCGGTCGTGATTCAACGCGCGACGGTTGGACTTGCCGCGGGGTGGATCGATGTGGACGCCATGCACTTGAGCGATGGGGATGTGAGGATTGGCGGTCCATTCCTGGACAGCTTCGAAATCCCCACGGCGCGGCCGTTTGAAGAATGGAAAGATGAGCACCGCGCGCGGCTGGTTCCGCAGATGCGCGATTGTCTGGTAAGACTCATGGATGCCGCTCGTCGCATCGGCGATTTCGCAACCGTTGAACGACACGCCACGAAGCTGCAGGACCTCGATCCACTCTCGGAGGAAGGGATTCGGGGCGTGATGGAGGCACGCGCGTGGGCGAGCGATCGCAGCAGCGCGCTGAAGGCGTTCGCACGTTATGAGTCACGCCTCGCCGAGGAGCTCGGCGCCAAGCCAGGTGCGGATCTGGTCCGGATGGCCGATCTGTTGCGGGACGGCCGCCGCGGGCCGAGACCGGCGGTAGCTGGCTATCCGCCCCCACGGATCGACCGCCGGTTTGAGCCGGAGACGCTGATCGGGCGGGAGCGCGAGTTCAGCGTGTTGTACGATGCGTGGCTCGAGGCGAGGCGGAAGAATCCGCGCATTGTCGTCGTGACGAGCGATCCGGGTGTTGGGAAAACGACGCTGGTGAACGCGTTTGCATCGACGTGTCAGATGGATGGCGCGGTGGTGGCGCGAGCACAGGCGTATGACGCGGAGCGGGAGCTGCCGTTTGCGGTGCTGGGCGAACTGGTGAAGCAGTTGGCGACGCAGCGGGCGATTGGGAGTGCTGATCCGGAGGCGTTGAGCGAGTTGACGAGGAT